>NZ_JAMYLH010000025.1:0-80691 GCF_040317925.1 Mesorhizobium sp. M1348 | reverse complement strand
TTGGAGACCTTGCCGAAGAAAGCGGCGCGGCCGCCGAAGGAGGCGACGCCCGCCGCCGTGTTGCCGGCGCTGCCGCCCGAGGCTTCGATGGCCGGGCCCATGCGGCTGTAGAGCAGTTCGGCGCGCCGCGTGTCGATCAAATTCATCGCGCCCTTGATGATGCCGTTGGTCTCCAGGAACGCCTCGTCGCACTGGGCGATGATGTCGACGATGGCATTTCCGATACAAAGCACGTCATAGTCCGGCATCAATTCATGTCTCCGCCAAAAAACTACCGGCTTTCTGCCACGCCGGGCGCGGGCGGGTCTAGCGGTTTGATGCGGCTTTGCCTAGTCGACAATGCCGCGATCCGACGAATGTCAGCATAGCGACCATCGTTGGATGGCGGCCGAAGCATTTCCCGCGTGCCTGGCTTACAAGCATGGCTGAGATGAGCGATGCCCAGAGGTTCCAGCCGGCCATGTCCATGAAAACCGACACGAGGATCGAGCTGGTGCTGCTCGTCGTATTGGCGGTGCTGTGGGGCGCATCCTACAGCTTCATCAAGATCGGCGTCGCGACGATCCCGCCGGTGACGCTGATCGCCGCGCGAACCCTGATCGCGGGTGGCATCCTGCTCGCCCTGATCCGCTGGCGCGGGCTGGCCTTGCCGGGTGATGCCGCAAGCTGGCGCCGGTTTGCATTCCAGGCATGCCTCAACAGCGTCGTGCCGTTCACGCTGATCGCTTCGGCCGAGCGCTCGCTGGATGCCGGGCTGGCCACGATCCTGAATGCGACCTCGCCGATCTTCACCTTCTTGCTGACCGCCCTCATCACCCGCCATGAACCGGCGACCATGCGCAAGCTGTTCGGCGTCGGGGCGGGAATCGCCGGAATATGCCTCGTCATCGGCGTCCCGGCGCTAGGCGGCCTCAGACAGCAATTGTTGCCGCAACTTGCCGTGGTCGCGGCGACGATCTGCTATGCCGGCGCTGCCGTTTTCGGTCGCGGCTTCAGGGGGCTCGACCCGATGGTGCCGGCCGCCGGTTCGATGCTCTGCGGCGCCGCGATGCTGATCCCCTTGAGCCTTGCGTTCGATCAGCCATGGACGCTGGCGCCATCGACGACCTCGATCCTTGCGCTGCTCGGGCTTTCCGTGTTTTCAACCGCGCTGGCCTTCTCAATCTATTTCCGCCTCCTCCATACGCTGGGTTCCGTCGGCACCACCTCGAAAGCCTATCTGCGGGTGCCGATCGGCGTTGCTATCGGAGCCGTGTTCCTTGGCGAAAGCCTTGGTCCGAGCGCATGGTGGGGAATGGCCCTGGTCGTCGCCGGCGTGGCGGCGATGACCATTCCCCAGGCGAAGGTCGCGCGCTAGGAAGCCGCGCTTGCGACTTGGGCGATCTCCGCCTATTCGGAGATATCAGCCACGGGCACGTTTGACATGGGATTGGAAACGCCGTGATCCTCGACGCCGCCCGCGCCGCCTTGAGCCGGCTGTTCTCGCCCGAATTCCGTTCCGTGTTCGTGAAGACGCTGGGGCTGACCTTGCTGGCGCTGGCGGCGCTTTGGTTCGGGATCAAGGGGCTGTTCGAATGGCTGGCCTGGCCGTGGATCGATGCATGGCTGCCCGCCCTTCCCTCCTGGGCCGGATGGCTGGGCGCCGTCGTCGCCGGCATCGGCCTTGCGCTGGGGCTGGCGCTGCTCATCGCGCCGGTGACGGCGATCATCGCCGGCCTGTTCCTCGACGACGTCGCCGAAGTGGTCGAGCGCACCGATTATCCCAACGATCCGCCCGGCCGCGCCGTGCCGGCGCTGCGCTCGCTGGTGCTGGCGATCAGGTTCTTCGGCGTCGTCATCCTCGGCAATATCGTCGCCCTGCTGCTTCTCCTGGTGCCCGGCATCAACATTGCCGCCTTCTTCATCGTCAACGGCTATCTGCTCGGGCGCGAGTTCTTCGAGTTCGCCGCCATGCGCTTTCGCCCGGAGGCTGAGGCCAAGGCGCTGCGCAGAAAGCACGCTGTCACCGTGTTCCTCGCCGGTCTGGTGGTCGCGGCTTTCCTGGCCGTGCCGCTGCTCAATCTTCTGACGCCGCTGTTCGCCGCCGCCATGATGGTGCATCTTCACAAGGCGATCTCGGCACGGGAAGGGAGCTGACCGCCCTTGTTGGTGCAAGTCCGGCGCACAGAAGCGCTGCACTCTTCAGCCATAGTAACGGCATGGATCCTAGGGTCTCCGCGACATCGCTTCGCTCCTGCTCCGCCCTAGGATGACGAAGGCGCGGGGGTTCAAGACAAGTCGCGGACGTCGGAGATTGGCCGTTGCGTCGCAGTGTAGAGGGTGGTAGCGGACGGCAAATCACAACCCTTGGAAGTTAGCTGCGGCCTCCCTCATTTCGTCATCCTAGGGCGGAGCAAGAGCGAAGCGACGCGGCGAAGACCCTAGGATCCATGCCGTGACCCACGAGCATCGCGGCGTTGAACAGCTGCATCCGGCCCTTTTGTCCTGGGCTCGAGGCACCGCCGTTCGCCGGCAGTTGAACATCAACACGCCTTAGCGCAGCAGAAAGCCGCGCCCCAGTT
Source organism: Mesorhizobium sp. M1348 (assembly GCF_040317925.1). Classification (NCBI taxonomy): domain Bacteria; kingdom Pseudomonadati; phylum Pseudomonadota; class Alphaproteobacteria; order Hyphomicrobiales; family Phyllobacteriaceae; genus Mesorhizobium; species Mesorhizobium sp. M1348. The sequence goes on along the minus strand of NZ_JAMYLH010000025.1, from coordinate 78,130 downwards.
CGTCGTCGTCCTCGACAATGAATTCGGCCCGCCCTGAGTAGTAGGCACGGCCGCCGACGCGGGCGATGATGGCGTCATGCGGCCCGGCTGTGGCCGTGCGCGCGACCGCACCGGAAAAGCGCGAGCCGGCGATGCTCTCGAACAGCCGCGTCCGGCCAATCTCGATTTGCCCCTTGGCGTGCATGGCCGCCAGCCGCGCGGTGACTCCCGAGCCGGTCGGCGAACGGTCGACCTCGGCTTCGGCGAAAACGCAGATGTTTTTGGTCGGCGTATCGGAGAACGCATCCTGTCCGTCGGTGAGGATGGTGCCGTAGAGAAAGGCGAGATCGGCATGGTCGGGATGCGACAGCGGCAATTCGGCCTTGAGCTTATTGGTCAGCGCGGTCGCTGCATCGACGAAATCGCGCACCCGGTTCCTGCCGAATTCCAGCCCGAACTGGCGGCAGTCGGCGAGCGCATAGAAGGCGCCGCCATAAGCGATGTCGAAGCCGACCGGACCATAGCCTGGCAGCTCGATCCGCCGGTCGCGGGCGAACAGAAACGCCGGCACGCTTTCGAAGGACACCGCACCGGCCTTGCCATCCCTTACCTCGACCGCAGCCGAAATCAGCCCGCATGGCGCCTCGATGTTGACGGTCGTCAGCGGCTCGCGTGGCGCCACCAGCCGCTCCTCGACGGCGTAGCGGCCGAGCGCGACGATGGCGTGGCCGCACATCGTCGAATAGCCCTCATTGTGCATGAACAGCACGGCGAGGTCGGCGCCCGGCAGGTCGGGCTCCACCAGCAGCGCGCCATACATGTCGTAATGGCCGCGCGGCTCGAACATCAGGATCTTTCTGAGATGATCGAGATGGTCGCGCACATAGGCACGCTTTTCGAGGATCGTGCCCTTGGGAATGTCGGGGTAGCCGCCGGTGACGATCCGCAGCGGCTCGCCGCCGGTGTGCATGTCGACGACGGTGAGCGTCATTCGCCGGGCCCGACCTAGGCTGACGATTTGGCAAACAGCGCCTGCAGCTTGCCGAACGGCATGGCGGCGCGGGTGAAGCCGAAGGTGCCGTCCTGCTGGATCTCGCGCGCCGCGGTCTCCAGCATGCCGAAGGCGAAATTGGTGAGCCATGGGCCGAGCGAGACGCGCTTTACTCCCGCCATGGCCAGGTCGGCGATGGTGAAGCCGGGCCTGGCCATGACGTTGACCGGCTTGGTCAGGGCCGAGCAGACGGTTCGCACCATCTCGATGTCGCCCAGCCCCGGTGCATAGAGTACGTCGGCGCCGGCCTTCTCGAAGGCCTGCAGCCGCTTGATCGTATCGTCGAGGTCGGGCTTGCCCCACAGAAAATTCTCGGCCCGCGCGGTGAAGACGAAATCGCGTTTCAGTGCCCGTGCCGCTTCCGCCGCCGCCGCGACGCGCTCGACGGCATGCGCAAAATCATAGATCGGCTTGTCGGGCTCGCCGGTATGGTCCTCGATCGAGCAGCCGGCGAGGCCTGCCGCCTCGGCGGCGAAGATGGTTTCGCCGGCACTTGTCGCGCTGTCGCCCTTGCCCTTTTCGAGGTCGGCCGAAACCGGCAACCCGGTCGCCGCCGACACTTCACGGCAATGATGGATCATCGCCTCGAACGTCACCGCGCCATCGGGCAGGCCGCGCGAAAAGGCAAAGCCGGCGCTGGTCGTCGCCAGCGCCTTGAAGCCGAACGAGGCCAAGAGCTTGGTCGTGCCGACGTCCCAGGAATTGGCCATGACGAAGATCGAGGCATGCAGGTCGCGAAAAATCTTGCCCTTGTCCATGGATGCTCCCCTCCAGTGCAGAATGTGAGGCAAATTCTAGCCCGGCGGAACGCGCCGGGCAAACAAATGCGGTTGGCTCAGAAGCGTTTGGCGTTCTCATCTGCCAATCGGTCCAGCGCATCGGAATCCTTGACGTAGTGCGAAGCGTTTTTGTCCCAATGATAGGTGACGGAAATGTCGCGCGAAGACGCCTCTGGCGGCGGCTGGCCGTCGCAGCTTTCTTCCCCCGGTAGCGCCGCGTCGGTCACCGTGACCTTGATGGCTGCATAGGGCTGGCCGTCGGCGACCGCCTGGAACGCCGCATTTTGCGTCCTCCTATGAGTGCAGAGGTTTTCGTCGAACGTATAGATCGTGTCGATCAGCTCGAACCTGTCGTTACGGACCATGATCAGCGGCGTGATCCCATAGCCCTGGCTCGAATTGAAATGCATGCTCATGCTGATGATGGCGTCGTCACCAGGCCCGATCGGCAGCGTGCCCGGATCGCGAAGATAGGTGATGCGGTCGACGGCGACATTGACGGCGTCGAGCAGGGCCGGCTTGCCGGTGACGTCGTAGAGCGCCAGCACGGCATAGCCCTCGGCACTGTCAGGCGAGTCGCCAAGGTCGAACAGCATGGTCAGCCGCTCCTTGCCGCCGGCCTTGATGCCGAGCACGCCGGCATTGGAAAGACCCGACACCGCCGGCGGCGAGCCGCCGTAGTCCGGTCCAGCGATGTGACGCATCTCGATCGGCATCGAACCCCGGTAGAAGCCGTCCTTGTCCGCGGCCAGATCTGGAATGACCATCCTGGCGAGGTCGAGATAGGTGACATCGCCGTGGCCGGAGACGGCGCTGCCGAGCTCCGGGGAGCTGACGGCCTCAGCGCTGGCCGTCGTCCAGAGACAAGGCAGCAGCAGGCAGGCAAAGAGGAACCGAACCAGGGAGAAGGTCATGCGCGCGCTCGTTATGTCGGGCGCGCGCAAGCTAGCACAAGCAGCTGCAACATACAGCGCAGCTTGAACAAAGGCCCGATTAGTGGATCGGCACCAGCCCGGCCAGTTCGCGCATGTCGTCGAACAGGATGCCGCCGGCTTCGCTCAGTCCGTCACGGTCGGAAAGCGGGTCGCCGCGGTAGGAATAGACGCGCATGCCGGCGGCGATGCCGGCTGCCGTCCCAGCGACGCTGTCCTCGATGACGATACAGTCGGCGGGCGCGAAGCCCATCGTCGCTGCCGCATGCAGGAAGAGGTCGGGGAACGGCTTGCCGCGCGAGACCATGGTCGAGCTGAACAGCGCATGCTCGAACAGCGGCAGCAGCCCGGTCTGGCCGAGTGTGATGTGCATTTTCGATACCCGTGCCGATGAGGCGACACAGGTGGCGATGCCGGCGGCGTGCACGGTTTCGATGAACTCGCGAACGTAGGGGATGGCCTCGACGCCATGCGCGAACAGGTCCGGCAGGCCGGCGTTCCAGCGCTCGACAAAATCGGCGCCGAGGCTGACGCCGGTCGCCTCGACTTCCTTCTGCACAGAGACCATGCTGCGGCCGGAAAAATTCTTGCGGCAATATTCAAAGCTGGCCGGAAAGCCGGCCGCAGTCAGCCACTCGGCGAGGCGCCGGTTGGCCAGGTTCTCGGTGTCGACCAGAACCCCGTCGCAATCGAAGATGACGAGTTTGGGTATCTTCATTTCGCAGCGCTCATCAGGCCGTGCCGGTCGATCCGAAGCCGCCCGAGCCGCGCGTTGTACCGCCGGCCAATGTGCGCTCCTCGACCGTCGCCTGCGTCACCGGGGCGAAGACGATCTGGGCGATCCGCATGCCGCGCGTTACCGCGAAATCCTCGTCGCCGAGATTGATCAGCAGCACCTTGACCTCGCCGCGATAGTCGCTGTCGATGGTGCCGGGCGTGTTGAGGCAGGTGAGCCCGTGCTTGAAGGCAAGGCCGGAACGCGGCCGGACCTGGCCTTCGACGCCCTCGGGAATTTCCAGGACCAGCCCGGTCGGCACCAGCGCGCGCTTTCCCGGCAGGATCAAAAGCGGCCTGTCGTCCGGGACGGCGGCGCGCAGGTCCATGCCGGCGGCGCCCGAGCTCTCATAGGCGGGTAGCGGCAACCCCTCGCCATGCGGTAGCCTGACGAAGCCGACAGCCGGACCGATGACGGAGGAGGGATAAAGTGCTGCGCGCATGAGGCTGATCCTATCGTCGCGAACGCCGGTTCAGTCAACTCGGCGGCAATGCTATCAACGGCTTTCTTTCAGCACAGTTCCGCTTCAGCGCAGTTCCATCGGAACGACCGTGGTCTCCTTGATCTCCTCCATGACGAAGGAGGCCGAAACGTCCGACAGCGCCACCTTGGCGATCAGCCGCTGGTAGAGCCGGTCATAGGCCTTCACATCGGCGACGCGGGCGCGCAGGACATAGTCGAGATCGCCGGACATGCGGTAGGCGCCGGTGATCTCGGCAAAGCCGGTCACCGCCGCCCGGAATCTTTGCAGCCAGTCGGGATCGTGGTTCGAGGTGCGGATCATGATAAACACCGAAAGGCCGAGTCCAAGCTTGTCGGCGTCGACCAGCGCCACCCGACCGGTGATGACGCCGTCTTCCTCCAGCCGCTTGACCCGGCGCCAGCAGGCATTGCGCGACAGCGATATTCTTGCCGAGAGCTGGTCGACGGACAGAGTTCCGTCGCGTTGCAGCTCGGCCAGCAATCTCCGGTCTATTTCGTCGATTTCCGGCATCATGTGGGATGATTGTCCCAAAACTTGGCTTGATACAAGGACAATTTGAGACCGATCAACCGAACAGCCGTGGCAGGATATTCATGGCCGGCTCTTCATGCCGGCAGGAGGGATCGACATGACAGCACGGCTCGCAAGACTTTTCACCTCTCACCCGGCCGCGGTCGGCGAGAGCTATTTCGGCCATATGGCTTTCGCTGCATGGTTCTCGTCGCGATTGTTCATGGCGGCTTTTGCCGCGCTCGTTCACGCTTTCTTGCCGTTTCTGTTCGAGACCACGGCAAGCGGCATCATCCGTGAGCTCTACGAGCGGACGCACAACAGGGGACGGTAAGCCGTAGAGGTGCCGATCGCGGCGAGGCCGCTGGACAGCGCCGACCCTCAACGGATCCCGGCAGCGCAATCCCGATCAAGCGCCGCCGTCGTCGAAATGCCGAGCCAGGCTTGAAGCCGCGCCGCAATCCGCCATTTTGAGGAGCGCGGCGCGATAGCCCGGAGCATTCAGGATGGATATCGTCTTTTCGTCGACCACCAAACTGGCCGCGGCCATCCGCGACCGTACGGTTTCCGCAATAGAGGTGCTGGACGAGCACCTGGCGCAGATCGACAGGCACAATGAGGCGGTCAATGCCGTCGTAATCCTCGATCGGGACGGTGCGCGGCAACGCGCCGGCAAGGCCGACGAAGCGCAGGCGCGCGGCGAGGCACTTGGGCCGCTGCACGGTGTGCCATTCACACTAAAGGACACGCACGAAACCGCTGGCATGAGAACCACCGTCGGCTTCCCGGCCTTCGCCGACTATGCCCCGAGAGCAGACAGTCCGGTCGTTGCCCGGCTGAAGGCGGCAGGCGGCATATTGGTGGGCAAGACGAACGTGGCGACAATGCTCGGTGACTGGCAGTCGGGCAATCCGCTGTTCGGCCGCACCGGCAACCCCTGGAACCTCCAGCGCACCGCCGGCGGCTCCAGTGGCGGTGCGGCGGCGGCGCTCAGCGCCGGAATGACGCCGTTCGAGGTCGGCACCGACATGCAGGATTCGATCCGGCTGCCCGCTGCCTTTTGCGGCATCTACGGCGTCAAGCCAACCGAGCACCGCGTCTCGCTCGCCGGTGCTTTCCCCGATCCAGGCGGGGCGCCGCGCAGCGTGCGGCTGATCTCCTGCCTCGGACCGATGGCACGCAGCGTCGAGGACCTGGCGTTGATCTACGGCCTCATTGCCGGGCCGGATGGAAGCGATACCGACCTTGCGCCGGTACCGCTCGAAGGCCTGCAGGAACTGGATCTCAAAAATTTGCGCATTGCCGTCGCGCCGTCCTTTCCGGGCTTTCCGGTGGCCGGCGAGATCAGCGCGGCGGTCGAAAGTCTGGCAAAAGAGCTTCAGGTTGCGGGCGCCATCGTCGAGGAAGCCGAATTGCCGAAGCTCGACCTGCACGACGACCTGGAGCAAAGCGGTGCGCTGATCGGCATGATGCTGGAGGCGGCGCAGCCTGGACCACCGGAGAAGCCGACGCCGGTCGCGCGCTGGTTCGAGGCGCTCGCCCGCCGCGACCGCTCCATCCTGGCGTGGGAACGGTTCTTGGACGGCTGCGACGCCTTGTTGTGCCCCGTCGCCATGGTCACCGCCTTCCCGCATTGCGAGCCGGGAACGCCGATCGAGGTCGACGGCAGGGAGCAAAGCTACTGGATGCTGCCGGCCTATGGTGCGGTGTTCAACTACAGCGGCCACCCCGCACTGTCGCTGCCCTGCGGACAGGACAGCAATGGCCTGCCCATCGGACTACAGCTTGTTGGCAAACGCTGGTCGGAGTCGCGCCTGCTCGGGATCGCCAGGGCAATCGACCCGCTAACCAGCGGCTTTCGCCGCCCGCCCGGTTATTGAGTAAGCCGCGCCAGCCCGTAGGGATCAAGCAGCGGATCGCGCTCGCCGTCGAGGATTTCGCGGGCAGCGAACAGGCCGACGGCCGGTGCCAGCGTGATGCCGGAATGCATGACGGCGAGGTAGATGCCGCTCGTGCCTTCGGCGCGGCCAATGATCGGAAAGCCATCGATCGGCGTCGGCCGGTAGCCAACCGTGTGGAAATCGAGTTCCAGCCCGTCCGCGCCGCGCAGCATCGCCTTCATCGCCGCAAATAACTCGCGGGCAGTTGCCTCGGCATCCATGCCGGGATCGGCGCCGCCGAAATCCGAGCCGGCGATGACGCGGCCTTCCGCCGTCTGGCGCATATGCAGGCGGTCGCCGATGACCAGGCCGTTGAGCAGCTTTTCGGTGGGGCGCGAATGCACGATCAGGCCGGGTGGCGTCTCGATCGGCAGTTCTATCCCGGCTGTTGCCGCTAGTGCCGGAGAGCCGGCTCCGGCCGCGATCACCACCTCGTCGGCAGCAATCCGCCCGCCGGATGTATCGACGCCGGCAATCCTGCCGTTGGCCTGCACAAGCGCGGTCGCGGTAACTCCCGTCAGCAGCCGCGCGCCGCGCCGTTCGGCGTCGGCGAGCAGTGCTTGCGTGGCAGCGACCGGCTCGGCAACGCCTTCCCCAGGCACATAAAGGGCGAAATCGGGAAGCTCGGTCAGATTGGGCTCAATGCGCGCCGCTCCGGCACGGTCGACACGCTCGATGCCGTAGCCCCAGGCGGAATGCTCGGCCGCATAGGCTTCGAGCTCAGCACGTGGCAGGTCCCAGCACAGGCCACCGCACCATTGCAACGGGATGCCGGGCACCTCGTTCGCCAATCGCGTCCATTCGGCCATCGACCGAATGCGCAGCCGGAAATAGACCTCCGGATTGCCCCAACTGGCATTGATCCAGGCAAAGGAATTCGGTGTCGCGACGCCGCCGGCGCCGCTGCCGGCAATGACCGTCACCTTTGCTCCGGCCCTGGTCAGGTGCCAGGCGATGGAGGCGCCGATGATGCCGGCGCCGATGACAATCACTTCTTTCGCCGCTGTCATGCTTCACTCCTCGGTCCAACGCCACCACTGCGATGCCATTGCCCGTGGGTTCTGCCAAGAGCGCGCGGTATCAAAATATGCCTCTTGACTTTAATACGTACGTACGTATTGTATCGCGATGGCTAGACATTCACTTCGCGAAAAACTCCTCGACGCCGGTTTCAAAACCATCTGGAATTCCGGCTATTCGGCCGCCGGTGTGCGCGACATCGTCGCCGCGGCCGATGCCCGCCCGGGGTCCTTCACCAATCATTTTGCATCCAAGGAGGCGTTCACCGGCGAGGTGCTGGACCGCTATTTCGCCTATGTGAGCGGTTTGGTGGAGCAGGCCCTCGCCCGGGACGGCACGCCCCCGGTCGGGCGCTTGCGCCGCTACCTCGAAATCATCACGTCGAAGCTGGAGGCGCATAATTGGGCACGGGGCTGCATGATTGGCAATCTCAGCCTCGAGACGGCGGCTCACAGTGAGGCGCTGAGGCTGCAACTCGTCGCCATTTTCGAACGCTGGCGCAAGCCCTTCGCCGAGTGCATCGCCGAGGGCCAGGCGGCCGGCGATATCACCGACGCGTTCGATGCCGAGGATCTCGCCGATTTCCTTTTGAGTTCCTGGCAAGGCGCGATGCTGCGCATGAAGGTGGAGCGCAGTCCCGAACCGCTCGAGCGTTTCAAGAACATCGTTTTCAAAACAGTCTTCGCAAAAAGGAGCTGATCCGATGAACCCGAAACTCGAAAAGCAGCAATCCCGCACAATGTTGCCGCGCTCGCAAGTCGCGGTACTCGATTCCACCATCTCCTATGTCGAGGCAGGCACGGCCGGTCCGACTGTGCTCTTCCTGCACGGCAACCCGACGTCGTCCTACATCTGGCGCAACATCATCCCGCATGTGGCGCCGTGCGGCCGCTGCATCGCGCCCGACCTGATCGGCTATGGCCAGTCCGGCAAGCCGGACATCGACTATCGCTTCTTCGACCACGTCCGCTATCTCGACGCCTTCATCGAGACGCTTGGCATCACCGACATGGTGGTCGTCGCGCAGGACTGGGGCACCGCACTCGCCTTCCATCTCGCGGCCCGGCGGCCGCAGCGGATCCTCGGCCTCGCCTTCATGGAATTCATCCGCCCCTTCGAGAACTGGGACGATTTTCACCAGCGTCCGCAGGCGCGCGAATTGTTCAAGGCAATGCGCACGCCGGGCGTCGGTGAAAAGCTTGTCCTGGAAGACAACGTCTTCGTCGAAAAGGTGCTGCCGGCCGCTGTGCTGCGCACGATGAGCGATGAGGAAATGGCCGCCTACCGGGCGCCGTTCCCGACGCCGCAATCGCGCAAGCCGATCCTGCGGCTGCCGCGCGACCTGCCGATCGAAGGTCAGCCTGCCGATGTCGCCGCCATCAGCGAGCACGACCATCGGGCGCTCCGGCTTTCCGCCTACCCGAAGCTGCTTTTCTCAGGCGATCCGGGCGCCGTCGTCTCGCCGCAGGCGGCACGGGAATTCGCGGCGGGCCTGAAGAACTGCCGGTTGATCGATCTCGGACCCGGCGCGCATTATCTGCAGGAGGACCATGCCGACAGGATCGGCGCCGCAATTGCCGAGTGGATTCCCGAGGTGGCCTTCGAGAGCCATGCCGCCGAACCGGCCTGACGTTGGGACGTGAACCGGAGACCGCGGCAGCCGGAGAGGTCGACAGCTCTGCACTCAGGTTCCAGGCGATGGAAGCGCCGATGACGAGGATGTCTTTGCTCACGGCCTCCACCTTAAACGGCAGGACTTCATACCCTCCTGCCGTCGTGATACATGCTCACCCTTGGTGCGTCGTGGTGTTCCGTTCTCGAAACGGTCGATGACATTGTCTTTGCGAGAAAGCTTCCGCTGTTGAGTTCCCGACCAGAAATCATGCCCCAGCCACAAAGGGCTCGTTTGCGCCGCTGGACGCGAGGTCTGGCTCTTGGCACTGCCATGGTCATGATCGCTTATGCCGTTTTCTTCGGCCCACTGCCGTTCATTCGATCGTGGTGGCAAGTCGGTGACTACAGCTGGTATGATCCCTTGCATAAACGCCATCGCATCGCCGACAGCCTGGTGCTGACCGGGTGGTTGGTTGGGAAATCGCGCGCAGAAGTCCTTGCGGCGCTCGGCCCGCCGCCTGAGACCGACAAGTTTTCCGATTGGAGCCTGGTCTATGTCCTCGGCCCGGAAAGGGGATTGCTTTCGATCGACTATGAGTGGCTCGCCATCCGCACGGATGATGCCGGTTCGGTCACTGAAGCGGCTGTGATCCGTGACTGAACTCGCGGCCCGCAGTGACATTTGCATCATCTGGCATTGAGGGGCGAAGGGTGTTTCCGTTCGACAGGCCGGAAAAGCGCTGCTAGAAGCCCGCGCCACAGACAGGATTCCATGAAATTGGCTGAAGACATCGAACAAGCGGTATCGCGCCGCCGCACTTTCGCGATCATTGCCCACCCCGACGCCGGCAAGACCACGCTCACCGAAAAGCTGCTTTTGTTCGGCGGCGCCATCCAGCTTGCCGGCGAGGTCAAAGCCAAGAAGGACCGCATCCAGACCCGGTCGGACTGGATGAAGATCGAACGCGAGCGCGGCATTTCGGTGGTGACGTCGGTGATGACCTTCGAATACGAGGACACCGTCTTCAACCTGCTCGACACGCCCGGCCACGAGGATTTCGCCGACGACACCTATCGCACGCTGTCGGCGGTCGACAGCGCCGTCATGGTCATCGACGCCGCCAAGGGCATCGAGCCGCGCACGCTGAAACTATTCGAGGTCTGCCGGCTGCGCGATATCCCGATCATCACCTTCGTCAACAAGATGGACCGCGAAAGCCGCGACCCGTTCGACATCCTCGACGAGATCGAGCAGAAGCTGGCGCTGGATACAGCACCGATCACCTGGCCGATCGGCCGCGGCAAGACCTTTTCCGGCACTTACCATCTGGCGCTGAACGCGGTTCGCAAGGGCGACGCCGAAAAGGAGCGCACGCCGGTCAATGGACCCGATTCCAACCGGGTCGCCGGCCTGTTGCCGGAGAACGAGCGGGAGGCCTTCATCGAGGAGCTGGAGCTGGCACGCGAGGCCTGCCGCCCGCTCGATCTGGAAGCCTTCCGCGAAGGCCATTTGACGCCGGTCTATTTCGGCTCGGCGCTGCGCAATTACGGCGTGCGCGACCTGATCGAGGCGCTCGGCGCCTATGGGCCGCCGCCGCGCGCGCAGGAGGCCGACAGCCGCAAGGTCGAGGCGACCGAGGACAAGATGACCTCCTTCGTCTTCAAGATCCAGGCCAATATGGACCCCAACCACCGCGACCGCATCGCCTTCGTCCGTGTCTGCTCCGGCAAGCTCGAGCGCGGCATGAAGGCCAAGCTGGTGCGCACTGGAAAGCCGATGAGCCTGTCGGCGCCGCAATTCTTCTTCGCCCGCACCCGCGTCACCGCCGACGAGGCATTCGCCGGCGATGTCGTCGGCATCCCCAACCACGGCACGCTGCGCATCGGCGACACGCTGACCGAGGGCGAGGAGATCCTGTTTCGCGGCGTGCCGAATTTCGCACCTGAAATCCTGCGCCGCGTTCGCCTCGGCGATGCCATGAAGGCTAAGAAGCTCAAGGAAGCGCTGCACCAGATGGCCGAGGAAGGCGTCGTGCAATTGTTCTCGCCGGAGGACGGCTCGCCGGCCATCGTCGGCGTCGTCGGCGCCCTGCAGCTCGATGTCCTGAAAGAGCGGCTGAACTTCGAATACACACTGCCGGTCGATTTCGAGATGTCGCGCTTTTCCGTCTGCCGCTGGATATCAGCCGACGACAGGGCAGAGCTCCAGCGCTTCATCGAGGCGCATCGCGGCGACATCGCCCGCGATCTCGACAACGATCCGGTGTTCCTCGCCCAGCACGCCTTCTCGCTCAACTACGAGGCCGAGCGCTGGAAGGCGATCCGCTTCGCGGCAGTCAAGGATTATCAGGTCCGCGACAGAGCGGCCTGATGCGCCGCGTTCCTTCTCCCCTTGTGGGAGAAGGTGTCGCCGAAGGCGACGGATGAGGGGTGTTCCAGGAAACAGCAACGTCTCATTCCGTCCAGCACCCCTCAACCGTCTCGGCGCTTCGCGCCGATCCACCTTCTCCCACAGGGGGGAGAAGGCAAGAGCGCGTTCGTTCACCCCTTGGCTGCCTCTTCGATCTTGGCGATGTCGATCTTGGTCATCTGCATCATCGCCTGCATCACGCGGCCGGCCTTTTCCCCGTCGGGGTCCAGCAGCAGCCTGGGCAGCTGCTCGGGAACAACCTGCCAGGAGAGGCCGAATTTGTCCTTCAGCCAGCTGCACTGGCTGGGCTCGCCACCGCCCGCGATAAGCCTGTCCCAGAAATAGTCGACCTCCTCCTGCGTCTTGCAGTCGATGGAGAGCGAGACTGCCTGGGTGAACTTGAATTGCGGCCCGCCGTTGAGCGCCTGGAACTGAACGCCGTCGAGCTCGAATGAGACCATCAGCACCTTGCCCTCACGATCGCCGCTGCCCTTGGGCCAGCGCATCACGCTCAGCACCTTCGAGTTCTTGAAGATGGAGACATAATGGTTCATGGCCTCCTCGGCCTGGTCCTCGAACCACAGGCAGGTGGTGATCTTTTGCATTCTCTTGCTCCTCGGGCTGGTTTTGGCTTTGTTTTCACTCGCAAAACGGCCGGCTGGCGATTGATGCCCGGTGCCGCCGTCTGCCCAAGGACGCTCGAGCAAAACACGATCCGACAGCACTTCTGACTTTTTTACGGCCTGGACCGGCTGCGTCTTTGGCTGGCCGCTCGTTCCACACCCTGGCGCAGCGCAAAATTGTGGCCAGACCAGAGCGTGGCGTTTATAAGGCCTGCGGCTCAATTCCGGTTTTCCGCACCTTTGGGCGCGACGCAGACAGCAAGGACAGTTCAATGCCCGCCTACCGTTCCCGCACCACAACCCATGGCCGCAACATGGCCGGCGCCCGCGGCCTGTGGCGTGCCACCGGGATGAAGGATTCGGATTTCGGCAAGCCGATCATCGCCGTGGTCAATTCCTTCACCCAATTCGTGCCCGGCCATGTCCATCTGAAGGATCTCGGCCAGTTGGTTGCCCGCGAGATCGAAAAGGCCGGCGGCGTCGCCAAGGAGTTCAACACCATCGCCGTCGATGACGGCATCGCCATGGGCCATGACGGCATGCTCTATTCGCTGCCGTCGCGCGAATTGATCGCCGACTCCGTCGAATACATGGTCAACGCGCACTGCGCCGACGCGATGGTCTGCATCTCGAATTGCGACAAGATCACGCCCGGCATGCTGATGGCGTCGCTGCGCCTCAACATCCCGACCGTCTTCGTCTCCGGCGGTCCGATGGAGGCCGGCAAGGTGGTGCTCGCCGGCAAGAGCCAGGCGCTTGACCTGGTCGACGCCATGGTGGCGGCCGCCGACGACAAAATCTCCGACGAGGACGTCAAGACCATCGAGCGCTCGGCCTGTCCGACCTGCGGCTCCTGCTCCGGCATGTTTACCGCCAATTCGATGAACTGCCTGACCGAGGCGCTCGGCCTCTCGCTGCCCGGCAACGGCTCGACGCTGGCCACGCATGCCGACCGCAAGCGCCTGTTCGTCGAGGCCGGCCATCTGATCGTCGATCTAGCCCAGCGCTATTACGAGCAGGACGATGACACCGCGCTGCCGCGCAGCATCGCCTCGAAGGGCGCCTTCGAGAACGCCATGACGCTCGACATCGCCATGGGCGGCTCGACCAACACCGTGCTGCACATCCTCGCCGCAGCACATGAGGGCGAGGTCGACTTCACCATGGAAGACATCGACCGGCTCTCGCGGCGGGTGCCGGTGCTGTGCAAGGTCGCTCCGGCCAAGGCAGACGTTCATATGGAGGACGTCCACCGCGCCGGCGGCATCATGGCGATCCTCGGCCAGTTGGATAGCGCCGGGCTGATCAACCGCGACCTGCCGACGGTGCATACCGCGAGCCTCGGCGAAGCGCTCGACCATTGGGATATTTCGCGCACCACCAGCCAAAATGTCCGCGATTTCTTCCTCGCGGCACCCGGCGGCGTGCCGACGCAGGTCGCCTTCAGCCAGGATCGCCGCTGGGACGAGCTCGACACGAACCGCGAAACCGGCGTCATCCGCTCGGCCGAACATCCTTTCTCCAGGGATGGCGGCCTTGCCGTGCTGAAAGGCAATCTGGCGCTCGACGGCTGCATCGTGAAGACTGCCGGCGTCGATGAATCGATCCTGAAATTCACCGGCCCGGCAAGGGTGTTCGAAAGCCAGGACGCCAGCGTCAAGGCGATCCTGTCGAACGGGATCAAGGCCGGCGATGTCGTCGTCATCCGCTATGAAGGGCCGCGTGGCGGCCCCGGCATGCAGGAAATGCTCTATCCGACCAGCTATCTCAAATCGAAGGGTCTCGGCAAGGCCTGCGCGCTGATCACCGACGGTCGTTTTTCCGGCGGCACCTCCGGCCTGTCGATCGGCCACGTCTCGCCGGAAGCGGCGGAAGGCGGGCTGATCGGACTGGTCATGGAAGGCGACACGATCGAGATCGATATCCCCAACCGCACCATCCGGCTGGCCGTCGACGACGCGGAGCTCGCCGCCCGCCGCGCGGCGATGGAGGCCAAGGGAATGGCTGCCTGGAAGCCCGAGGAAAAGCGCAAGCGCAAGGTGACGACGGCTTTGCGCGCCTATGCGGCGATGGCGACAAGTGCCGCCAAGGGGGCGGTGCGGTATGTGCCGGAATAGGCATCATTCTTCAACGAGGTGGCGATAGATGGATTTCGACCTTGTGGTGCGCGGCGGGACGCTGCCCGACGGCAGGATCGCAGATATCGGCATCGTCGGCGAAACGATCGCAGCGATAGAACCCGAGCTGAACGTCAGCGCCGGCACGGCGATCGATGCTCATGGCAATCTGGTCTCGCCGCCCTTTGTCGATCCGCATTTCCATATGGACGCCACGCTTTCGCTCGGCATTCCGCGCATCAATGTCTCGGGCACGCTGCTCGAAGGCATTTCGCTGTGGGGCGAGCTGAAGCCGCTTCTGACCCACGAGGCGGTGCGCGACCGTGCGCTCGCCTATTGCGACTGGGCGGCGTCGATGGGCCTGCTCGCCATCCGCACCCATGTCGATGTCTGTGATGACCGCCTGCTGGCGGTCGAAGCGCTGCTCGACGTGAAGAAGACGGTTGCCCCCTATATCGACCTGCAACTGGTCGCCTTCCCGCAGGACGGGCTCTATCGCTCGCCGACAGCGCACCAGAACACCGTCCGCGCGCTCGACCTGGGCGTCGATGTCGTCGGCGGCATCCCGCATTTCGAGCGCACCATGGCCGACGGCACGCGCTCCGTCACCGAGCTCTGCGAGATCGCGGCCGAGCGCGGCCTGATGGTCGACCTGCATTGCGACGAGACTGACGATCCGCTGTCCCGCCACATCGAGCAACTAGCCTATGAGACGCAGCGCCTGGGATTGCAGGGCAGAGTGGCCGGCTCGCACCTCACCTCGATGCATTCGATGGATAATTACTACGTCTCGAAGCTGTTGCCGCTGATTGCCGAGGCCGGCGTTTCGGCGATCCCCAATCCGCTGATCAACATCATGCTGCAGGGCCGCCACGACACCTTTCCCAAGCGCCGCGGCCTGACGCGGGTCAAGGAAATGCTGGCGCATGGGATCCGCGTCGGCTGGGGCCAGGATTGCGTGCTCGACCCCTGGTATTCGCTGGGCACGGCAGACATGCTCGACGTCGCATTCATGGGCCTGCATGTCGCGCAGATGTCGAGCCCGGCCGAGATGGCGCGCTGTTTCGACATGGTCACCAACGTCAATGCCGCCATCATGGGCCTCGACCACCTTGGCCTTGCCGTCGGCAAGCGCGCCAGCCTGGTCGTTCTCGATGCCGGCAATCCGGTCGAGGCGCTGCGCCTGCGCCCCGAGCGTCTCTGCGTCATTGCCAGGGGCAAGGTGGTGGCCGAGCG
Organism: Mesorhizobium sp. M1348; assembly: GCF_040317925.1. Taxonomy (NCBI): domain Bacteria; kingdom Pseudomonadati; phylum Pseudomonadota; class Alphaproteobacteria; order Hyphomicrobiales; family Phyllobacteriaceae; genus Mesorhizobium; species Mesorhizobium sp. M1348. The sequence goes on along the minus strand of NZ_JAMYLH010000025.1, from coordinate 62,660 downwards.
CAGCCGGCAGGACACGCGGCTTTCGATCGCCGGAAGGCCGGGCACGGTGAACCGGCGCCACGCTTAGTCCAGCCGATTTCCGGCGCTGGTCTTACCGAATTCTTGATTTCCGCCTCGTCACGGCCACCGCTTGCGACTACGACGCGGGTCACCGTATCCACGGCAAGGAACCGGTAACGGAATGGCGCAGCCCGCAGCCCAGAACTCAACGATCAGGAACGTGCTGCTGGCCGGTATCCTGCTGATGCTCGCCGGCGATTTCCTGTTTGCGCTGAACGACGCGATGGGCAAGTGGCTGGTCGCCAGTTTTTCCGTAGGCCAGGTCGTGCTGATCCGCTCGATCGGCGCTTTTTTCATACTCGGGCCGATGATTGCACATCAGGGTGCGGCCAAGCTGTTTCGTATGGAGCGGCCGGAGCTGCAGCTGCTGCGCGTGGTGATGACGACGCTCGACACGGCGCTGTTCTACGCGGCGGTCGTCTATCTGCCGCTCGCCGATGTGATGAGCTTCTACATGGCCGGGCCGATCTATGTGGCGGCGCTGTCGCACTTTTTGCTCGGCGAAAGGGTCGGCTGGCGCCGCTGGGCGGCGATCCTGGTCGGTTTCTGCGGCGTGCTGATCATGCTGAAGCCGTCTTCGGCCGCGTTCTCGCTGTCCTCGATGTTCGCGCTCGCCGGCAGCATTTCCTTTGCCTTCGCCATCATCCTCAATCGGCGCCTGCGCGGCACCAGCGACACGGCGCTTGTGACCTGGCAGACCATCGGCACGCTGCTGGTCGGCGCTGCGTTGACCATCGGCACCTGGAAGACGCCGTCCTCGCTCGATTTCGGCGCCATGCTGCTTCTCGGTATCGTCTCCTGCGGCGCGCATCTGATGATCACCAGGGCGTTGAAGCTGGCGCCGGCCTCGACCTTGGCGCCGCTGCATTACAGCCTGCTATTGTGGGCAGTGGTCTTCGGCCTCGCCTTCTTCGGCGATGTGCCTGGGCCGCGCATCCTGATCGGCTCGGCCATCGTCGTGCTGGCCGGCCTGTTCATCTTCCACCGCCAGAAGGTGGTCGACACCGTGCCGCCAGAAAACGTGCCGAAGGGTGTGAATTAACCCCGGCGCACCGCTGCGAGATGCCGCGAAAATTCCGGCGTCTCCATCAGCGTCTTGCAGCGCGCAAACCGGCCGTCGGCATAGGCGCGAAAGTCGTCGGCCGGATTTTTGTTGGCAAGCTGGATCAAGCCCCACAGCGTCCACAACAGGTCGCACATCGCCTTGTAGATGACGATGCGGCCGCGCTCTGCCGGTCTCGGCTCGCCGCCGAAATAGGTCAGCATCATTTCCTCCTCCTGCGCGGCGTCGAATTGCCCTTCGACCGAGAGGTCCCCGAGATCCCAGAGCGGATCGTTCATCCCGGAATATTCCCAGTCGACGATCCACATCCTGTCGCCCGTGTCGAGAAAGTTTTCGCATAGCGGGTCGCAGTGGCAGGCGACGAGCGGCAAAGGATGAGCGGCAAGTGCCGAGCGCACTGCCTCCGCCTCGCGGACCACATCGTGATAGCCGGAAGGCAGAGCGACATCCTTGGTCGACAGCACCTGCAGATAGTCGTCGATCATCGCAAACAGCTCGAAGCGGAAGGGGAACACCGCGCGGGATGTGTGCAGCTTGCGAAAGGCCTTGCCGGCGCGTGCCGGGCTGCCCGGTCGGGTCTTGAACTTTTCCGGCGACATCGTCTCGGCGCCGGCAACGAAGCGGGTCACCAGCACGCCGGTCTCGGCATCGACATGCAGCACTTCCGGGCTGACGCCGGCCTTCGCCGCCTCCCGCGCCGCCACTGCCTCGTTGGCGCGGTTGATGTATTCCTCGGTACCCTTGCCGGGAATGCGCAGGCAGAAATCTTTCCCCCTGAAGACGAGGTTGGTGAGGCCACCGAGCCGTTCCAGCGGACCGTCATAGCCGGCCAGCATCGGAATGGCCGCAAGTGCGGCGCGTGCCTGGTCATCCGCCATGGCTTTCGCTCCTTTCCCCGTGTTATTGCGACGACGACGGTTCCACAGTTTTCGCCGTTTGGCTATGATCGCGTTGCGGATCGATACCAGGCGACGGAAAGCGATGACGGATAGCAAACAGCAGAGCGCGCTCGCCGCAGCCTATGCGGCGAAGCGACCGGAAGACGTCGCGGCGCTCTACGACAGCTGGGCAGGCACTTATGACGCCGACATGTCGGCGGCCGGCTATCGCCATCCGACCATCTGCCTTGCCTTGCTGGCCCGCCATCTGCCGCGCGGCGCGGCACCTCTGCTCGATGCCGGCGCCGGCACCGGGCTCATCGGCGAATGGCTTGCCATCACCGGTTATCCGCAGGTCGAGGCCCTCGACATCTCGGAAGGCATGCTGGCGCAAGCTGCGCGCAAAGGCGTCTATTCGGCGCTGCACTGCCTGGCGCTTGGCGGACCGCTGCCTTTCGTGGACGATGCCTACGTCGGGATCATCTCAGCCGGCGTCTTCACGTCCGGCCATGTCGGGGCCGAGGGTCTGGACGAGCTGATCCGCATCTGCCGGCCGGGCGGGGTGATCGTGCTGACGGTAAAGAACACACTGTGGGATGCCGGGTTTGCCGCCCGGATCGCCGAGCTCGAGGCGCAAGGCACCGTCACCCGCGCCGAGGAGACGCCGCCCTATGTCTCGATGCCGGGCGAGGCCGATACGGTGCCGAGCCGGGGGCTGGTGCTCATCGTGAACTGAGGCTGAAACCGGAAGGCTCTAGGCCTTCACCTTTGCCCCCGTCGGATCGTAAAGTGGCTCGAGGTGGATCTTAGCCGGCGTCCGTTCCATTGCCACCACCAGCTCGTAATCGCCGGAGGTGAGGAAATCATCGCTGACGCCATCGGCATTGCGCACATAGCCGTAACCGATGTTCGTGCCGATGGTGTAGCCATAGCCGCCGCTGGTGAGATAACCGACCGCCTCGCCGTTGCGCAGGATGGTCTCGCGCCCGAGCAGGACGACATCCGGATCCTCGACAGTGAAGCCGGCAAAACGTTTCCTGAGCGTGGAGCCATCGAGCTTTTCAAGCGCCCGCCGGCCGAGGAAATCGGTGTTCTTCCTGAGCTTCACCGCCCAGCCGAGGCCGGCCTCCTGCGGCGTGTCGTTGGGTGTGATGTCGGCGCCCCAGGCGCGGTAGCCTTTTTCCAGCCGCAGCGATTCCAGCGCCCGGTAGCCGACCGGGCGGATGTCGTGGACAGCGCCCGCCGCCATCAGCGCGTCGAAAACCTCGCCCGTCGCCGCGATCGGCGCATGCAGTTCCCAGCCGAGCTCGCCGACATAGGTGACGCGCAGCGCCCGGACGGCGTGGCCGGCAATGGCGATCTCGCGAACATGGCCGAACGGAAAGGCGGCGTTCGAGACGTCGGCATCGGTCACCGCTGACAGCACGTCGCGGGCACGCGGCCCCATCAGCGACAATGTGCCGAAATCCTCGGTGACGTCGGTCAGCGTCACGTCGAACTCTCTGCCGATATGATCGGCAATCCAGGAGAAATCATGCGTGCGGAAACCGGTGCCGGTGACGATGTAGAATTTCTCCTCACCGAGCCTCGCCACGGTCAAATCGGCCTCGATGCCGCCGCGCGTGTTGAGGAGCTGCGTGTAGGTCAGCCGGCCGACCGGCTTGGCGACGTCGTTGGCGCAGATCCAGTCCAGCGCCTTCAGCGCGTCCACTCCGGTCATTTCGTATTTGGCAAACGACGATTGGTCGAAAATGCCGATCTTTTCGCGTACATGGCGATGCTCGTCGCCGACGGATGAAAACCAGTTCTGCCGGCCCATCGAATAGACGTCCTTCGGCTCGACGCCCTCCGGCGCGAACCAGTTCGGTCGCTCCCAGCCGAGCTTCGAGCCGAACACGGCGCGATGTTTTTGCAGCCGCTCGTATAGAGGCGAGACGATGCGCGGCCGGCCGGTGAGATATTCCTCATGCGGGAAGCCGATCATGTAGTGCTTGCCGTAGGCTTCCAGCGTGCGGTCGCCGACCCATTGCCTGTCGCGGTGCAGATCGGAGAAGCGGCGGATGTCGACCACCCACAAATCAAGCGGCGCCTCGCCGTCGACGACCCATTGCGCTAGCACCCAGCCGGCGCCGCCGCCGGACGCGATGCCGAAGGCATTGAAGCCGGCGCCGACGAACATATTGGGGCATTCCGGCGCCACGCCGAGGATGAAATTGCCGTCCGGCGTAAAGCTCTCCGGCCCGTTGATCATCTGCTTGACGCCGACGTTGGCGAGCGCCGGGACACGCTCTATCGCCTGGCTCATATGCTGCTCGAAATGATCGTAATCATCGTCGAACAGCCGGAACTCCCAATCCTCCGGCACATCGCCGCCCGGCAGACCGGTCGTCCAGGCCTGCGGGTTCGGCTCGTAGCCGCCCATCGCCAGCCCGCCGACTTCCTCCTTGAAATAGGTGCGGCGATCGGGGTCGCGAATTGTCGGCGAGTCGGTCGCTAAGCCGTCGATCCTCTCGGTGATGATGTACTGGTGCTTCACCGGCTGCAGCGGCACGTTGATGCCAGCCAGCGCACCCACCTGCCGCGCCCATTGCCCGGCGCAGTTCACCACCTTGTCGCAGGCGATATCGCCCTTGCTGGTCTTCACCGCGGTGATGCGGCCGTCTCTCATCTCGAAGCCGGTGACCCGCACCTCCTCGAACAATTTTGCGCCGTGCATGCGCGCGCCCTTGGCCAGCGACTGGGTGATGTCGGAAGGGCTTGCCTGACCGTCGGTCGGCAGCCAGGACGCGCCAACGAGGTCGCCGGTTTCCAGCAGCGGCCACATTTCCTTGATCTCGCCCGGCGACAGCAAATGCATATCCATGCCGAAGCTCTTTGCCGTCGTTGCCAGCCGCTTATACTCGGTCCAGCGGTCGGCATTGGTGGCTAGCCGCAGGCAGCCGGTCATCTTCCAGCCGGTGGCGAGGCCGGTTTCGGCTTCCAGCCCCTTGTAGAGATCGACCGAATATTTGAGCACGCGCGTAATCGACGCCGACGAGCGCAGCTGGCCGACCAGCCCGGCAGCATGCCAGGTCGAGCCCGAGGTCAGTTTGCCCTGTTCGAGCAGCACGATTTCGGCCTTGTGGTCGCGCGCCAGATGATAGGCCGTCGAACAGCCGATGATGCCACCGCCGATGACGACGATCTCGGCCTGGGCGGGCAGGGTCATGTCCGCGTCCCGTATTTTGTCCTGTAGTTCTCCAGGGCGGTTTCGAGCCGCGCCAGGTTTTCGTCGGCGTAGGCGGCGTAGTCGATGCCGGGCGCGTCGAGGTAGAGCTCGGAAACCATGCCCCACATCGCCTCGCGCAGCAGCGACGCGCATTGCATGGCGGCGTGCGAGCGCCGTATTGCCGGGTCCGGCTCCTTCATGAAATAGGCGGTCATGAAGGCGAAGGATTCCTCGTCGCTCATGCCGGCATTCGAAGCCGCGCCGGCAAGGTCGAACATCGCCGTGTTGAACCCGGCATATTCGAAATCGATGAGCCAAAGCCTGTGACCGTCGTCGATTATATTAGCCGGCAAAAGGTCGTTGTGGCCGAAGACGATCGGCAGCAGTTTTTGCGCGCGCTCGAGCTCGTCCGCCAGCGTCAAAAGGCGTGGCAATTCGCTCAGCTTGCGGCTGCCGCCTTCCTCCAGCGTGCGCGCATAGTCGCGAATGACGTGGAATACCCAGAACATGAAGCCGGCGCCGGAGACATGACTGGGCATTTCCCGGTGGAAGCCGCGCAGCAACGCGGCGACGCGGCCGAGATCGGCGCGCACGTCTTGCGCGACATAGGCCTTGGCGCCGAGATACTCCGTCACCATGACGCCGGGTCCGGTGTAGTGGACGGCCGGAGCGAAGCCTGCCGCGTGCGCTGCCCGCGCGGTCATCATCTCGCGCTCGCGAAAGACATGGTGGAACGGATAGTCCTGGCCGATGCGCACGACATGCCGCCCGGCCGCGTCCTTGACCAGATAATTGGCATTGCTCAGCCCGCCCGGCAGCGGCGCAATGTCGATGCTGCCGGTCCAGCAAGGCAGCGCGCGGATGCGGTCTTCGACAGTCACGATCTCGTCCAACATTGGGTCAATTTTCCACGCATGTCACGGCTGGCCAGCGATGACAATCGGACCGAGGAATGGAGGCAACGCGAAGATCTCGTCGGTGCAGATCTCGGGATCGGTATCCCGCACCGCACCGACGAGCCCCTTTGTGCCGGGTTCTTCGACGCCGGCATCCGCCCCCGCGGATCCTGAATTTCGGCACCCTTGCACCCGACAGTTTCCCGGGCGTTCGGGCAGGCGATTTTTCGTGCGGCTCAGCCCCGTCCTCCGTTCCGAGCCTGTCACAGCGATAATGTCGCGCCACGCTGGAGACGTTGTCAACGCGAAATTGTGGTGTTTTCTGGTTTTTCGCCCGAATTTTGCTAAATTCCTTGGAGTTAGTGGCATTTATGCCGTAGAAACGGTCAACAGTGCAACAATCCGACCGGATGGAACCGATGGTCCACTCGAAGCGGCATGGCGAAATCCTGCGCCTCCTCAAGGAGGAAGGCACTGTCACCATTGCCAGCCTGGCCGACCGGCTGGGCGTCTCGCTGGAGACGGTACGCCGCGACGTCAAGCCACTGACCAACGACGGTTCCATCCTCAAGATGCACGGCGCCGTCGGCCTGCCGTCGATTGCCGGCGAAGCGCCGTTCGAGCGGCGCATGCGCGAGAACGCCGACGCCAAGCGGGCAATAGCGCGCATGGTCGCCGCCACCATCCGCGACGGCGAATCGATCATGCTCGACACCGGCACCACCACCTCTTTCCTGGCCCGGGAACTGCTCGGCCACCGGCGGCTGACGGTCGTCACCAACTCCTCCGACATCGCCCGCACACTGGCCACCGTCAACGGCAACAAGGTCTATATGGCCGGCGGCGAGCTGCGCAGCGATTCCGGTGCTGCCTTCGGCGTCTCGGCCATCGAATTCGTCAGCCGCTTTTCCGTCAGCCATGCGGTGATATCGACCGGTGCGGTCGATGCCGTCACCGGCGTCATGGACTATGATTTGGAAGAGGCCGAGTTCGCCCGCATGGTGCTGTCGCGGGGCCAGCGTTCGCTTGTCGTCACCGACCACAGCAAATTCGGCCGCCAGGGTCTGGTTCAGGTCTGCGGATTCGACGGCTTTTCCGAACTCGCCACCGACCGGCCGCCACCGCACGACATCGCCGCTGCCCTTGCCCAGGCCGGCGCGCGGCTCAGCATTGCCGATGGCGGGAGCGAGGGCTGAGTTCTATCGGCAGATCGGCACCAGCATCCCACTTCCCAGCGCCGCCTCTGCCGTGTTTAGTCCAGCCATGGCTTTCACCATCCGCCAATTGCAGTTCTTCATCGCCGTCGCCGAGCAGGGCACGGTATCGGGCGCCGCCCAGAACCTGTCGATCTCGCAATCCTCGGTCACCGAGGCGATCAAGGAGCTGGAGCACGATCTCGGCGTCGAGTTGTTCGAGCGCCACCCGCGCGGACTGAACATCACCCACAAGGGCCATCAGTTCCTGCGCCATGCGAGGAAGATCCTCGCCGACGTTTCCGATGCGCGCCGCGCCTTCTTCGGCGAACAGATCGCGGCAAGCGGGCGGCTGCAACTTGGCGTCACCTCGCTGGTCGCCGGCTATGTGCTGTCCGATCTTCTTGCCCGCTACCGCCGCGCCTATCCCGGTGTCGAGGTCTCGGCGATCGAGGACAATGGCGACTATCTCGAGCACCTGTTGATCGGCGGCAAGCTCGACATTGCCGTCATGGTCACCTCGAACCTGCGCGACCGCACGGCACTGCAGTCCGAAATCCTCGAAGTCTCGGCTTACCGGCTGTGGCTGCCGCTCGGCCATCCCTTGGCCGGCGCCGACATTATCGGCATCGGTGACATCGCCTCGGAACCGCTGATCATGCTGACCGTCGACGAGATCGAGGAGAACACCGGAAAGCTGCTGACGGCGATCGGCGCCAAGCCGCATGTCGCCTTCCGCACCCGCTCGGTCGAAGCGGTGCGCAGCCTCGTCGCCACCGGCGCCGGCGTGGCGCTGCTGCCCGACCTCGTCTACCGGCCATGGTCGCTGGAAGGCGATCGCATCGAATCGCGCGATATTTCGGGGTCGTTGCCGGTCGTCCAGGTCGGCATGGTCTGGCGGCGCGGCTCCAGTCTGCCGCAGGCGGCGCGCGACTTCATCGGGCTTGCCCAGTCGCAGCGCATGGTGCGCCAACGGCCCGAGAAGATCGGCCGCTGACGTATCGGAAAAACCGATATCGGCTTTCTGATAAATGAATTTGCGAAACCGGAAATTTCGCAGCACTTTTCGGTCAGGGAACAAAGCTGCCGCCGGAGCACGGCCCTTCAGAGCCGCGCATCCAACGTTTTTGAACGGGCGCATGATCTTCTTCCGAAAACCGAAACCGGTTTCGGGGTCATGCAAAATGGGAGATCGACGATGAATTCATTGCTGAAATCATGCACTGCCTTGACGGTCGCGCTGACCTTCTCCGGCCAGGCCATCGCCCAGGTCAAGGAGCTCGGCAAGAGTGAAGGCGAGGTCAATATCGTCGCCTGGCCCGGCTATATCGAGCGCGGCGAAACCGACAAAGGCTACGATTGGGTCACTTCGTTCGAGAAGGAGACCGGCTGCAAGGTCAACGTCAAGACCGCCAACACCTCCGACGAGATGGTCTCGTTGATGAACGAAGGCGGTTTCGACCTTGTCACCGCCTCGGGGGACGCCTCGCTGCGCCTGGTTGCCGGCAAGCGCGTCCAGCCGATCAACACCGACCTCATACCGAGCTGGAAGACGGTCGACGACCGGCTGAAGGATGCGCCCTGGTTCACCGTCGGCGGTGTCCATTACGGCGTCCCCTATCAGTGGGGGCCGAACGTGCTGATGTACAACACCGAAGTGTTCAAGGAGGCACCGAAGAGCTGGAACATCGTGTTCGAGGAAATGAAGCTGCCCGACGGCAAGTCGAACAAGGGCCGCGTCCAGGCCTATGACGGGCCGATCCACATCGCCGACGCCGCCAATTACCTGATGGCTCACAAGCCGGAGCTCGGCATCAAGGATCCGTACGAACTGACCGAGGACCAGTACAAGGCCGCGCTCGACCTGCTGCGGGTCCAGCGTACACTGGTCGGACGCTATTGGCATGACGCCGCCATCCAGGTTGACGATTTCCAGAACGAAGGCGTCGTCGCCTCCGGTTCTTGGCCCTACCAAGTCAACACGCTGATCGCGGCCAAGAAGCCGGTCGCCTCGACCATCCCCGAGGAGGGCGTTACCGGCTGGGCCGATACCACGATGATGGAGGCCGATGCTGCCCACCCGAACTGCGCCTACATGTGGATGGAGCATTCGCTGTCGCCGAAAGTGCAGGGCGACGTCTCCGCCTGGTTCGGGTCGCTGCCGGTGGTGCCCGCCGCCTGCAAGGGCAACGAACTGCTCGGTGAAGAAGGATGCAAGACCAACGGCTACGACAATTTCGACAAGATCAAGTTCTGGAAGACGCCGGTCTCGAAATGCGCCACCCAGAACGACCAGTGCGTGCCCTATTACCGCTGGGTGTCGGACTATATCGGCGTCATCGGCGGGCGGTGAGTTCGCCTCACCTACGAAGCTCGGCGCTGCCCCTCACCCTTACCCTCTCCCCGTGAAGAACGGGGGGTCGCCAGCGTTGGAGCGCCTCCCTTCTCCCCGTCCACTATACGGGGAGAAGGTGCCGGCAGGCGGATGAGGGGCGGCGCAACTGCCTGAAATTTAATGAGCCTGACAGATCAGGACAGCCCCATGACCTCCGCCGTTTCCTTCCAAAACGTCTCCCGCCATTTCGGCAGCGTGCGTGCCGTCGACGCGGTCGATCTCGACATCGTGCCGGGCGAGTTCTTCGCCATGCTCGGGCCTTCCGGCTCGGGCAAGACGACGTGCCTGCGCCTCATCGCCGGGTTCGAGCAGCCGACGGCTGGGTCGATCTCGATCTTCGGCGAACGCGCCGAGGGCGTGCCGCCCTATCGCCGCAACGTCAACACCGTGTTCCAGGATTATGCGCTGTTCCCGCATCTCAACGTGCTCGACAACGTCGCCTATGGGCTGATGGTCAAGGGCGTCGGCAGACCGGAGCGGCAAAAGGCGGCGGAAGAAGCGCTGTCGCTGGTGCGGCTTCCCGGCTACGGGGCCCGTCGCCCTGGCCAGCTTTCCGGCGGCCAGCGCCAGCGCGTCGCGCTCGCCCGTGCGCTGGTCAACCAGCCCAAGGTGCTGTTGCTCGACGAGCCGCTCGGCGCGCTCGACCTCAAGTTGCGCGAAAACATGCAGGAGGAGTTGAAATCGCTGCAGAAGGCGCTCGGCATCACCTTCGTGTTCGTCACCCACGACCAGGGCGAAGCGCTGTCGATGGCCGACCGCGTCGCCGTCTTCAACGACGGCAAGATCATGCAGATCGGCACGCCGGAAGACATCTACCAGCGCCCCAAGACCCGCTTCGTCGCCGATTTTGTTGGCTCGTCCAACGTGCTGCCACCGGACTTCGTCCAGCGCTATGCCGGCCAGCATCGCTGGGGCAGCCTGCGGCCCGAATCCATCCGCATTGGCAGGGCGGCCAAGGGCGAAGGCGTTGCCGCCCGCCTGGTCTCGACCAATTATCTCGGCGCCACGACAAGACTGGCGCTCGATGCAGAGGGCTTGCGGCTACATGCCATCGTGCCGGCGGGTGCTGCCTTGCCCCGGGAAGGCGAGGCGGTGGTGCTCACCTTCAACCGCGAGCATTTGCATTTGATGGATGAGCTGGGATGAGCCTTGACGCTGCCATGCCGCGGGCCACGGCCCCCGCCATCCTGCCGGGCAGCGGCGGCGTACGCGGCGCGCTCTCCGACATCTTCTGGCGCCGGCCGCAACTGCTGCTTCTGCTCATGCTGCTGCCGCCGGTTCTGTGGCTCGGCATCGTCTATATCGGCTCGCTGTTCGCGCTGCTTTTGCAGAGCTTCTTCTCGATCGATGAATTCTCCGGCCTGATCAACCGCGAGTTCACGCTGAAGACTTATGGCGATCTGCTGCAGGCCGCTAATCTCGACATCATCCTGCGCACGGTGACGATGGCGGCGCTGGTGACGCTCGCGTCGGCGGTCATCGCCTTTCCCATCGCCTATTACGCGGCGCGCTATCCGCGTGGCCGTTGGAAGGCGTTGTTTTATCTCGGCGTCATGCTGCCGCTGTGGTCGAGCTACCTGGTCAAGATCTATGCCTGGAAGCTGATCCTCGCCAAGGAAGGCATCCTGACGTGGCTGCTGGCCAAATTGCATCTTCTGTGGCTGCTTGATGCCTGGCTATCGCTGCCGATCGTCGGCGGCAACTCGCTGTCGGTCTCCTCAACCGGCACCTTCATCGTCTTCGTCTATGTCTGGCTGCCCTTCATGATCCTGCCGGTACAGGCCGCACTCGAGCGCGTGCCGGGCAATTTGGTCGAGGCCTCGTCCGATCTCGGAGCCTCGCCCGGCCAGACCTTTCGCAACGTGCTGTTCCCGCTGGCGCTGCCCGGCATCGTCGCCGGCTCGATCTTCACCTTCTCGCTGACGCTCGGCGACTACATCATCCCGCAGATCATCGGCACCTCGCGGCTGTTCATCGGGCAGGCCGTCTATTCGCAGCAAGGCACCGCCGGCAACATCCCGCTCGCCGCCGCCTTTACCGTGGTGCCCATTGTCATCATGGGCTTCTACCTCTGGGGCGCCAAGCGCATGGGGGCTTTCGATGCGCTCTGACCGTGGCCCATCCGCGCCGATCAGCCTGAAGCTCGCTGCCACCGGCGGCCTGCTTTTCCTGCATTTGCCGATCCTGCTGATCTTCGTCTATGCCTTCACCACCGAGGAGAAGAGCTTCGTCTGGCCGCCGCCGGGCCTGACGACGCAATGGTTCGCCATCACCTGGAACCGGCCCGACGTCTGGCAGGCGCTATCGCTGTCTGTACGGGTCGCGGCGATCTCGACCGCCATCGCGCTCGTCCTCGGCACGCTGTGCGCCGCCGCCGTGTCCCGCACAAAATTCTTCGGCCGCGAAACCATCTCGCTGCTGGTCATCCTACCGATCGCGTTGCCCGGCATCATCACCGGCATTGCGCTGCGCTCGGCCTTCGCGCTGGCCGAAATCCCGTTCTCGTTCTGGACGATCGTGCTCGGCCACGCCACCTTCTGCGTGGTCGTCGTCTACAACAATGCGGTCGCCCGTTTCCGCCGCACGTCCGGCTCGATGATCGAGGCGTCGATGGACCTCGGCGCCGACGGTTTCCAGACCTTTCGGCATGTCGTGCTGCCCAACATCGCAACCGCGCTGCTGGCCGGCGGCATGCTTGCCTTTGCGCTGTCCTTCGACGAGGTCATCGTCACCACCTTCACCGCCGGCCAGCAGCAAACGGTGCCGATCTGGATGCTCGAAGAGTTGATCCGTCCGCGCCAGCGTCCGGTCACCAATGTCGTGGCAATGGTCGTGGTGCTGGTGACGCTGCTTCCCATCCTCGCTGCCTATTACCTGACCCGCGACGGCGACCAGATCGCCGGTTCGGGCAAATGATCTCGTTCATAAGGGAGAGACTTCCATGGACACGCAGATGCTGATCGGCTCGAAATTCGAAAAAGGCACCGAGACCGAGGAACCGATCCTCAACCCGAAGACCGGGGCGACCATCCTCAATCTGCCCGAGGCCAGCCCGGCGCAGATCGAGGCGGCAGTGCTTGCCGCCGAAAATGCCTTCGTCACCTGGTCCCGCACAACACCGGCGCAGCGCGCCGGCTATCTCCTGAAGATCGCCGATCGCATCGAAGCTGCTGCACAGGATTTCGCGGCGCTCGAGGCACTGAACTGCGGCAAGCCGATCAATGCCGTGCTCAATGACGAGATCCCGGCGATCGTCGACTGTTACCGCTTCTTCGCCGGCGCGGTCCGCTCGATGCCCGGACAGGTCGCCGGCGAATATATTCCCGGCCACACCTCGATGGTCCGCCGCGACGCCATCGGCGTCGTGGCGTCGATTGCGCCGTGGAACTATCCGCTGATGATGATGGCCTGGAAGCTGGCGCCGGCGATTGCCGGCGGCAACACCGTCGTCTTCAAGCCGTCGGAGCAGACGCCGCTGACTGCGCTGAAGCTGGCAAAAATCCTTGCCGAGATCCTGCCGGAAGGCGTCGTCAACGTCGTGCTCGGCCGCGGCGACAGCGTCGGCAACACGCTGATCAACCATCCGAAGGTCAACATGATCTCGATCACCGGCGACGTCGCCACCGGCAAGAAGGTGCTGCAGGCCGCCGCCAAATCGGTCAAGCGCACGCATCTCGAGCTCGGCGGCAAGGCGCCTGTCATCGTCTTCGATGACGCCGATCTCGGTGCGGTGGTCAACGGCCTGCGCGCCTTTGGCTATTACAACGCCGGCCAGGACTGCACCGCCGCCTGCCGCATCTACGCCGGCAAGAAGATCTACGACAAGCTCGTCGCCGACCTCTCCGCTGCGGTCTCGACCATCAAGTATGATCGCCCCGACGACACCGAGAACGAGATCGGGCCGCTGATCTCGCGCCGCCAGCGCGACCGCGTCTCGAGCTTCGTCGAGCGCGCCTCGGAGCTCAAGCACATCGAGATCACCACTGGCGGCAAGCCCGGCGAAGGCTCCGGCTTTTTCTATCAGCCGACCGTCGTCGCCGGCGCGCTGCAGGAGGACGAGATCGTGCGCCGCGAAGTGTTCGGTCCGGTGGTCTCGGTCACCCGCTTTTCCGAAGTCGACGAGGCCGTTAACTGGGCCAATGACTCTGACTACGGCCTGGCGTCATCGGTGTGGACCAAGGACGTTTCGCGCGCCATGGCGACGGCGGCCCGGCTGCAATATGGCTGCACCTGGATCAACACCCATTTCATGCTGACCAACGAGATGCCGCATGGCGGGTTGAAACAATCCGGCTACGGCAAGGACATGTCGCTCTACGCGCTGGAGGACTATACCGCCGTCCGCCACGTCATGGTTGCGCACGGGTAGGGTCCAGATGCGGGGGAAGGTGGCCTGAAGGCCGGAAGTGTTGGCGCGACTATTCTTCGGCCTCGTCCGTCCCGTCCGCGGCCGGCGCCACCAGCAGTACGGCGGCGCCGAGGATCGCGGAGATGAAGGAGCCGGCGAGGATGCCGACCTTGACCGCGTCCTGCAGAGCGACGTCGCTGGCGAAGGCGAGCAGGCCGATGAACAGGCTCATGGTGAAGCCGATGCCGCAGAGCAGCGAAATGCCGACCATGTGCAGCCAGCCAGCATTGACCGGCAAATCGGCGAAGCCGAGCCGGATGGCGAGTGCGGAAGACCCGAAGACGCCGACCAGCTTGCCGGCGACGAGACCGGCGGCGACGCCGAGCGTCAGCGGCTCGGCCAGCGCGGCAGCGCTGAGACCGCCGAGCGAGACGCCGGCGTTGGCAAAGCCGAAAATCGGGATGACGAAAAAGGCGACGATTTTGTGCAGGCCGTGTTCGAGCCGGTGCAGCGGCGAATGGTCGAGATCGTGGCCGCTGCCCGGCGATATCTTCAATGGGATGGTGAGGGCCAGCGCAACGCCAGCGAGCGTCGCATGGACGCCCGATTTGAGCACCAAAACCCACAGAACGATGCCGAGCACGATATAGGGCAGCAGCGTCAGCACCCGCATGCGGTTGAGCACCACCAGCAGCGCGATGACGGCGAAGGCGGCGCCGAGATAGGCGAGCGACAGGCCGCTGGTATAGAACACCGCGATGATGAGCACGGCGCCGAGATCGTCGATGATGGCGAGCGCGGTGAGGAATATCTTCAGCGAGCCCGGCACGCGGCTGCCGAGCAGCGACAGCACGCCGAGCGCAAAGGCGATGTCGGTGGCGGTCGGAATCGCCCAGCCGGACAGAGCGGCTGGATTGTTGCGGTTGATGGCGACGTAGACCAGTGCCGGCACTGCCATGCCGCCGGCGGCGGCGATGCCGGGCAGCACGCGGCGCGGCCAGGTCGAGAGCTGGCCGTCGAGCATCTCGCGCTTGATCTCGAGGCCGACCAGCAGGAAGAACACCGC
The DNA here is from genome assembly GCF_040317925.1 of Mesorhizobium sp. M1348. Taxonomy (NCBI): domain Bacteria; kingdom Pseudomonadati; phylum Pseudomonadota; class Alphaproteobacteria; order Hyphomicrobiales; family Phyllobacteriaceae; genus Mesorhizobium; species Mesorhizobium sp. M1348. The sequence goes on along the minus strand of NZ_JAMYLH010000025.1, from coordinate 47,553 downwards.
CATCAGGCCGTCATTGATCCAGTGCGAGACGCTGAGCGGTCCGAGATAGGCATGGAGGGCGGAGAAATAAGCCTCGCCCAGCGGCGAATTGGCGACGATCAGGGCCAAGGCCGCCGCAGCCATCAGGATGAGGCCGCCGGCCGCCTCGCTGTCGAGGAATTCGCGCAGCATGGAGACCAGCCGCTTTTCGTCCTGCATGTCGCCTCCGTCGTATCAGCGGCAAGGTCCGACACCGCCAAGCGATGATGCGCAAACAGCGCTGGCCGGGCAAGCCTGTAGTCACCTTTAGCGCGGCGCGCGCTTGGCGAGGATGCGTTGCAGCGTGCGGCGATGCATGTTCAGGCGGCGTGCGGTTTCCGAGACGTTGCGGTCGCACATTTCGTAGACGCGCTGGATGTGCTCCCAGCGCACGCGATCGGCCGACATTGGATTTTCGGGCGGCGCTGCGCGTTCGCCCGCGGTGCGGGTCAGAGCCGCAAAAATGTCGTCGGCATCGGCAGGCTTCGACAGATAGTCGATGGCGCCGAGCTTTACCGCCGTCACGGCAGTGGCGATGTTGCCGTAGCCGGTGAGGATGATGGCACGGGCATCGTCGCGCTTCTCGCGAATGGCAGCGACGACGTCGAGGCCGTTGCCGTCGGCCAGCCGCATGTCGACCACCGCATAAGCCGGCGGATTGGCGCGCGCCTTGGCAACCGCCTCCTCGACGCTCTCCGCCGTCTCGACCACGAAACCCCTGGTTTCCATGGCGCGGGCAAGCCGCGTCAGGAACGGCTTGTCGTCGTCGACGATCAGCAGCGAGGTGTCCTCGCCTTCGACCATTGCGCCAATCGTTTCGTCAGTACTCATCGTGCTGAAAATCCTGCTGCCTGATTTTTACGCAAATATAGTTTCGCAACGGTATTGTCCAATTTAGGCCGTGTCGAACATGGTGGCCGAAGCCTGCTCGGGATTGAGGAAGACGCTGCGCGGCCACGATATCTGCACGATAGCGCCCTCGCCGGGCTCGCTTGAATTGCGGAAATCGAGGGTCGCGCCGGAGCGTTCGAGCAAGGTCTTGGCGATGAACAGGCCGAGGCCGAGGCCGCCGCCGGCTTCGGTGCCCTGGCGCGTCGACATATAAGGTTCGCCGATGCGGTCGATGATCTCCGGCGGAAAGCCCGGCCCGTCGTCGATGATCGAGAAGCTGACGGCGGCCTCATTCCATTTCCAGCGTATGGTGACGTTTTTGCGGGCAAAGTCGACGGCGTTCTCGACCAGATTGCCGAGGCCGTAAATGACGCCGGGATTGCGCCGGCCCACCGGTTCCGGGCCAATGCGCTCGCCCGGCCGAAGCTTGATCGAAATGCCGAAATCGCGGTGCGGCGCCGTCACTTCCTCGACCAGCGAGGTCAGCGGCAGACGCGAGAGGTGCACCTCGCTCTCGGAGGAAAGGCTGGTCAGGCGCTTCAGGATTTCGCGGCAGCGCTCGCTCTGCGAACGCAGCAGCTTCACGTCCTCGCCGTATTTCGGATCTTCGCCAAGCGCCTTCTCCATCTCCTTGGCGACAAGCGTGATGGTGGCGAGCGGCGTGCCGAGCTCGTGCGCGGCGGCCGCGGCGAGGCCGTCGAGGGCCGAGAGATGCTGCTCTCGCTGCAACACCAATTCCGTGGCGGCAAGCGCGTTGGCAAGCAGCCGCGCCTCCTCGGCCACCCGGAAGGCATAGATCGCGGTAAAGGCGATGGAGCAGAACACCGCCATCCACATGCCGGCGACATAGACGAACGGCATCGCCAATGGCGCGCCCTCATGCCAGGGCAGCGGCAGGTGGTAAAAAACCAGCAGCGTCGCCGCCACGATCACCAGCGCGCCGAGCATGGCGGTCAGCCGCAGCGGCAGCGACGTCGCCGAGACGACGACGGGCACGGTCATCAGCAGCGAAAACGGATTGGTGAGGCCGCCGGTCATGTAGAGCAGGCCGGCAAGCTGCAGGCTGTCGAAGGTCAGGATGGCGAAGGCCGAGAACGGTGTAAGCCGATGCGCCGCCGGATAGCGGAAGGTCAGCAAAAGGTTCATCCAGGCCGAACAGGCGATCAGCGCAAAACACATGCTGACCGGCAGCGGAAATTTCAGCCCGTAAGCGACGACAAGCACGGTCAGGCTCTGGCCGACGATGGCAAGCCAGCGCAACCTGATCAGCGTGTTGAGGCGCAGCCGCTGGCTTTGCTGGAAGTCGGGTGCGTGCAGGATGTTTATCATGGCCGACGATTATAGAGGGGAAACAGCCGGAGGTCTTTTCCGAAAACCGCCGAAGCTGGCCCTCGGTTCAGGATGACAGTCTGGAAGCATCAGGTACCGCGCGGCTTGGCTCGGCTGGTGGCGGCGGCGAGAAGCGGGTTCTCCGGCCATACGTGCCTGGGATAGCGGCCGCGCATCTCTGCCCGGACATCGGCCCAGGAGCCGCGCCAGAAGCCGGGCAGGTCGCGCGTCGTCTGGATCGGCCGATGTGCCGGCGACAGCAATTCGAGCGTCAGCGGCACAGTGCCGTTGGCGATCGCCGGATGCCGGTCGAGGCCGAACAGTTCCTGCACGCGGATCGCCAGCACCGGCCATTCACCGTCATAACGGATCGGCAGCCGGCTGCCCGACGGAGCGTCGAAGTGGGTCGGCGCCAATATGTCGATCTTGCGTTGCAATTCGTGCGGTACCAGCGTCATCAGGCCTTGCGAAAGCACGCTGGGATCGATTGCCGCAAAGGATTTGGCACCGGAAAGGAATGGCAGCAGCCAGTCGTCGAGGCGCTCGACGAGCGCGGCATCGGAGACATTGGGCCATGGTGCGCCAAGGCCGCGATGCAGCCAGCCGAGCCGCTGCCGCAACGTCTCCGCCTCCCTGTTCCACGGCAACAGGGACAGGCCGTGTTCGCGCAAGGCGCCGAGAATGGCGCTGTCTGCGTCGGCACCGGTCGGCGCCGGCAGCATGCGTTCGGACAACATGATGGCGCCGAGGCGAACCGTTTCGCGCACCCGCACCGCGCGCCTGTCGCGGTCGAAGCTCACCTCCCGGCGGGTCTCGATCTTTTCCGCCAGCGCGGCACGGATATCCGTCTCATCGATGGCTGCCGCTGCGGTGATGCGGGCGTTCTGCGCCTTGCCCTGCAGGTCGGCGACGACGAGCCAGATCTCGCCGGCCAGCGGATCGGAGGCGTCGAGCATGGCGCCCGAGCCGTTGGCAAGCACGAAGCGACCACGCTCGCCGCGCGCTTTGGCGACCCGATCCGGCCAGGCATGGATGAGGAGCGCCCCGGCGGTGCTGCCCTCCCCCTTGAGGGGGTCCGAAGGACGGGCGAGACCCGCGGCTCGCCCCGGCGCGTCGATGCGCGTAGCGGATCGGGGTGGGGTCGGTCCGGGCACGCCATCGGCGACCCCGCCCCGTCTCCCTCGCTTCGCTGCGCTCAACTCACTCGCCGACCCTCCCCTCGAGGGGGAGGGTGAAGCCTGCTTTGCCAACCTCTCGGCCAGCTGCCGGGCAGCGGTGGCACGCGGCGATTTTTCGGCGTGAAAGCGCATCAGTCGCCGTTCGAGATCGGCGCCGTCGCCGCCAAGGCCACGCTCAGTGAGCAGCACGGCGAGCATCGCCGCCTCGAGCGCCTGGCCGGTCCTTGCCGCCTCGGCGACCATGTGGGCGAGCCGAACCGGTAGCGCCAGCCTGCGCATCGCGGCACCGGCATCCGTCAGGCGTCCTGCCGCATCGACAGCATCGAGGGCGCGCAGCAGCGCCCTCGCCTCGGTGAGCGCCGGAGCCGGCGGGGGGTCGAGGAAGGACAGGCTGGTCGGATCGGCGACGCCGAAAGCGGCGCAATCGAGCAACAGGCCGGAAAGATCGGCCTCGAGGATTTCCGGCGGCGTGAAGGCCGGCAGGGCCGCCGTCTGCTCGGCCCGCCATAGCCGGATGGCGACGCCCGGCTGTGTGCGCCCGGCACGGCCGGCGCGCTGGTCGGCGGAAGCGCGGGAAGCACGCACCGTCTCCAGCCGCGTCAGGCCGCTCGCCGGCTCATAGCGCGGCAGCCGCGACAGGCCGGAATCGATGACGACGCGCACGCCGTCGATGGTGATGGAGGTTTCGGCGATCGATGTCGCCAGCACCACCTTGCGGCGGCCGGGCGGCGCCGGCTTGATCGCCGCGTCCTGCGCCTTGTTGTCGAGCATGCCGTAGAGCGGCACGATGTCGGTGTCGGCGCCTACCTTGCCCGCCAGCCGCTCGGCGGTGCGCTCGATCTCGCGCTGGCCGGGCAGGAAAGCGAGCACGCTGCCCTCCTCCCCGGCAAGCGCCGAGCGGATCGCCCTGGCCATCGCATCCTCGATGGTGACGCCGGCCGGCCGCTCGTCATAGCGGATGTCGACCGGGAAGGCGCGGCCTGCGCTCTCGATCACCGGCGCGCCGGACAGCAATTTTGCGACACGCGCGCCATCGAGCGTCGCCGACATCACCAGCAATCTGAGGTCGGGCCTCAGCGCACTTTGCACGTCGAGGGCCAGCGCCAGCCCGAAATCGCCGTCGAGCGAGCGCTCGTGGAACTCGTCGAATAGCACCGCCGAAACACCGGGCAGCTCGGGATCGTCGAGGATCATGCGGGACAGCACGCCTTCGGTGACGACGAGAATCCTGGTCTTTGCGGAAGTGCGGTTTTCCATGCGCATGGCATAGCCGACGGTTTCGCCGGGCTCTTGGCCAAGCAATTCGGCCATGCGGCGGGCGGCAGCGCGGGCGGCGAGGCGGCGCGGCTCGAGCAGAATGATTTTTCCGGCGCCGAGCCATTCAGCGTGGAGCAGCACCAGTGGAACCAGCGTCGTCTTGCCGGCACCGGGCGGCGCCACCAGCACGGCGCTATTGCCATGGCCGAGCGCTTCATTGAGCGCCGGCAAGACAGCGGAGACCGGCAGTTCCGGCAAAGGTTTTGTGGTCATTGTCCCAAGGATGTGCAGCCAGTTGGCAGCGACCGCATATCAGCGGTGGCGGTCGCGGCGCAACCTCCGCGCCGACTCAAAGCCTGGTCCGCGAAAACGGGTTCCAGCGCACGGTGCCGAGCCGCACCTCCTCGCGCACCATCGTCAGCAGACCGGAACCACCGACCACGGCCAAGCCGACCAGCGACAGAAAATCGGGATATTCCCTGAAGAACAGCGCACCTAGAATCACCGCCCAGACGATCTGCGAATAATGCGTTGGCGCGATGCGGTTGGCCGGTGCGTATTTGATCGCCAGCAGATGCAGCAGCTGACCGCCGGCGGTAAAGGCGCCGGCGAGCACCAGCCACGCCCATTGCCTGCCATCCGGCAGCGAGAACGAGGTGGCCGCCGCACCGACGCCGTTGAAGAGCAGGCCGTAGCCGATCAGCACGCCGAGCATCGTCGTGCGCTTTTCCTGCGCGGCCAGCGAACGCATCAGGATGACATTGGTGGCGGCCAGGAAGGCGATGATGAACGCCGCCAGATGACCAAGCTGCAACTCGCGAAACCCAGGCCTGACGACCAGCATGACCCCGGCAAAGCCGGCGACGACCGCCAGCCATCGCCATGGGCCGACCTTCTCCTTGAGGACCAGCGTAGCCAGGATGGTGACGAACAGCGGCGCCAGGAAGATGAGCGCATAGACTTCTGCCAGCGGGATGGTGGTGAAGGCATAGACGCTGAGCACGCCCGAGGCGATGCCGGCCCAGGCGCGGGCCTGTACCGCCCACGGCCGGGTCGTGCGCCAGAAATCGCGCCAGCGCTCGCTTGGCGGCCTGGCAAAGAGCAGAAAGCAGCCGGCAAACAATGTCGAGAAGAAGCCGATCTCGAAGACGTTGAACTGCCCGCCCAGGCTTTTGACAACGGCGTCGCTGCACGAATAGCTTGCATAGGCGATGAGAGCGAGCAGAATTCCGTTGGGCACGTTTTTCCGTTTCCGGGAGAGATGAGAGTGAAGATACTGGCGCTTGGCGCGCATCCGGACGACATCGAGATCTTCATGTTCGGTACGATGGCGGCCTATGCCGCGCAAGGCGCAGAACTCTTTTTTGCCATAGCCACGGATGGCGCCAGGGGCGGCTACGGCGATCCGGCCGCGCTTGCCCGCACGCGCCGCAAAGAGGCGACGGCGGCGGCCGGCCTGCTTGGCGTGACGCCGCGCTTCCTCGACTTTCCCGATGGCGCGCTGGTGGCGGATGCCGCGCTGATCGGGGCGCTGAAAGCACTGATTGGCGAGATGGGGCCGGATCTGGCGATCACCCATGCGCCGAACGATTATCATGGCGACCACCGCGCGCTGTCGGATGGCATGCGCATCGCGGCATCATTTTCCGTGCCGGTGCTGCATGCCGACACGTTCGCCGGCACCGGGTTTTCGCCAACGCACTACGTCGATACCTCCAGGTATTTCGATCTCAAGGCGGAGGCGATCCGGGCGCACCAGTCGCAGGATCCCGAGCGTTTCGTCGACGCGGCGCGCACGCAGAACGCCTTTCGCGCCGGCCAGTGCAACGGCCCAGCCGGATCGTTCGCCGAGGCCTTCCGCTTCGAGCCGGTCTTCCCCTTCGCCGATATCCGCGCGCTGGTGCCGCTGGCCCCGGTGATCCGTCCGGTGGCGGTCAGCAACAAGACGGTGACCTAGGCAGGTCGCCGCAACTTCTCACGTTGCTTTCCTATCCAGCATGCTGCGATGCAGCAACGAATTCGCTTGCCTTGTTTAGTAAAAATTGCATCACTAAACAAATTACTAAACATCCGGTGCGCCGCCGCGTCGTTGTGTTTGGGCCCCGGAGGAGGGGTTTAGCGGGCTCTTGAAACCGTCATCCGGACGCGTTTCGCAAATGGGAGGAAGGCATGAAATCGACCTTGAAACTGACGTTGGGACTGGCCTCGACACTCTTTGCGTCGACAGCCGTTTCGAACGTCGCGCAGGCAGAAGATCTGACGCTTTGCTGGGCAGCCTGGGACCCAGCCAACGCGCTTGTGGAATTGTCCAAGGACTTCACCAAGGAAACCGGCATCGGCATGAAATTCGAATTCGTGCCGTGGACCAACTATGCCGACCGCTTTCTCAACGAGCTGAATTCGCACGGCAAGCTGTGCGACCTCATCATCGGCGACAGCCAGTGGATCGGCGGTGCCGCCGAGAACGGCCATTACGTCAAGCTGAACGACTTCTTCGACAAGGAGAAGATCAGCATGGACGATTTCGTGCCGGCGACCGTCGTCGGCTACTCGGAATGGCCGAAGAACTCGCCGAATTACTGGGCGCTGCCGGCCATGGGCGACGTCGTCGGCTGGACTTACCGCAAGGACTGGTTCTCTAAGCCGGAGCTGCAGAAGGAATTCAAGGAAAAGTACGGCTGGGATCTTGGCCCGCCGACGACCTTCGACCAGCTGAAGCAGATCGCCGAATTCTTCCAGAAGCGCGACATCGACGGCAAGACCGTCTATGGCGCGTCGATCTACACCGAGCGCGGCTCGGAAGGCATCACCATGGGCGCCATGGACGTGCTCTACAGCTTCGGCTTCCAGTACGAAAACCCGAAAAAGCCCTACGAGATGGAAGGCTTCGTCAACTCCGATAAATCGGTGAAGGGCCTGGAGTTCTACAAAGCCCTCTACGATTGCTGCACCCCTCCCGGCGCCTCGAACAGCTACATGGGCGAAGGCGTCGATGCCTTCAAATCCGGCCAGGTGGCAATGCACATGAACTTCGCCTTCACCTGGCCAGGCCTGCAGAAGGACGAGAATGTCGGCGGCGACAAGATCGGCTATTTCGTCAATCCCAAAGGTCCGGACGGCGACCAGTTCGCCCAGCTCGGCGGCCAGGGCATCTCGGTGGTCTCCTATTCCGACAAGCAGGAAGCCGCGCTCAAATACATCAAATGGTTCGCCAACAAGGACGTGCAGTCCAAATGGTGGTCGCTCGGCGGCTATTCCTGCCTCAACGCGGTTGTCAAGGACCCGGGCTTCCCGGCCAGCCAGCCCTATGCGCAGACCTTCCTCGACTCGATGGCAATCGTGAAGGACTTCTGGGCCGAGCCGAGCTACGCGCCGCTGCTGCAGGCGTCGCAGAAGCGCTTCCACGACTATGTCGTCGCCGGGCAAGGCTCGGCCAAGGATGCCCTCGACGGCCTCGTCAAGGACTGGACCGAGGTCTTCCAGGACGACGGCAAAATGTAACCGGCTCCTCCCGAGCCCATGACCGAACCGTCCCGTGCCACCCTTGGCACGGGACACAGTTCAGATAAATTCCATTGTCGAGACGAACCAAGTGACCGAAGCGGGACTGACCATGCTCAATCGGACGGCGGACAGCGTTGCCCGGGCTACGCCCGAGCCGTTGGCCCGCAAGGTCCGGGGCATCAGCGACAAGGGCCTCGCCTGGCTGTTCATCTCGCCGACGATCCTGTTGCTTCTAGCCATCAACATCTTTCCGCTGTTCTGGGCAATCTATCTGTCCTTCACCAATTTTCGCGCCAATCGCCCCAACGAGGTTGTGAAGAATCTCGGGCTGGCCAACTACAAGCGCATCCTCGCCGACCAGGACATCTGGATCGCCATGCAGACGACGGCGCATTTCGTGTTCTGGACCATCCTGCTGCAGACGCTGATCGGCTTCACGCTGGCCTGGCTGATCGACCGTAAGTTTCGTGGCCACGCCTTCTGGACGACAATCATCCTGGTGCCGATGATGCTGTCGCCGGCGGTGGTCGGTAATTTCTGGCGCTTCCTCTACGAGCCGCAGATCGGGCTGTTCGCCTACGCCGTTTCGTTCGTCACCGGCATCCCGGCAACGCAGATCAGCATGCTCTCCAACGTGTCACTGGCGCCATGGTCGATCATCATCGTCGACACCTGGATGTGGACGCCTTACGTGATGCTGATCTGCCTCGCCGGCCTGCGCTCGATCCCCGAATACATCTACGAAGCGGCCGAGGTCGACCGCGCCTCCAACTGGCGGCAGTTCTGGTCGATCACACTGCCGATGGCGCTGCCCTTCATCATGCTGGCGGTGCTGTTTCGCGGCATCGAGAACTTCAAGATGTTCGACATGGTCAATTTGCTCACCGGCGGCGGGCCGGGATCGACCACCGAAGTGGCCTCGATCACGCTGAAGCGGCAGGCCTTCGAAAGCTGGCGGACGGGCTATTCCTCGGCCTTCGCAATCATCCTGTTCGTCGCGGTGTTCGGGCTGGCCAACATCTACGTCAAGGCGCTGAACAAGGTGAAGCAGAGATGAGCCTGACGTCAGCCCACTCCGTTGTCGCACCGTCGGCCACGTCGAAGCGCGTCGCCGGCACGATCATCGTCGTCTACGCGCTGATCTCGATCGTGCCGCTGCTGTGGATCTTCGCCACCAGCTTCAAGACGCCGCCGGATTCGATCGCCTACCCGCCGAAGATCCTGTTCCAGCCCAGCCTCGAAGGCTATTGCAACCTGTTCACGACGCGGACCAGGCAGACGCCGGAATACATCAACTCGCTGGGGCCAGCGGCCGGCCTCTGCGATGCGACGGTGCGCAAGCGCAATATGGTCATCGCCGGCCCGTCGAACTTCATGCCGCGCTTCGTCAATTCGCTGATCATCGCCTTCGGCTCGACCTTCTGCGCGGTGTTCCTCGGCACGCTGTCGGCCTACGGTTTTTCGCGCTTCAAAGTGCCGCTCGCCGACGACCTTTTGTTCTTCATCCTGTCGACGCGCATGATGCCGCCGATCGCGGTCGCGATTCCCATCTACCTGATGTATCGCGAGCTTGGCCTGTCGGACACGGCGCTCGGCATGATCCTGCTCTATACGGCCGTCAACGTGTCCTTGGCGGTGTGGCTGCTGAAAGGCTTCATCGACGAGATCCCGCGCGAATACGAAGAAGCGGCGATGATCGACGGCTACACCAGGCTGCAGGCGTTCTGGCGGACCGTGCTGCCGCAGGCGACCACCGGCATTGCCGCAACAGCCATCTTCTGCCTGATCTTTGCCTGGAACGAATATGCCTTCGCCGCGCTGCTGACTTCGGGCACGGCGCAGACCGCGCCGCCCTTCATCCCGACCATCATTGGCGAAGGCGGCCAGGACTGGCCGGCGGTAGCTGCCGGCACGACGATCTTCCTGGTGCCGATCCTGGTCTTCACCATCCTGCTTCGCAAGCAATTGTTGCGCGGCATCACCTTCGGCGCGGTGCGCAAATGAACCTGACCACTAAACGCAAATCGCGCTGGCCCGTCTGGGCCAGGCGCGGGCTGATGGAAAACGTCGCCACCGCGATCATCGCCATCGGCTTCCTGATGCTGTTCCAACCCTTCGCGCTGGCGCTCTACACCTATTCCTTCATCACCATGCTGGCCGGCACGGCGATGTTCATCATCGTCTCGAAATTTCCGGAGTAGACGATGGCCGAGATCAGGGTGGAACATCTGAGGAAGGCATTCGGCGATTTCGTCGCCGTGCAAGATTCCAACTTCGTCGTCGAGGACGGCGAATTCTTCGTCATGCTGGGGCCGTCGGGCTGCGGCAAGACGACGACGCTTCGCATGATCGCCGGGCTCGAACTGCCGACCGGCGGCAAGATCCTGCTTGGCGGCGAGGACGTCACCATGCGGCGTGCCCGCGAGCGCGACATCGCCTTCGTCTTCCAGCTGTTCGCGCTCTATCCGCACATGAATGTGCGGAAGAACATCGGCTTTCCACTGCTGGCGCAAGGCATGCCAGGCGCCGAAATCCGGGCCAGGGTGGAAGAGACGGCGAAGCTTTTGCGGATCGACCATCTGCTTAACAAATCCGTCTCCGGGCTTGCCGGCGGCGACCGCCAGCGCGTTGCGCTCGGCCGCGCCATCGTGCGGCGGCCAAAGTGTTTCCTGATGGACGAGCCGCTCGGCACGCTCGACACCGAATTCCGCGACCTGATGGTCCATGAGCTGCGCGAACTGCACAACCGCATCCACGCCACCACCGTCTATGTCACGCATGACCAGATGGAAGCGATGTCGATGGCCGACAAGATCGCGGTGATGAACCATGGCGTCATCGAGCAGTTCGGCACGCCGCGTGAGATCTACGATCGGCCGGCAACGATGTTCGTCGCCGACTTCATCGGCTCGCCGCCGATGAATTTCCTCAGCTTCGGCGGCGGGCTTTCAAAGGGTACCAGGGAAATTGTTGTGCAAGGCGCGAAGGTGGCCGTGCCGGAGGTGCGCGAGGATGTTGCGCCGGCCGAGATGGCGCTTGGCATCCGGCCGGAGCACATCCGTTTCGACGACGCTTCGAAGCTGCGCGGCGCCATTTATGGCACCGAATATCTCGGCACCACGCAGATTGTGGCGGTGGAGACGGCAGACGGCATCATCAAGGCCAGGGTGCCGGCCGAAATCCGGCTCAATCCGGGCGATCATGTCGGCCTGGCGCTGAGCAGCGCGCGGCTGTCGCTGTTCGCAAAAGGATCCGGCCGTGCGGTGCGCACCGAAATCCATGACTCGGCCTCCCAGGGGAGAGCGCATCATGGCTGACGTTCACATCAAAGGCGTGACCAAGGTTTTTGGCGAGCATGTCGCCGTCGACAATCTCGACCTGCATATCGCCGACGGCGAATTCGTCGTGCTGCTCGGGCCGACCGGCGCCGGCAAGACGACGACGCTCAGGCTGATCGCCGGGCTGGAGCGGCCCGAAGCGGGCTCGATCCATATTGCCGGCCACGACACGACGACGCTGTCGCCGGCCGAGCGCGACACCGCTTTCGTGTTCCAGCAATATTCGCTCTATCCGCATCTGTCGGTCTACGACAACCTCGCCTTTCCGCTGCGCTCGCCGGCGCGGAAAATGCCGGAGGACCAGATCCGCCGCCGCGTCGAGGATGTGGCCAAGATGGTGCGCATCCACCACAAGCTGAATAATCGCTCGACCAAACTCTCGGGCGGCGAGATGCAGCGCGTCGCCATCGGCCGCGCTTTGGTGCGCAAGCCGTCGATCTACCTGATGGACGAGCCGCTGTCGTCGCTCGACGCCAAGCTGCGCGCCGATCTCAGGCTCGAGCTGAAGCGCATCCAGGCCGAACTCGGCGCTACAATGCTCTACGTCACACACGACCAGATCGAAGCGATGACCATGGCCGACCGCATCGGCATCCTCGCCGACGGCGTGCTGGTGCAGATTGGTTCCCCGCGCACGATCTATTCTGAGCCGGCAAACCTTCACGTCGCGGCAAGGCTCGGCCAACCGGCCATCAATTTGTTGCCGGTCGGCTTGCTGCCGGATGGCGGCGCGCCGGCGGGAACCAAGACAATCGGTGCGCGTACCGAACATCTTTCGATCGAGAAGGCCGCGAACGGCCATGCCGACGGCGTCGTCGATTGGGTCGAGCATCTCGGCGACCAGAACCATCTGCACGTGACGGTGGGGACCAAGAAGCTGGTGACGCTGACCGACCCCGACACCGACCTGGCGCAGGGCGACAAGATCATGATCCGCTATCGCTCGCCGCTGTATTTCGGCGCCGATGGGCGACGGCTGATGTGAGCGCTGCGCGAGTGTTTTCCTGGCACCTTTCAACCGGCAATTTCGGGCACCGGACTGGACCAATTCGATGAAGCATTTTTTCAATCGCAGGGATACGATCGTAACTGAGGCCCTGGACGGCTTTCTCGGCACGACCGGCGCCGGCGATCTCGCTCGCCTCGACGGCTATCCCGAGATCAAGGTCATTCTCCGCGCGGACTGGGATAAGACCAAGGTCGCGGTCATTTCCGGCGGCGGGGCCGGGCACGAACCCGCGCATGCCGGTTTCGTCGGCATGGGCATGCTGACGGCGGCGGTTTCGGGCGAGATCTTTGCTTCGCCGAGCGTGGAAGCGGTATTGGCCGCCATCCGCACGGTGACCGGTCCCGCCGGATGCCTGCTGATCGTCAAGAACTATACCGGCGATCGCCTCAACTTCGGCTTGGCCGCCGAGAAGGCGCGCGCCGAAGGCTTCCGCGTCGAGATGGTGATCGTCGCCGACGACATTGCCCTCCCTGACATTGCCCAGCCGCGTGGCGTTGCCGGCACCTTGTTCGTTCACAAGATCGCCGGCCATCTGTCGGAAGCAGGCGTTGATCTGGCGGGGGTTGCCGCGGCGGCGCGGGCCGCGGCGGCGGACATCGTTTCCCTCGGCATATCGCTGTCATCCTGCTCGATCCCCGGCCAGAGCCATGACGAAAGATTTGGCGCCGAGGACGCTGAACTCGGCCTCGGCATCCATGGCGAACCGGGCGTTGAGCGGATTGCGGTGCAAAGTGCCGAAGCGCTGGTTGCGATCATGTCGGAGCGCCTTGCCGCGCGGCTCGATCCCGCCAGCGACTACGCCTTGCTGATCAATAATCTCGGTTCGGTGCCACCGCTGGAAATGTTGCTTGTCGCCAATGCGGTGTTGGCTTCACCGCTGGCACGAAAGGTGACGCTGACGATCGGGCCCGGGCAGCTTATGACCGCGCTCAACATGAACGGCTTTTCTCTGTCGCTGATCCGGCTCGATGCGCCGCGCGAAGCAGCCTTGCGGGCGCCGGTCGGCCCTCACGCCTGGCTGCCGGCAAGAGCCGTTCGCCCAACGAGCGTCGTGCCGGTGGCCAAAGCTGCCGGCCCGGACAACGCGTCGAAAGCCAGCCAGGACGCGCGCACCGAGCGGCTGGTGGTCGCGGTCTGCGAACGGCTGATCTCGCTTGAAGGCGCGTTGAACGGACTGGACGCCAAGGCTGGAGACGGCGACACCGGATCGACTGTGGCGGCCGGTGCGCGCAGCGTGCTTGGCCGCGTTGCGACACTGCCGCTCGCCGACCCTGCCGCAACGCTCGCCGCCGTCGGCGACATCCTGAGCGCCAGCATGGGCGGCTCTAGCGGCGTGCTGTTGTCGATCTTCTTCACCGCCGCCGCGCAGGCGCTGCAGTCTGGCGAAACGCCTCCCAAGGCACTTCTCGCCGGCCTGGATCGGATGTCCTTCTATGGCGGAGCGAGGATCGGCGATCGCACGATGATCGATGCCCTGGAACCCGCCTTGAGGGCGCTGGATAGGGGGAGTCTGGAAGATGCGGCGGTCGCGGCGCAACGCGGAGCCGAGGCCACCGCGGCCATGCGCAAGGCCAAGGCCGGGCGGTCCGCCTATATTGGCAGCCAGCTCGACGGCGTGGTCGACCCCGGCGCCTTTGCCGTCGCCGAGGTCTTCACTGCCCTCGCCGCGTTGCTCGAACCCGCTTGACTGGGGAAAAGAATGCTTCAATTGCCGGATATGCAATTTTCTCGTACTGCCGGCGGCGCAGGGGCCAGGAGCATGGGTGACATGGCGGTAGCGGATCTCTCCAGGCTGATCGAGGCGTCGGCAAACACCATCGCCGCCCATGCCGAAGAGCTGACCAGGCTCGACCAGGCGATCGGCGACGGCGACCATGGGCTCAACATGAAACGCGGCTTCGAGGCCGTGCGAGCCGAGGCCGGTGCGTTCGCGGCAAAGCCGTTGCCCGAGGCGCTGAAGGCGATCGGCACCAAGCTGGTGATGACCGTCGGCGGAGCCTCCGGTCCCTTGTTCGGCACGCTGTTCATGGCGCTCGGCAACGAGATTTCCGCCGCGCCGGATCGCGCCAATCTGGCGGCGGCCTTCGGCAAGGCTATCGAAGCGGTGGCCGCCAGAGGCAAGTCGCAGGCCGGGCAAAAGACCATGCTCGACGTGCTGCAGCCGGTGCATGAGGCCCTCCTGCAGGGAAAGACGGCAGCGGACATCGTCAACATTGCCGACAGTGCAGCCGAGGCGACCGTGCCGATGAAGGCGTTGCGTGGGCGCGCCTCATTCCTTGGCGACCGTTCGATCGGTCATATGGATGCCGGCGCACGCTCGACCGCGCTTCTGGTGCGGGCCGTAGCCGAAGCAATCGAGAGGCGCGCATGAGCAATGTCGGCATCGTCATCGTATCGCATTCGCCGCTGGTCGCCGAAGGCACCGCCGACATGGTGCGGCAGATGGTTGGCAACGAAGTGCCGCTTGCATGGTGCGGCGGAAACGGCCATGGCGGGCTGGGAACCAACGTCGAGGCGATCATGGGCGCCATCGACAAGGCTTGGTCGGAGGCGGGTGTCGCGATCCTCGTCGATCTCGGCGGTGCCGAGACCAATAGCGAGATGGCGGTCGAGATGATCGGCGAACCACGCGCCCAGAAGATCATCGTCTGCAATGCGCCGATCGTCGAAGGCGCGGTGATGGCGGCGACCGAGGCTTCCGGCGGCGCCTCGCTCAAGGAAGTGGTGGCGACGGCGCACGAATTGTCGCCGTCGTGAATGAACGGGAATTTTGACAAGCATGTCCGCAGCAGCCGAAGCCAGCGTCCTGATCACCCATGAGGTGGGACTGCATGCGCGTCCTTCGGTGAAGTTCACCAAGCTTGCCAAGACGTTTTCGGCCGACATCGAGATTGCGCTCGCCGCCAACGGACCGTGGCTCGACGCCAAGAGCATCGTTAAGGTAATGGCTGCGAAAGCGCCGAAAGGTACTGTCCTGCATATCAGAGCCAGAGGGGACGGCGCCGGTGAGGCGGTCGGCGCGCTGGTCGAGCTGGTGCGGCGCGATTTCGACGAAGGCAAGGACCATGCCCGAACCGCTTAGGCTGCAGGGCATTTCGGCATCGGCCGGCTATGCCGAGGGGCCGCTGTTCGATCTGGACCAGGCTACTGTGCGTTATGTCCGCAAGGCGACTGCCGCGGACGAGAAAGCGGCGCTTGAGGCCGCCATCTCCATTGCCGCAGGCCGGCTCGCGACATTGATCGAAACCAGCGACAGCGAGGCGGCCGGGATCCTCGAATTCCAGCTCGCCATACTGGAGGACGACGCGCTGACCGGCCCGGCTTTTTCGCACATCGCCGAGGGCATGGCTGCTGATGTGGCTTGGCGAACAGCGCTCGACGCCGAGATCGCCGGCTATGAAACATCCGACCAGGACTATTTCCGGGCGCGTGCGGCCGATATGCGCGATATACGCGACCAGGTGCTGCGCGCGCTGACCGGGGGCGGCGACATTGCCGCACCGGCGGGTGCGATCTTCTACGGCGAGGATATCGCACCGACGCGCTTCCTCGAAACCGACTGGAGTGCCGGCGGCGGCATAGCACTTACAGCCGGAAGTGCCGCAAGTCATGTCGCAATGCTGGCACGCTCGCGCGGCGTGCCAATGGTGGTGGGGCTTGGACTCGTGGCGCATGGGGTGGCCGGGCCCGGTGCTTCGCCGGCTCACCTTACCGGAATCGCACTGCTCGATGCCGAACATGGCGGCATCGTGTTGGCGCCTTCGAAAGCGGAGATCGCCATATTCCGGCGATCGTCGTTGTCTTTCGCAGCGCATCGCGGCAAAGCGGCAGCCTATCTGACAAGGCCGGCGGCAACGAAGACCGGCATAGCGGTCCGGATGCAGGTGAATATTGCCGATCCGTCCGATGTCGACACCATCGATGTCGCGACCTGCGACGGTGTCGGGCTGATGCGGACCGAATTCCTGTTCGGCAAGACACTGCCGGACGAGGAGACGCAATATCGCGCCTACCGCAAAGTGCTGGAATGGGCAGGCGACAGGCCGGTAACGATCCGTACCGTCGATGCGGGCGGCGATAAGCCTGTGCCGGGCCTGACCGTCGAGGAAGGTAATCCATTCCTTGGCCTGCGCGGGATCAGGCTGTCGCTGGCGCGCCCAGAGGTCTTTCGCGTGCAGATCCGCGCCTTGCTACGCGCCGCCATGCACGGCAATCTGAAGGTGATGTTCCCGATGATCGCCGTCCCGGAAGAGTATGGACGCGCCACCGCGCTGTTCGCAGAGGAGCAGGCTGACCTTTTGGCGTGCGGCATCGCGCAAAAAATGCCGCCGCTTGGTATCATGGTCGAGGTGCCGTCGGTGGCGATTGCGCCGGAGGCATTCGCCAGGGCCGCCTTCTTCTCGATCGGTTCGAATGATTTGACCCAATACGTGATGGCCGCCGCTCGCGACAACATTTCTGTCGCACATCTGAATTCCGTCAGGCACCCGGCCGTGCTCCGGCTGATCGCCTCCGTTGCCGCCTTCGGCCGCGAGCATAATATCCCGGTCAGCCTGTGTGGCGATGCCGGCGGCGACCCCGCCTCGATCCCGGCGCTGCTCGAAGCCGGCCTGCGTGACCTCTCCGTCGCTCCCGCCCAACTCGCGATGGCTAAGGCGGCCATCGCGGACGTTTCGATCTAGGCCCCGGCATGGCAGACAAGGCGTCGCAATCCGGCCCCGAAGAGGCGATCCGCGCCTACAAGACGATCCTGTCGCAGGTGATCGACCAGCGCCCATCCGGCATGCGCCAGCGCCTCGCCGACGCGCTGGGCAAGCACCGCAGCTTCGTCACGCAGATTTCCAGCCCGGCCTATTCGACGCCGATACCATCGAAGCATTTGCCGGCTATCTTCTCGGTCTGCCATTTCAGCTCGGCCGAACGCGATCATTTCCTTGACGCATATCATCGGGCGCATCCGGGAAAGATGTCGCTGGCTGCAGGCATGCGCAAGACACGCCATGTCTCGCTGATCGTTCCCGATTTCGGCGACGACAAGCAGAACGCGGCGCTCGACCGGGCGGTCAACGATTTCATCCAGAAGATCACCAGCATCGCCGGCAAGGGCAGCTGACGCTGGGCTATTTCGGGAGGACAGCCATGAAGAAATTTCTGAATTCGGTCGATACGGTGCTGACCGAGAGCCTCGACGGCTTCGTTGCCGCGCATGCCGACATCCTGGCGCTTGGCGAGGAGCACAAATTTGTCCGCCGCAAGGTGCTCAAGCCGGGCAAGGTGGCGCTGATCTCCGGTGGCGGCTCGGGTCACGAGCCGCTGCATGGCGGGTTCGTCGGGCATGGCATGCTGGATGCCGCCTGCCCCGGCCAGGTATTCACCTCGCCGACGCCTGACCAGATGATGGCGGCGGCCGAAGCCGTCAATACGGGCGCCGGCTGCCTGTTCATCGTCAAGAACTACGAGGGCGACGTGATGAATTTCGACATGGCCGCTGAAATGACGGAAGGCGTGATGCAAATCGTGACCAATGACGACGTCGCGGTCGAAAACTCGTCCTACACCACCGGCCGGCGCGGCGTCGCCGGTACGCTGGTGGTCGAGAAAATCGTCGGCGCGGCAGCCGAACAAGGCATGCCACTGGAGCCGTTGAAGGCGCTGGGCGAGCGCGTCAACGGCGCGACGCGCTCGATGGGCGTGGCGCTGACCAGTTGCACCGTGCCGGCGGCGGGCAAGCCGACCTTCGATATCGGCGACGGCGAGATGGAGTTCGGGGTTGGCATCCATGGCGAGCCCGGAAGGCGGCGCGACACATTGAAGAGCGCCGATGCTATCGCCGAGGAGATCTGTACCGCAATCCTGGGTGACCTGGGCGACGGTGCCAGAGGCCAGGCGCTACTCTTCGTCAACGGCTTTGGCGGCACACCGTTGATGGAGCTCTATCTGATGTACAACAGCGCCCGCAAAATCTTCGAGAAGCACGGCGTGACGGTGGCCCGTTCGCTGGTCGGATCCTATGTGACCTCGCTCGACATGGCCGGCTGTTCGATCACGCTGAGCATGCTCGACGACGAGGCGGCTGTTTGGTGGGATGCACCGGTACATACGGCCGCGCTGCGCTGGGGCATGTAGCGGCGCAGGATGTCCCAGAAATAGTCGGTGATAGGACCGACATCGGCAACGCCGCGCATCGTCAGACAGTTGCCCTCCTCACCCTGCGTAAGATAAAGGATCTGCGGGTTTGGGGAGTTCGAGGATGCGTTACAATTGGGATCGGGCGCCGACGGGTTTCGAGCGCCATGGAAAGATGCTGGCAGCCGCCTTGCTGATCGCCGGTGGGGTCGGCCTTATGCTCGCTGCCCTCCCGCTCTAGGGACAACAACTCGGGTAGCGGACTACTTCTCAGCGCGTTGCCTCAGCGCGCCTGGCCAGTCACGGCGATGAAACGGCGGTCGCGCCCTTCAAATCCCTGACTGAAGCGCTGCACGAGCACGACAAGCACGCCCGGTTTTCCATCCGGGGTGAATGCGTAAGATTCCGACAGGCTGTAGGAAGTCGGGCAATTCCTCGAACCGGGCACCGCCTTGTCCTCATGGAGCAGCTTGATCGGCTTGCCGTCCTGACCCTGCAGCGTCAGGCGAAAGCCGAGCGCCTTGCCGATCGTCTCGCCTTGCTGCGTCCCGTCGAAACTCGCTGAACAATCCGCAGTACTATCGGCAAGGATCTGCTCGAGCTGGATGGTCGAAATGCCAAGCTCGTCATAAGCCGGCGAAAGCCATTTCTGCGAAACCTGCTCGAGGCGCGCAATGTCGTTGTAGGCGACCAAGTCGTCGGGAAAGGTGAATTTGTCTAAGCCCGTCCGCTCGCCGCGCGGCGCTATGGCATATTTGGCCAGCAAGGGCGCCGCCTGCGCCGCGGCACGCTCCCGCGCCTGCGCAAGCGTCAGTGTCGCATCCTCCGTCTCGTCGACGATGACGATCGGCTTGCCGCCGACGAACTCATCGGTGCGCGTGTCGATGATGTCGATCTCCGACCAGCCCGAATCCGAAGCACCGGCATCGAGCGTGCCGTACTGTTCGAAGGCGAAGTAGTTGCCGTCGGGCGAAAAGCCGATGACGCGCCGGGCCGCCGCGTCGCCGGCCTGAGCAGATGAAGCGAGCACCAACGCCAGCATCGCAACCACGGAAAACCCAAGCTCGCATCGCAATTTCATCGCGCCCTGCCCCTAATGCCGAAAATTCGGCCGATACCGGCCCCCAGACCACCATGACCCGCACTTGCGGCCAAGTTAGAACGACGGCAAACGAAACGCACAAATACATGGTTACACAAACCAGCATACGCTATTTCAAGGACAGCAAACATTCCTGGGGAGGAAGCTGGATGGCGTCACGCTACCATGAGGTCTATGACGACTGGAAACGCGACCCGGAAAAATTCTGGGCCGATGCAGCGAGTGCAATCGCCTGGTTCTCGCCCTTCGAGACCGTGTTCGACGCCAATGCCGGCGTCTATGGCCGATGGTTCAATGGCGCCTCGTGCAACACCTGCTTCAATGCCGTCGATCGTCATGTGACGGGCGGTCGCGCCGACCAGATCGCGTTGATCCATGACAGCGCGATTTCCGGCACAATCACGAAATTCACCTACGCCGAGCTGAAGCGCGAGGTGGTCGCGCTGACCTCGGTGCTCAAGAACCGCGGCATCCAAAAAGGCGATCGCGTCATCATCTACATGCCGATGGTGCCGGAAGCAGCCTTCGCCATGCTTGCCTGCGCGCGGATCGGCGCCGTGCACTCGGTTGTCTTCGGCGGCTTTGCCTCGCATGAGCTCGCCACGCGCATCGACGATGCCAAGCCGAAGCTGATCATCTCTGCGTCCTGCGGCCTGGAGCCCGGGCGTGTCGTTGCCTATAAGCCGCTGCTCGACAAGGCGATCGAGATGTCGCGGCACAAGCCCGAAAGGTGCCTCATCCTGCAGCGCGACCAGCTGCGCTGCGAGCTCAGGGAAAATTACGACATCGACTATGCCGACGCCGTGGCGCGTGAGCGGGCCGCCGGCGCCAATGTCGACTGTGTTCCGGTGCTTGCCACCGATCCGCTCTACATCATCTACACGTCGGGCACGACCGGCCAGCCGAAGGGCATCGTGCGCGACAATGGCGGCCATATGGTCGCGCTGAAATGGTCGATGGAAAACGAGTTCGGCGTCAAGCCGGGCGAAGTGTTCTGGGCGGCTTCCGATGTCGGCTGGGTAGTCGGCCATTCCTATATCGTCTACGGCCCGCTGCTGCATGGCTGCACGACCGTGCTGTTCGAGGGCAAGCCGGTCGGCACGCCCGACGCCGGCACCTATTGGCGCGTGATCGCCGAGCATGGGGTGGTTGCGCTGTTCACCGCACCAACCGCCTTTCGCGCCATCAAAGGACAGGACCCGAAAGGCGAATTCGCCCCGAAATACGACCTGTCCAAATTCCGCACGCTGTTCCTCGCCGGCGAGCGCGCCGATCCGGAAACCATCAAATGGGCGGAGCAGAAATTGAACGTGCCGGTGGTCGACCATTGGTGGCAGACGGAGACCGGCTCGCCGATGACCATCAACCCCGCCGGACTGGGCCTTTTGCCGGTCAAATACGGCTCGCCCGGCGTGCCGATGCCTGGCTACGACATTCGCGTGCTGGACGATGCCGGGCATGAGGTCAAGCGCGGCACGCTTGGCAATGTCGTGGTGAAATTGCCGTTGCCCCCCGGCTGCCTGCCGACGCTGTGGAATGCCGACGAGCGGTTTCGCCAAGCCTATCTCGAGGAGTTCCCCGGCTTCTACAAAACCGCGGATGCCGGCATGATGGACGATGACGATTATCTCTATGTCATGGCCCGCACCGACGACATCATCAATGTCGCCGGCCACCGGCTGTCGACCGGCGCCATGGAGGAGGTGCTGGCCGCGCATCCCGATGTTGCCGAATGCGCCGTCGTCGGCATTGCCGATGCGATGAAAGGCCAGGTTCCACTCGGCTTCGTCGTGCTGAATGCCGGCGTCGACCGCGACGCCGGCATCATCGAAAACGAGGCGGTCACGCTGGTGCGCGAACGGATCGGCCCGGTCGCTGCCTTCAAGACGGTGGTGACGATCAAGCGCCTGCCGAAGACGCGCTCCGGCAAGATCCTGCGCGGCACCATGCAGAAGATTGCCGACAAGGAGGAATGGGCCATGCCGGCAACGATCGACGACCCGGCCATCCTCGACGAGATCACCGCCGCGCTGAACCGCCGCGGCATCGGCCTGTAGGGACGCCGAAGCCGAGTTGCGTCCGAAGCTCCGGTATGGAACGACCGGCGCCGGACATGGTATCCACGCGGTGTGTCGCCATGTTGTTCCGAAATCGAGGCGCACCCACAGCCATGCGAGATGCCATACGTGACCCTGTTCCAGCGATCGAGAAAGCCCCAGGCCGCGGCACGCCAGCGGCTGGAGATCGATATGCGGGGCACAGTCGTCTATGCGATCGGCGACGTGCATGGCTGCTACAAGGAACTCCGCGCGCTGGAGCAGAAGATCCTGCTCGATTCGGCATCCTTCGAAGGGCGCAAGCTCATCATCATGCTCGGCGACTACGTCGATCGCGGGCCTCAGTCGGCGCGTGTGCTCGATCATCTGCTGGCGCCGCCACTCCAAGGCTTCCAGCGCATCTGCCTTGCCGGCAACCACGAAGTCGTGATGCTGAACTACGTCGACGGGATCATTTCGCGAGAGTCGTGGCTGGCGATAGGCGGCCTGCAAACGCTGTTTTCCTACGGCGTCGATCCGTCGCGCATGGCCGATCTCTACGGTTCAAGCGAGGAGGTCGACCGGCGCATTCGGGAGATCATTCCCGCCGGCCATATCAGCTTCATGCGCGCGCTGCCGGTCATGGTCTGTTCGGCGAAATTCGTGTTCGTTCATGCCGGCATCAGGCCGGGCATCGAGCTGGCCGCGCAGGACGAGAACGACCTGCTCAACATCCGCTCGGAATTTTTCGAAGCCGCGCATCTTCTCGACCGCTACGTCGTGCATGGGCATACGCCCGTCGACATTCCGCAGCTCGAGGGGCGCCGGCTTGGCATCGACACCGGCGCGTTCCAAAGCGGCCGGCTAACCGCCCTCAGGATCATCGACAAGCGCGCCAGGCTGATATTTTCCTGAGCGGGAAGGTCTCGAGCCTACTACGCACGAGTAGGCCCAAAGCGCTGGGTTGTCCTGCTCAGTCGGACGCCAGCAGCGTCGCATATCGCAATCATGGTGGCTTAAAACACTGCGAGGTACTTCAGCAGCGAAATGATGCCGATAATGATCACGATAATTTGGGCAATCTGACGAGTACGACCATCAAGCGGCAGCCGGTTGACCAGATACAGCACCAGAATGATTACAAGGAAAGTGATCAGAATGCTGATCAAAGGAGTGCCGGCCATTGTCCCTCACTGTATGAAACGTAGAAAAACAAGCCAGCAACACCGCGCTGCGTGAAGATTGCCCATGCTTGCTCGAGCCGTAGCACCTGGCGAGTGATTCGAACAGCCTGGCTGGCGGTGTCGAAAGCTGTCTGACACGCCATGCAACCTTGACCTCTTTAAATCGTTTTAAATTCGAAGAGGGATATCAACCATCCCTTCAAAGGAGATTTATGAACAAGATATTATCGGGTTTGCTCGCGGCCACGTTGTCAGTTTCATTCGTGACGGCAGCCGGGTCAGCCGGCGCAGCTCAACTGTTCCTGCCGCAAACACCTTCCGTTTCGTCCGATGTGGCGACGGTCGACTACAAGCCGTGGATGAAGCGGAAATTCAACCGCAATCGCAATTTTTCGCGCAACGATGGCGTGAACTGGAACGGTCATCGCGGCTATCGTGAATACCATCGCGGCTATCGCCGCCATGGTGACTACTGGTTTCCGCTGGCGGCCTTCGCTGCCGGCGCGGTGATCAGCGGCGTGATCATCAACAACAACCAGAACCGGGTCAGTCGCGGCGATTCGCATGTACAGTGGTGCTATGACCGATACCGGAGCTATCGAGCTTCAGACGATACATTCCAGCCTAGCTATGGCCCTCGGCAGCTGTGTAATTCGCCGTACTGAGACGTAAGGTTTTTTACCGCATCAAAAACCCCGCATCGCGCGGGGTTTTTCGTAGCGGCGCCAAGGCGGCGAAGGAAAGGCGAACGTAGCGTGGATCTCGGCTTGAGTGTCTATTCCAGACGGAATTCGACAGCGTGCGCTTCAGCCTCCGTAATAAGGCCGCCGTCGACGGCGGCTTCGAATGCTTTGGCAAAATACTGATCATCGGAAGTCTGGTGATCCTGGCCCGAAAGATCGACCGGATACGCGCCGATCACCCGGCCCGTAATTTTCTCGATTACCGTCACGGTCCGCTGCATCGGTTTTTCTCCAATTAAACAGAACCTATAGCACACAGAATAGGAACATCAGCGGCAGCCGCTCGCGAGCGGCTTCGAAACATTCGAGCTACACCCACATGATGGGACGATCTTCGAGGCACTATTCGGATAACCGCTTAAAGCCTACGCCAAGCGACCAAGCTATGCTGCTTTCGGCATCCGCGACGTGAATGTCGCTCTGGTAACGGCGATCGTCGTGCCAGTGTTGCCCGTGACGGTGTCAATGCGTGCTTCAAGCTGTTTGACAAGTGCCTCCACGATCGCTGTCCCCAGTCCCGCACATGGAATGTCGCCAACGGGTTTGCCCCACCCGTTGTCCGATACGGTCAACTTCCAATCCTCAGCATCGGTCTCATAGGTCACCAAGATCAGCGCATCGACCTTTTCTGTCGAGAATGCATACTTGATGGCGTTGAGAACGAGCTCGGTTACGATCAGGCCAAGGCTCACCGCCTTCTGGGAATCTATCCTTCCATTTTCCGCCATGACGTTGACGGCAATAGCCTGTGTTTCCCCGATCATCGAAGCGGCCAAACTGCTGCAAAGCTTCGACAGATAAGAACCAACCTCGATTTCGTCGGCACCGGTTGAGGCATGGAGATGCCGTTGCACTTCGGCCACCGACAGCACGCGTTGATGGGCATCCTTCAGGTGCTGCCGCGTTTCATCTGAGGTGACGGACCGAGCCTTCAGCAGCAAAATGCTGGCGATGATCTGTAGGCTGTTGGCGACCCGGTGCTCCATTTCGCGCAGCAGCACATCTTTCTGGCGCAGCAAGTCTTCGGTGCGGCCGAGAAGCTCTTCCTTTTCCCTTTCGATGGCGCGGCGCGCCGTGATGTCATTGAAGGCGAGCAGGATGGTCGCGGCTGAACTGTGGTCGTAAAGGACCTTTCGCGCGTTGAGCAGCATCGTGCGCCGGCCGATATCGGGGAAATCATGCTCGACCTCGAAGCCGTCCATGGCGGTCTTCTCGGGAATGATCGTCTCCAAGAGCAGGTGAAGCGCTGGAATGTCCCACTGGCCGTCGCCCAGCGCGTAGAGCAGCGAGCCGTGCGTCTGCTCGGGGTCGACCCTGAAGGTCTGATAGAAGGAGCGGTTGGCCGCCAGCACGCGAAAGTTCTCATCGAGAACGAGGAAGGGTTCGACGATCGTATTGACGATGGCCTGCGCCAGCGTCTGCGCGTCTTCGATATTCGCAATGGGGTGGAACATAGGCTTCGAGGCCAATCCAGGGGCCGTGTCCCCTTGATTTTCTTTCTACCGGTTTGCCAGCCACCTGTCGCGAAATGAATCGGCCAAACGCAGCAGTGAGTGGCGGTCCGTGTGCCCAATTGTTTTAGGAATGGCCTTGGGGCACCCGAGGCACTAACACCGGCTCGATGATTCCAGCACTCGACCTTCCGGAAGATACTTTCGAATTCGACGATGATGCGCTGTTGGATGCTGTGCAGCGGCAGACGGTGCGCTATTTTTGGGAAGGCGCGCATCCCGTCAGCGGTCTTGCCCGCGACCGGCAGAAGACCACAGGTGATCCTGCCAACGATCTGGTGACGATCGGGGGGTCCGGTTTTGGCATTGCAGCTATCATCGTTGCGGTCGAACGGGAATGGATCGACCGCGCTGCGGCTTTACCGCGACTGCATGGCATGCTCGATTTCCTGGAAAACTCGCCGCGCTACCACGGCGTTTTTCCGCATTTCGTCAATGGCCGTACCGGTGCGACAATTCCATTCGGTCGCAAGGATGACGGCGCTGATCTGGTCGAAACCACTTTCCTGTTTCAAGGTCTGATCTGCGCCCGTGAGTACTTCGCCGAGATGGCAACCGAGGAAGTTCTCCTTCGCCAGCGCGTGAACGCGCTGTTGCTGCCGGCCGAATGGAATTGGTTCGCACGCGGGGCCCGGCAACTGATGTGGCACTGGAGCCCGAACCACGGCTGGGCGATGGACAGCCCGATCAGGGGTTGGAACGAATGCATGCTCACCTTCGTGCTGGCGGCGGGATCAACTCGCCACCCCATTGATCCGGGCATCTATCACGAAGGCTTTGCTGGTGGATCCGACTTTCGAAACGGGCGCGATCATTACGGGATCGTCCTGCCATTGGGAATGGATTCTGGTGGTCCGCTCTTCTTTTCGCAATATTCCTTCTGCGGGCTCGATCCACGAGGCCTAAGCGACCGATACGCCGACTACTGGCAACAGAACCTCCGTCATACGCAGATCAATTATCGGCACTGCGTTCGCAATCCCCATAGCCATCTGGGATACGGCCCTGACTGCTGGGGTCTGACCGCGAGCCATGGGCCGCGAGGATACGTCGCGCATGCACCCGACAGGGACTTTGGCGTAATCACTCCGTCTGCTGCCCTGTCGAGCTTCCCTTATGCACCGGCGGAGGCGATGCGCGCACTGCGTGGCTTCCTGACCAAGCCTCGGAAACGCATATGGGGCCGCTTCGGCTTTGTCGACGCGTTTTGCGAAAGCCGCAACTGGTACTCCCGAACCTATCTGGCCATCAATCAGGGGCCAATCATCGCGATGATCGAGAACCATCGTACAGGGCTGTTGTGGCGGCTTTTCATGCGGGCGCCGGAAGTGCGCAGAGGCTTGGAGAAGCTTGGCTTCATCAGCAAGCATCTCAGAACGTCAACACCCCAATAAATATTTGCGACGCCGGGTGATTCCGCTGGGGTGCAAAATGGTCGAAACGCGCGGACTGCACTCAGGCAGCCGCCTTGGTGCGCGCTTCCGATTTTTCCAGATAGTAGCTCGAATATTTGTCGAAGAATTTTTCCGAGCCGCCGATCGCGCCATACTTGGCCAGCTTCTTCAGTTCGACCTTGTTCAGCACCGCGCCAATGATCTTCTTGGCGATGTAGGGCTCCGAGCTGAGCACGGATTGCACCATCGCACGCGGCGTGCGTCCCCACTCGGTGACCAGCACGAAGCCGTCGACAAGCGGAGCGAAGGCCTTGGCGTCGACGACAGGCCCGAGCGGCGGCAGATCGACGATAATGTATTCGAAGGTTTCCTTGGCGTTATCGATGAAACGCCGCATGCCGGCTGAAGACAGAAGCTCGCTGGTATGCGAAAACTGGCCACGCAGGACGGCCGGGATGATCGCCAGCTTAGTCTGCCGGTCGATCTTGCCGACCGACTGCCACGTCTGCCCGCTCACCACCGCTTCCATCAGGCCCTGTTCGGCCTCCATACCGAGGCTGCGGCTGAGGCCGGGATTGCGCAGGTCGCCGTCGATCAGCAGCGTTCTCGATCCATTGACGGCAAGCAGCCCGGCAAGATTGGCCGCCACCGTCGACTTGCCTTCGCCGGGAAGCACCGAGACCACGCCGATGACCCGGCTGCCCTGGCCCTCCATCACGACGTCGAAGGCGATCTTTGCGTTGCGCAGCGTCTCGGAGAACATCGATGCCGGTGCATCGACGGTTACCCGCATCCGCGCACGTTTTTCGGCTGCCGACAATGTTTTGGAGGGCTGGGATTTGGAGGACTTGGCGGTCTTGGATTCAACGACTTTGACGTCAGGCTGACCGCCATTGCGCTGGTCATCCTTGCCAGCCTTGCCGATGACCGGGAGATAGCCGAGGAATTTGAGGCCGACACGGTCGCGCACATCCTCGCCGGTCCTGAAGAAGCGTTCCCTGAATTCATTCAGACCACCAACCCCTGCCCCCATCATTACGCCAAGCGCCAGCGAAAGCCCCAGCACGATGGCCGTTCGCGGGGTTGCGGCCGACTGCGGCATCGTCGCGTCCGAGATGACCCGGATCTTGCCGACCGGGAAGGATTGCTGCTGGGCGGCCTCCTCATAGCGGTTCAGGAACGTCTGGTAGAGCGTCGACAGCGCCGTCGCCTTCTGGTCCAGCTCACGCAGCTTGACCTGCGACTGGTTGTCGATGGAGCTCTTGCCAGCCGCCAAGGCGACATTTGCGCGGAGCGCGGTTTCGCGCGCCAGAGCGACCTCGTATTCGTTTCGGTAGCTTTCGGTCAGTTGCTTCAGCTCGCCGAAAATCTGCGCCGATATGTCGGCCTTCTCCTTGGCGAGCGCGACGGCCTGCGGATGTTGCGGGCCGAAATTCGCTTCGACGTCCTGCTGCCGCTTGGCGACGGTGAGATAGCGGTTCTTCAGCGTCGTGATGACGGAGCTGCTCGGCTGGTCGTTCGATATCGCGGCGTCCTTGAACGCATTATCCGAGCCGCTTTCGACGATCGACTTGTACTGCTGATAGCGGGCGCCGGCACGTGCGGTATCGGCCTGCGCGACGATCAGCTGGGTGTTGAGATCGGACAATTGCTTGTCGCTGATCAACTGGCCGTCATTGACCGCCAATCCATGTTCGGCCCTGAACTTTTCGACCGCCAGTGCGGCCGCCTGGGAGCTCTCACGAAGCTCGGTCAGCCGGCCTTGCAGCCAGACCGCCGCCCGCTCGGTCGCGTCGAAGCTGGCATCGAGCTGATCGGCGAGATAGGCGTCGGCATAGGCTTTGGTGATGGCGGTCGCGAGCGCCGGATCCGTCGCCTGAAAGGAGATGCTGATGACAAAGCTTCGGCCGATCCGCTCGGCGTCGAGTTGGTTCTGCAGTTTGAAGATTGCATAGTCGCGGGGCGACGAGGATGCGGTGATCGCGTCACGCGTCGCAGCATCAAGCTGAGTGACATCGGTTGTGCCAGCGGCGCGCTTGGGGCGGACCGACTGGATGATACCGCGTACAAAGCCTGACACTTTCGACATGGCCGATGTCGGAGGGTTCATAAAAGCGTCGTTCTGATCGAGCTTCAGCTTGTCGACGACCACCCCCGCCAGCCTGGCCGACTGCAGAATTTCGATCTGGCTCAGAACGGCGGAGTCGGTCTGCATGCTGACCGACGCCGCCGAAATGTCGTCGACGACCTTGTTCAAGCCTTCGTCGATCAGCACGCTGCTCGTCGCCACATAAGTAGGAGGCGTCGTCTGCAAGTAGAGCACGCCGAGAAAGAGACCGATGACGGCGCAGGCGGCAACCACTTTCGCCTGCCGCGCGGCCATGCCAAGCAGGCGCTCGATGTCGATGAAGTCTTCGGCGTTTGCCGCATTTGAAGCCGGCAATGGCGTCCTCTTGTCGACAGGAAAATTGGCATAGTTCATCTTCGGTCCAATTCTAGTTTGCAGGCGCTACCGCCTCGAAGGTCGGGACATAGGGTGCAAACCTTGCGCCGGACAGTGCGCGTTACGCGCGGCGCAACGGCCTGTCCTGCGTCATCAGCCGCACCCACAATGCCTCAAAAAAATGGACATTATGCGGCTTCTTCCCGACGCTGATGCGACCGGACGAATTCCTGCAGCATCTCGAAGATCGGACCCTTCATGTCCTCCCGCGCCAGCGCGAAAGCGACATTGGCCTGGATGAAGCCCTCCTTCGAACCGCAGTCGAACATGCGGCCGTTGAAAGGCTGGGCGAAGAAGGCCTGCGTCTGTGCGAGGCGCACCATTGCGTCGGTCAGCTGGATCTCGTTGCCGGCGCCGCGCTGCTGGCTGGCCAGCAGCGAGAATATCTCGGGCTGCAGGATGTAGCGGCCGTTGATGTAGAAGTTCGACGGTGCGTTGGCAGGAGCCGGCTTTTCGACCATGGCCGTCACCTCGAAGCCCGTGCCGACATCCGCGCCGCGCCCGACAATGCCGTATTTGCTGGTCTCGGTCGGATCGCAACGCTCGACGGCGATAACGTTTGCGCCAGTTTGCGCATAAAGATCGGCGACCTCGGCGAGACAACCGCGCCCGCCGAAGGACACCATGTCCGGCAAAAGCAATGCGAAGGGCTCGTCACCGATGACTTCGCGCGCGCACCAGACGGCATGGCCGAGGCCTTGCGGCGACTGCTGGCGGATGAAGCTCGTCGCGCCGGCGACGGGAAGCAGGGTTTCAAGCGATTCGAGTTGCGCCTTCTTGCCGCTCTGCTCCAGGGTTCCGATCAGTTCAGGATGCAGGTCGAAATAGTCCTCGATCACCGCCTTGTTGCGGCCGGTGACGAAGACGATGTGCTCGATGCCGGCCTCGAACGCCTCGTCAACCGCATATTGCACGACAGGCCTGTCGACCACCGGCAGCATTTCCTTCGGCATGGACTTGGTCGCCGGCAGGAACCGCGTTCCAAGCCCCGCCACCGGTATGACTGCCTTCCTGACTTTTTTCATTGCATGTTCCTTCTGAGGAGATCGATTTCAACCTGTCGCAGGCGGCGAAAACTGTCTTCATTCATTCGCCTGCAGCCCTTCACCTCCCCGCCACCACGGCAAACTGTGCCGCTACCCTTCGCAGCCGGACGGCGATCGGCATGCTCATATGCCGAACCGCCGCCGGATCGCTGAGCGCCGTCCATATCGCCTTGAGCGGGGACCGCGCCTTGATGTGCTGGACCAGCGACAGGAATGATGCCGCCCGCCGCAGGCTGCGAGCGCGCCTGACGAAGGCCGCCGCGGCCGCAGCATCCATGGAATGGGTCCCGGCGAAGGTGGCATCGGCCCTGCGCATCGCCTCGACGTGATGAAGTTCGAGCACCCGGGAGATGGAACCGGTGCGGATGTGATAGACATAGCCTGTCGTCGGCTCGACCACGCATTTGCCGCCCTTGGCCAGAGCACTGGCCAGGAGGATATAGTCTTCGCCAATGATCAGGCTTTCATCGTAGCGAAGCCCGTTCTCGTTCAGGAACCGGCGCTGGAAGATCGGCTTGAGATAGCCGAGATTGAACCTCGATTCGAAGAGGACATTGCCGCCGATGTAATCCGCCAGCGAGATTTCACTGAGCCCTTCCAGATAGTCGGCCGGGAACATCGTCTCTTCGGCAACGCCATCCTCGCGAACGACCTGCAGATTATCGACTGCGATCTCGGCGCCCGCTTTCTCCGCGCGTTCGATCATGGTGCAGATTCGCCCGGGATAGACCGCGTCGTCGGAATCGAGGACCGCGACCCATCTGCCGCGGGCAAGCTCAAGGCCGGCGTTCCTGGCGCCGCCGGGGCCACGGTTTTGCTCAAGCGCGACAACGCGCACGATGTCTTCGGGGTAGGATCTCGCCAGGTCGAGCGTCCGGTCGCGCGACTTGTCGTCGACGACGATGACCTCGACGCGGACATTGCGCTGGGCGACGGCGCTGGCAATCGCCCGATCGATGGTCGCCTCGGCATTGTAGGCGGCAATCACGAAGCTCACGTCAGGCTGCACGCTTGCCCCCTTGCTGCGGCGAAGACAGGCCGTATTGGCGGATTTCACGAACCCCGACGAGGCCGCTGACGACGCCGGCATGCATAATGCCGCGAAGCACGCTGCGGTTCCGGCGTACGGGGTCGATGGCGACCGGAATTGCCGACAGGAAACTGTAGGCGGCCTTTGCCGTGGCAATGCCGACCTGCTTGAGCCGGGCAAGGCCGTGTGCGTTGCGCCCCAGAAGATGACCGTGCGTCTGCCCGACGCGGAACCGGCGCCGGCCGAGCCAGTCGAATGCCGCCCTGGCAGATGGCACCGCTTCGTCGACCCAAGCCTCCGGCGAAAAGGCGATGCGGCCGCCGGCCTTGACCATCTGGTCGAAGAATTCCGTATCTTCGCCGCCGGTCTGGCCACGTGCCAGGCTGAAGCGCCGGCCGCGCAGGCTCTCAGTGCCCATCCTGAGCACGACGTTGCAGGTGTAGCCGGTGCGGATCTCGCCGCGCACCCAGACCGGCGAGGTCGAGTGGAAATCGCCTTTGCGCATCCAGGCGGGCGCATCCGGCTGGTAACGGGCTTGCACCGGCCCAAGCACCGCCGCAGCACCAGTTGCTTCCGCCGTCGCCACCAGTTCGGCAAGCCAGCCAGCGGTGGCCGTCTCGTCGTCGTCGATAAAGGCGACGAAATCCGACGCACTGGCATCGAGGCAAGCGTTGCGCGCGATCGAGATGTTGCGGGCCGGGGCGTGCCGGTAGGTCACCGGCAGCTTCAGCTCCCCTGCCAGCTTGGCGACCAGCGGTTCGGCCGTCGGCGTATCGTCGTTGTCGGCAATGACGATACCGACATTGTATCCCGCAGGAATATCCATGGCTGCTACGGAGCGAAGCGTGTCGGCAAGCTCCGGCCGGCGAAATGTGCAGACGCAGATATCGATGCTTAGATTTTTCCTGACCGGGTCCATCACGCTACCCCGCGCTGCGGTCGCGGTGCGAGCAGTTGCAGCCAGAAACCGACCGACCAACCGAAATGCATGACCATTGCCGAGACCCCAGCAAGTGCAATGTCGGGTTTGCGCTGACTGAGGGCGGTCCAAAAGCCGTAGCCGAGGCAGACCGACGCCCATAGCAAAAGCGGCACGGCCGCCAGCCAGTGGACGAAGGAAAAGGCGGCGAGAAGAACCACGGGGAACACCAGAAGCGGCACCATCTGCCGGATCTTCGGGATCATGCGGTGCTTGAGAACGTTCTTCGCCCGGCCACGGCCATAGCCGAGATACTGAAAATAGAGGCCCTTCAGCGAGGAGCGCGGGTAGTAGACCATTTGCGTCTTGCCGGTCATCCAGATGCGGTAGCCGGCCTGGCGGAGCCGATAGTCGAGCTCGGCATCCTCATTGTGACTGAACGTTTCGTCATAGCCGCCGACCGCGGTGAAGGCCGAGATCCGCATCAGTGCGTGGTGGCCATGATCGACCCATTCCCCCGCCGAAAGGTGCCGGTGCTTGGAGCCGCCGGTGCCGAGCCTGGAGTTCTGCGCCGCTGCCGCTGCTTTCTGCACCATGCCGCTGCCACTGGTCAGCATCGAGACGACGACCGAATCTGCGCCGGTAGCCTGCGCTTCTTCGACCAGCCGGTCGCAATAATCCGCGGGATAGCCGCCGTGCGCGTCGATGCGAATGAGATAGTCGACGCCGTCCCCGAATCTGGCGACGGCGAGATTGATCGCCGCGCTCTGCAAGCGCTTTTCATTGTGGAGCAGGATCACCCGCCGATCTTTTGCGGCGATATCTGCGACGATCGTTCTGGTGCTGTCCGTACTGCCGCCATCGGCAACGATGATCACGGCGCCCAGCCTCTCGGCCGCAGGGCGGAGCTCTCGAAGCAACGCGCCGATATGGGCCGCTTCGTTCAGGCACGGAACCACGATCATGCAGGATGGGAGCGTTTCGGTTTGCCTCATCGGTAGTCTTCCTATGCCAATGCTTCGGCAGCATATGGACCGGGAGCCGCGACCAGGCCGCGGAGTTTTTCGACCAGCGCCCGGCAATCGGCGCGGTCGTGGCTCCAGGTGCGCGGATTGCGGGCGAGAACACGCGCCCTCAATGTCTCGAACCGATGCTGCTCCATCGTGCCGACGGCAGCTTCAAGCGCCTCGGGCGTGGCTTCTGGCAAAAGAACGCCGATGCCTTGTCGGTCGAGGAACCGGCCGGTTTCGGTGTTGCCCATTGAAATCGGCACGGCTCCGAAGCGGCAGCCTTCATAGAGCCGGTTGGGCAGCAGCCATTCGGAATTCAGGCCCTGCTCAAAAAAGTCGATGGCCCAGGAAAAGTGAACCTCGCGGTAGATCGCCGCCATATCCTCGGGATTGCGGTAGGGCCCGCCAAACGACAGCCAGGGTTCCGATTCAACGAAACCATGGAAATCGGGAAATTCGGACAGCGCCGGCCGGCCCCTGAGGACGATTTCAAAGCGGCCGTCGAGGCGGCGCGAAAAGTCGGCCAGAAGTTCCAGGGATCGGCGGCAGCGGAGCGCACCGAACCAGCCGATCCGCCATGGCGGCGCAACGGGATTCTCCGCCGTAATGCGGTCATCCAGCGAAGCCGCGGCCGGCTCGAAATACTTGTTTTCGAGCAGCTCGACCGGCGCGGCAATCTGTCCGAACGGCTTGAAATAGTTGGCGATGAAGGCCGGAGAGCTGGTCACCAGAAGCTTCACATCCCTGGCCAGGAAGCGTTCTGCGCCGCGCATCGCCCAGCCCAGCGGATCGTCGCGAAGCAGCAGGCGATGGATGTCCAGGCACTCGTAGACGATCGGCACTGTTGCCTGGAAGGCCGACCTGGCGCGGCGGGCAAGCGCCAGCATTTCCAGATTGCGCGCGATAATGAGGTCGGGCCGTGGCATTGAGCCCAGCTTCGAGCCGGTCGAGACCACCGCCTTCATGATCGCCGCCAGACGCTGGGCGAATCGGCCATCACGAGTCGGGCCGAGATCGATCGGCTGCAAGCCCTCGACATCAGCAACTGCGCTTGCCGTACGACGAAAGCCCGCCAGCGTAACCTGGGCGCCGCCTGCCTTGAGCATTATGATCCGCCGGCGCACTGCCGGGTCGGAGACGTCGTGTACCAAGTACAAGACATGCAGCATGAAAACTCGACCGCTGTTGGCCCGCCCGCGACGATGCTAGTACAGCTCTTGCTGCATCGCAACATTTTTGGTTGCAGCGTAGCAAAGTTCCACATTTTTTGTTGCACTGCAAAATCGATGGGTTAATCTCGCTCTGCTTGGGCCGCATGGACCGCGCGTTGGCCTGCCATCGGGCTGCGCGCCAATAATCACGACGCGAGGACCATCCTGGCGTGCAGCATTTTCGGCCAACCCGCCCCTCGGCATCCGTCGACCGAACCGCGGGACTACTCACGAAATGAGGTCATTCCATGAAGATCGCGGTTGAAAACACCGTCTGCCTGAATACCGGGGATGCAGCGATTCTCCTGGCGATCCGCCATGTTTTCAAGACGATCGTCCGGGACGACATCCAGTTCTACGTCTTCGACAGCCAGCCGGAGGTAGCGGCGAGGCTCTACACGAAGAAGGACTATCCTGATCTCGAATTCCACAAGCTGCTGTCGGAATCGCTGTTCCGCTACAAATACGGCAGCGGCCTGAAGAACCTGTTCAAGCCGATCTACAATCGGCTCGTCCTCAATGCCCTGCGGCGGTTCGGCATCCGCGGCGTTCTCGGGCGTTTGTTCAGCTCAAGCAATCGCCGTGGTCTCGAGATCTACAGAGATGCCGACCTCGTGGTCACGACAGGCGGAACCTATCTCGTCGAGACCTACAATCTGGAGCGGCGCCTCAATCAATTCAGGATCGACGCGATTCTGGGCAAGGACCCGGTCTTCTTCACGCAATCGCTCGGCCCGTTCAACAAAAGTTACAATCGCCAGGAGTTGAGCCCGATCTTCGATCGGAGCCCGCTTATCCTGCTGCGCGACGAACGTTCGAGAGGCCACATTGCGGACATGGTGAAAGACCCCGGCAAATGCCACGTCGTGGCCGATGCCGTCTTTGCCCTGGCCGACACCGACAGAATCGGAAAAATTCTGGCCTCTGGCCAGTCGGCGACCGTCACCGGCCGCGTCGCCATTTCCGTCCGTCACTGGAACTATGTCAGCGACGGCGAGGGCGGCATGCGCCGCTACATCGACTCGATCCGCGAGATCGCGACCATCCTGGTCAGGGACCACGCCAAGGAGGTCACCTTCGTCTCCACCTGCCAGGGCGTGCCGGAATACGCCCATGACGATTCCAAGACGGCGCGGGCGATCGTTGCCGAGCTCGATCCTGAGATCGCCAAGCATGTAAGCGTGGACGCTTCGTTCCACACGCCGGAGCAACTGATGGCCCTGGTGAAAGGCTTCGACTTCGTCGTCGCAACGCGCATGCACATGATGATCATGTCGCTCTGCGTCGGCACGCCGGTGCTGCCGATCGCCTATGAATTCAAGACCAAGGAACTTGCCAAGCGGATCGGCGTCGCCGACCTGCTGCTCGACATCGACACGGTGACGCCCGAGGAAGCGAGCGAGAAGCTCGGCAGACTTACCGCCAATCTCGACCTCTATCGCAGGACGAGCCTTGAGGCAGTGCTTGAGGAGCATGCGTCGGCGATGTCGGCAGGTGAGCTTTTGAGGCCGGTGATTGCCGGCCTAGC
The DNA here is from genome assembly GCF_040317925.1 of Mesorhizobium sp. M1348. Classification (NCBI taxonomy): domain Bacteria; kingdom Pseudomonadati; phylum Pseudomonadota; class Alphaproteobacteria; order Hyphomicrobiales; family Phyllobacteriaceae; genus Mesorhizobium; species Mesorhizobium sp. M1348. The sequence goes on along the minus strand of NZ_JAMYLH010000025.1, from coordinate 11,686 downwards.
GGGCGTTGCGCATGGCGCTGGAAAGCGTGGTGAACAGGGCGCTGCGCGACTGGCGAAGGGCAAGCATGAGTACCAGTCCGATCGAATAATTGAGGGCAACCGCCAGGACCACCGCGAGCAGGTCTGACTGGCCGGTCAGCGATGCCGGCAACTCCCGGTACACGGACCAGGCAAGCAGCGACGACGCGATGAAAAGCCCCTGCATGATCAGGAAGTCGGCTGCGGTCACCGGGCCGACCCTGTGGACAAGAACGGCGAGTACCGGGACGCGTAGCACATAGCCGCTGATCGCGTAGGCCGCCGCGACACCGACGGCGCCCCAGTGCAATCCGATGATGAAGGCGGCGACCGTCGTCAGCGACGAGTAGATGCCCCAGTGGAACATGGTCTTGGTCTTGCCCTGGCAGATGAAGATCCAGCCTGTGGTGCTCGAGACGGACTGGATCAGGCTGGCGATGCCCAGCCAGGCGAAAATCGGCGCCACCGCCGTCCAGCGCCCGCCGAAGAGAAGCCCGACGACCTGGTCCGACGTCAGCGTCAGCGCCGCGATCCCGGGCATAGTGATGGCCGCTAGCATCCAGTTGGTTCGCACATAGATGTCGCGAAACCGCGCCTTGTCCTCATGGATGCGGCTCAGCAGCGGCACCATCACGCGTGTCAGCGGCTGGTTGATGTTCTGCAGCGGAAAAAGCAGGAGCTTATAGGCGCGGTCATAGTAGCCGAGTTCGATCGCGCCCGAATATTTTCCGATCAGGATGTTGTCGAGATTGCGCGAGAAGAAGTTGGCCAGATTGAAGCCGGTCAGATTGGCGCCGAAGGACAATATGTCGGTATCGACCTTCAGGTCCGGCCGCGACGGCGTCCAGCGCGCCACCTGCCACGCCGCCGCCAGCGCGACAACAGCCGAAACCGCCGGGCCGATGACCAGCGACCAGTAGCCCAGTCCCGCATAGGCGGCGATTGCTGTGGTCGCAAGTCCGGCAGCGGCGGTAATCACATCGTTCATTGCGAGCTGGCCAAAGCGCAAATGGCGGTTCATCAGCGCCAGCGGCACCGCGGCGAGACTGCCAAGAAGCAGCGGCAAGGCAGAGCCGATGGTGATCCCGACCATGCGTTGATCGCCATAGAAGGCAGCGATGGCGGGCGCCAGGCATGCAACCACCACGGCACTGCCCATCCCCACCAGCGCACTGATCCAGAATACCTGGTTGAGCTGCTCGGTGCTGATGTCCTTGCGCTGGACCACAGCCTGTTGCAGGCCAAGATTTTGAAGCAGCCCGACAAAGGCCACGATCGGCCCGACGGAAGCCACCAAGCCGAAATCCTCGGGCACGAGCAGACGGGCAAGTATGATGACCGAGAGAAACTGGATCGCCATCTTGAAGCCTTGCGCGCCGATCGTCACCACGCCGCCGCGCAGGGCGACGCGACCGAACTGGGGGGGCGGGTTGGCGTTCATGCCGGGCGCCTGGCTTCGGCCAGTTGAGCAACGATCTGCGCAAAACGTTCGTTGAGTACGTCCGCGTTGAAATCCTGCTCGATCTTGCGGCGCGCCGCACGTGCGATGCGCTCGCATCTGTCCGGGTTCTCGGCCACCCAGACAAGCTTGCGGGCCAACGCCGCAACGTCTCGCTCCGGTGCGAGGAAGCCTGTCTCCTGATCCTCGATCAACTCGGGAATGCCCGAGTGATAGGTGCTGACCACGATCAGCCCGGCGGCCATAGCCTCCATCAGCGCCACCGGAATACCCTCGAGATCGCCGTCCTGTGCGGCAACGCTGGGCAGGAGGAATACGTGGGCATTGCGCAGGCGCTGCTTGACCTCGGCGTGCGGGCGCGGCCCGAGGAAAGTCACCCGGTCGGCAATGCCGAGACTTGCGGCGAGCTTCTTCAACTCCTCCAGCAATTCGCCGCCGCCAATCACCGAATAGACCCAGTCGCGCCGCGGTAGGCTGGCGAGGGCGCGAAGGGCGAATTCGATGCCCTTCTTTTCGGTCAGCCGGCAGACCGAGATGAAGGACAGCGTGTCCCGGTCCCAGGAACGCCAATGGTAGCCGATCTCACCGGGCCGCACGCCCATATGGTGAACCATGACTTGCGCGGGGGGTGCGCCGACGCCGATCAGGGCGTCGCGGAAAAACGCGTTCACCGGCAGCTGGAGTACGCCCTTGTCGAAGACAACCTTGTAGCGCGTGAGCGTGTTATCATGCAGCGGTTCGCCGACATCGCGGCCGTGGAATATGGTCACCAAAGGAGCCGAAATCCGGCCTCGTTTCATGGCACGGGCGACGCGCATGCCGTTATTGCCGAAATGCGCGACAATCACGTCGGCGTTCTGCAATTTGCGTGCAAAGGCGATGTCGATTGCGGTCGAGAGCTTATCCCAGAACCTGCCCGACCATCTCCTGAGCGTCGGGCGAAAGCGCCCCAGTCTGCCCCACCAGCAGACGACCTTGCCAGGCAGCGCCTGCCAGCGGCGATCGTCGATGTTGCTGTCCTTGCCGAAGGACGTCTCGTTGCAGACGACGCCGACTTGCATGCCGCGCTCGAGGCACCCTTCTATCTGGTCGAGGACGAAGGTCTCCGACAAAGAGGGGAACTTATCAACTACGAAGCAAATCTTCATCGAATGGACGATCTTTCGAGGCCGGTCGGCGATCTGCTCGCGCGGATGAGGGCTGACGCCAGTCGCCGTAGTGCGAGGCGCTTCAAGCGTCCGGTGTTGTGCGCGATGTTGTCCCAAGCCATCCACTCGGGTCAGGCGCGAAGGCTGGCTTTTGGGCGACATGCATGGCTTTGGGCGAAATGCATCAGGCGGCACGCTCCAGTGCGCCTTGCCTGGCGTTGTCGAGAACGCCGAGAAAGGTCGCGAACTGAATGTCGGGATTCATCTGCGGCCGCTCCGAAAACAGCTGCGCCGCCGCCGACAGCCGGTCGTACTCGGCCTTGTCGCTCCATAGCCGCCTGACCGCGGCGACCCAGTCGTCGACCGGTGCGTCGTAGTCGAGCACCACGCCGCCGGCGCCAATCGCTTCCGGCAGGCCGCCGCGGCGGGACCCGACGACCGGAATACCGCTGCAATGGGCCTCGGATGCCACCCGCCCCCAAGCTTCTTCCCATTTGCTGGGCGCCAGCAGGATCTTGGTGCGGCCATAGACGGTCTTCATGTCGCTGGTGCGGCTTTCCAGCCTGACGTTGCGCAGCGGCGCGATGATCCGTTCGATCTGCGCCCGGTGGTCGTCGTCGAGCTTCCAGCTTTCGACGAACAGGAACGGAATTTCGGGGCATTGGCCGGCGATGCGCACGGCGAGTTCGAACCCTTTTTCATTGTAAGGATTGATCAGTGTGACGAATTCACCGGTCGTCGGCGTGCTGTAGAGCCCGGGATTGATGGTCGGCGGGATCACGGTCGAATCGATGCCGAACTTTTCCTTATAGGTGCGCGCGGTGAATTCGGAGTTGGCGATATAAAGTGCCGAATGCAATTCGCGCAGGTCGCCGGCCAATTCGTGGAATTCGACGTTCCGCAGATAGACCACCAGCGGCACGCCGAGCGCCTGCAGCGCCTTTCCGATCGGCACCGATTTGTGGCACTGCACGACGGCGACATCGGGATCGAGCCGTTCGACGGCGAAGCGCGCCGCCTCCCAGGGAAACCATGCCCGCACGACCGGATAGCCGGGATAGCTGTCGATGACCGCACGCTGACGAAGCAGCTTCATTTTGGCACGCGCCTTGAAGCCGAACATGCCGTCACCGAACAGCGCCGCCAGAACCGAGGCGTCATGACCGTGCTCGCGCAGCTGCTCGACCAGATGGTGCGTGCTCGACTGAACGCCACCGCTGAACTGCGGCGTGTAGCCGTTGCCGCCTGCAAACAGAACTTTCATGGACCTGGCTCCTTGCTGGACCGCCCTAGCGTCACGCCGCCATTCTGCCGATGCTGTGGTATTCGATGCCGTGGCGGGCGATGACCTTGGGGTCGTAGAGATTGCGTCCGTCGAAGATGACGGGCGTGGTCAGCGCGTTCTTCAGCGCATCGAAGGACGGCGCGCTGAAGCTTTTCCACTCAGTCACGATCAAAAGCGCGTCGGCGCCTCGCACCGCAGCCTCCTTGGTGCCGCACAGTTGCAGGTCGTCGCGCAGCCCGTAGATCGCCTGGCATTCCTGCATCGCCTCGGGATCGTAGGCCTGCACATTGGCACCGGCGGCCCAGAGCGCTTCCATCAGCGTGCGGGACGGGGCCTCGCGCATGTCGTCGGTATTGGGTTTGAAGGCCAAGCCCCACAGCGCAAAGGTCTTGCCTTTGAGATTGCCCTTGAAATAGCGGTCCACCTTCTCGAACAGGACCGACTTCTGCTGGTTGTTGCGCTCCTCGACGGCACGCAGCAGCTTGGCGTCGAACTTGACGGCCTCGGCGGTCTTGATCAGGGCACGCACATCCTTCGGGAAGCACGAGCCGCCATAGCCGAGGCCCGGATAGATGAAGTGGTAGCCGATCCGCGGGTCGCTGCCGATGCCCTTGCGGACCTCCTCGATGTCGGCACCCAGTTGCTCGGCCAAATTGGCCATTTCGTTCATGAAGCTGATCTTGGTCGCCAGCATGCAATTGGCCGCGTATTTGGTGAACTCGGCACTGCGCACGTCCATCACGATCATCTTTTCGTGGTTGCGGTTGAACGGCGCGTAGAGCTCGCGCATCACCGCCTCGGTGTCCTCGTTGCTGGTGCCGACGATGATGCGGTCGGGCTTCATGCAGTCGCTCACAGCGGACCCTTCCTTGAGGAATTCCGGATTGGAGGCGACGTCGAAAGCCAGATCCTCGCGCCCGCGCGCCTTCAGCGTCTCGGCGATCCTGGCCTTTATCCTTTCGCAGGTGCCGACCGGCACGGTCGACTTGCCGACGACGATCTTTGGCGCGTCCATCTCACGACCGATGGCCTCGGCGACGGCCAGCACATATTTGAGGTCTGCCGAACCATCCTCGCCCGGAGGCGTGCCGACGGCGATCATCTGAATCTGGCCATGCTTGATCGCCGCGGCGGCGTCGGTGGTGAACTTGATGCGGCCGGCGGCATGGTTCTCCTTGACCATGTTTTCGAGCCCGGGCTCGAAGATCGGGACATGACCCTGGTTGAGCCGCTCGACCTTTTTTGCATCGATGTCGACGCAGACCACCTGATGGCCGACTTCGGCAAGCACCGCCGCCTGTACAAGACCGACATAGCCGATTCCAAAGACAGTCAAATTCATTCGGTTTCATTCCTGTTCAAGGCTTCGGGCCTGTTCGAGCTTCGGTTTTCGGACCACCTTCGACCCGGCCGGTTCAGATGCGCTTCTAGTTTGTGTTGCATGCCAGCGATTCGGGGAATTGGCAGGGCTGGCCGAGTGCGGTGAATGCGACGCGATCCACCTGCATGGTGAGCTTGCGGCCGGGATCCGAGAACGGCCCCATCCAGCCCTTCATCGTATCGCTGCCCCACAGGCTGAAATAGATCCTTTGCGAATGGGTGGGCAGCTTCGCCGGATCGGTGATCTCGTGGACAAGCTTGCCGTTGACGTACCAGCGCAGCCGGTCCTTTTCCCAGACGAAGGCGTAGTCGTTGAAGGCCTTGTCGGTGCCGCCGGCGACGTCGACCAGTTTCTCGTTCTTGCCTTTGCCGGCTATGTAGGCGTTGACCTGAACCTTGGACGTGTCCTTGGTCAGCACCTCGAAGTCGATTTCATCATGCGGCTGCTTGTCGGCATCGCCGACGAAGCTGAAGAATGCCGCGTTGACGCCGGAGCCCGTGTCGGTCTTCATCCGCGCCTCGTAGGTGCCGTAGCCGAAGCGCTGCTTGGTCTGGATCTCGGCGCAGGCGAATTCGCGATCCTTCAGCTTGCGCTTCTCGAAACCGAGCGTCAGCATGCCGTCGGAAAGCCCGATCAGGCTTTTGGACCAGGTACAGTTCTGATGCTTGCCGTTCGTCCAGCCGTCGGAAACATACCAGCGCGCGCGACTGAGGCTGGTGAAATCATCGACAAAGGACGGCGCGGTTGGGAGATCCTGGGCACGGACGGGCACCAGGCCCGCAACCAGGCTGACGAGAACGAGCAGCAGAAACGCGCCGTCTGAACGGAGCCGTCGCAGCTTGCCCGGGATCGGGCGCGTGAACCGGGTGCCGCGGGTTGCCGGGGCGGACGTGCTTTTAGGATCTGCGTTCATATCAAACTCACCTTTGTGCTGTGCGCCCCCAAAGCGATCGTTCGAACCGTGACGAAACAACCTGATCTTGACCTTGTCGCTCCCAAGCTCCGTGTTGTGCCTAAAACCATTGCGCCGACCCGGGGTGTTCGCTCAGCCTGTGCCGGAATCGGCGGGCTTCACAAAATCGGTCCTTATGTCGGGACCGTTCTGCCGCTTCTCCTCGAAGATTTCATCCAGCGAATGACGGAGATCCTTCATCATCTGCATCTGGCGCGACAGCGCTGCGATCCGCCGCTCGCAATTCAGGATCGACCTGGTCAGTTCGCCGACTTCGGAAGACCTGCGAGAGGAGACCGCTCCGTTCTCCATGGCCTCGACCAGAAAGGCGGCATTGGTAGCCGTTGTCCTGTAGCGGTTCTCAAGTCCGCTCTTCTCCGCCTCGACTTCGGCCGCGATCTGGTCCAGCAGCTTTGCCAACCGATCGAGGCGCGAGGTGTCGGTCTGCGTGTCGCGCGCCGGATCTCTCGACCGGAAGCGAAAGATCGAGGCCATGTCGTCAGCGCCCCATCATCGTCGAGCTGGTGACCGGCCTTGGCGCCAATCCACATTCAAAAGACATTTCTTGCATCGTCCAGCTCCTCCGACAGGGGATGTCTCGGGCCAGTTCGGTTGGCCGTCCAAAATTGCTGCACCGCAACATAGATTGCCATTCCCTGCGCGCATAGGCAACCACCTAGATCGTAAACTCATGAATCTCGTTGAAATGGTGCGAGCCGGCCGAAGGGTAAGGGCGCGGCTACCGCGATCGCACGTTGACGGGCCTAGCTTTCGCTGGCCGTGCTGGTTCCGGCCATGAGGAAGCGCAGCGGCGGCACATGCTGACGCTTCGCGGCGAGGCCAGCGCGGCGAAACAGCGCATCCAGCTTGTCGGAGGCAACGCCGCGGACGACGGCTGTGAGGTTGGACGAGCCGGCCAAGGCGTAGGCCGCGGCCGACGCCAGCCCGCGCTCAGCCTTCACGTCTAAAAACTTCCGCAACCGGTATTTGTCGCGGATGTGCCGCTCGTGCCTTCTCAGCGCAGCCTTCGATGCCTCCGGCAAACTGTCGATCGCAAGCAGTGCTAGGTCGGCATCGGCCAGATGCTTCAGGTCCTGGGTCTTGTGCCGTCCGCTAAGCGAATCGGCGCGCACGATCGCGCCGTAGCCACAGGATTTGATGACCTTGAAGCGCGCGCCATGGGCAACCGCGCGCGCATAGAGTTCATAGTCTTCACCCAGGCGCAGCTTCTCGTCGTAGCGCAGCCCATGCCGATCAAGAAAGGCGCGGCTGATCACTGGCTTGAGGAAGCCCAGTTCCCCGCGTTGCACACGGCGCCTGGAGATGTTGGCGTCGATGAAACCCTCGAAATCGAGGAATTCCGGTTCGGGCGAGAACGGCGGAGCAACGATTTTCGAAACGTCGGTTGCCGCGTCATCCCTGACAAGCATGATGTTGTCTGCGGCGAAATCCCAATCGGTGCTGGCGAACAGTCTGTGAAACCTGCCTTCGAAAAAGAAATCATCAGCGTCCAGAATGCTGATAAACGGCGATCTGGAACCGGCTATCGCGGCGTTGCGGGCAAAAGAGGGGCCGCGATTGACGTCGAAGCGGATGACGGAAAGGCGGCCCGTGCCGTCGTCGGACGCGCGGGCGACTTTCGCGGTATCGTCGGTGGACGCGTCGTCGACGACGACAACTTCCGCAACCTCCGGCTCGCGTAATGCCGATGCAATGGCAGCCGGAATTGTCCGCGCCGCATTGCGGGCGGCGATGATCACGCAGACCTGGGATGATGTCATGGACATGCCTCTCGATTGCAGAAGTCGTTGCTGATTTCTTTGCCCTCCCCGCTCAATGCGTCATCGCCCGTCTGAAATGCATCGGCCCAAACGCCTATGCTGCAAATGCGAAGCAAGCATCGCCAAAATCATCGGCGCAGTCCAGTTTTTCATTTGCTGGTGTCATGGCGCGGGTGGGCGGGCGGCGAGTCTCAATCGGGATGGCTCCAGAAATGCGCCGCTTGGCAGAGCCGTTCCTACACGCTCCATCAGAGCGTTCGATTGGCGGAAACCAGTTGCTGGTCCTCGCCGACCGGATGGCGGCGACGCAGAGCGAGCGCGTCGAGGCCGGCAGTGTCAAGCAATTGAAAGAACAGGAATGCCGACAGCCGGTGTTGTTGAGGCGGGGAATCCGTCAGAGGACCGGCAAGCTTAGCCACAGGTCACATGGACATCGCAGACCGCGGCCAGGCCTGAAATCAGTGAAGGCCCCTTCTGGCGCTGAATTTCTCGCCTTCGGCCGCTTCGTTCGAACTCAGCTTTCGTTCAGCGTCGCGAATTTTGTCGGCCGGGGTCGGGGCATTTCTGGCGATCATGGCAAAGACCAGCAGAAAATAACCCAGTTGGATGACTATAGCGCAGCCGATGACGCGAAAAACCGTCGTACCGAGCGAGGCGCCGCCCAAATACGACCAGACGATCACGATCGCCAGCGCAAAACACATTCCGATAATGAACTTTGGCAGTGACATACCCGATAGCCCATCAACCGGCTCGGGAAAAAATGTCGACAAGCCCACCCCGAGCACCTCCCTTAAACTCTGCGAGCTTATTTAGGTTGCCCGCATCTGGCCGGTTGCTTCCGGCCTAGCCCAATCTGTCCATAGTCCGACAGCAACAATTTGCAACTCTATTGACCCGAGCAATAGGCGGCAAGGGCAGCTGCGGAATAATTTTAAACGAATCCTCGGGATCGACTCTGCCATGGTGCAATGCACACGTCGGCATCACCACTGATTGCCGGATATCGACTCGCTCCAGTAAGATTTATAATATTGGCCAGTATTTTAGCATAACATCAGTCGATATTTTGAAATTCTGAATGATGGCAAAGCTCCACAGCAGGGTATAAAGAGCGATTCGCCTAAAATCAGCCCCAAAATTGGACTAGCTTTTCCAAAATTGCCCATAATCTGTCTCTTTTGCGACATAAAGGCGAAATTTTGTGCAGGACGAGTTTATTATTTAGTCAGTTCATGACGCGACTATTACAGCCGTCTGGGAAATTGTGTGTTGCGCTGCAACATTTTTTTGGTATCGTGCGGTAAACCATCCGTTCAACGTATGGAGTTTACGCATGAGGGACGTAGCCAAGCCGGCCGATGCGGATTTTTCGCAGGCCGGCGTCGATTTTCCGCCACCGATCGGCGGCCTGCTCAAACGCAGCTTCGATATTGCCGGTTCGCTGATCGGCCTGATCGCTCTCAGCCCGCTGTTCGTGATGATAGCGCTGCTTGTCAGGTTTTCCGATGGCGGGCCGATTTTCTATGGCCACAGCCGGATCGGCCGCGGAGGACGGATTTTTCCGTGCCTCAAGTTCCGCACCATGGTTCCAGACGGCGAGCGGGTGCTTGCTGCCTATCTCGCCGCGAATCCGGAGGCCAACGCCGAATGGATAGCGACCCGCAAGTTGAAGAACGACCCGCGGATCACGCGCGTCGGAGCGGTGCTGAGGAAGCTCAGCCTCGATGAGCTGCCGCAGATCATCAACATCCTGCAGGGGGATATGAGCCTGGTGGGGCCCCGTCCCGTGGTGCGCGATGAGCTGGAGATCTATGGCAATTCGGCCGTCTATTACCTGAAATCGCGCCCCGGCCTGACCGGGCTCTGGCAGGTCAGCGGACGCAACGATGTTTCCTACGACAGCCGCGTCGCATTCGACAGGCACTATGTCGAGAACTGGTCGATGTTCGAAGACATTCGCATCATCATCAAGACCGTACCTGCGGTCTGGATGTCGCGAGGCTGCTACTGACGGCCGCTTGCTGGCCGTGCATCGAGGAGCGACTGTCCAGAATTCGGGCCTAGAACTCAGGCCCCTAACTCAGGCATCGGCAGCTCATCGGGCGGGGCAAACCAGATCGGAAACGCTCAGTTGAAAGCAGATATAATCGATATCTTTTGCACCGGCATTCTCTCCAGACGCATGCGGCGAGTACGGCTTTTGACGACTTGCCTCACAATGGCGACCGGCCTGACGCTGTCGCTAGCCCTGCCACAGTTTGCCTTCGCCGACGACTATCGGCTTGGAGCACAGGACAAGCTGACCATCCGCGTGGCGGAATGGCAGACCGTCGAAGGCACGTTCCGTGACTGGTCGGCCATCAATGGAGAATACACAGTCGGCCCCGCTGGAACCTTGTCGGTTCCCTTCGTCGGCGAGATGCCCGCATCCGGCAAGACGACTTCGGAGATCGCGGCATCGCTCGGCGAGGCACTGCAGCGCAAGCTCGCTCTGGCCGACAAGCCGGAGGCTTCCGTCGAAATGGCGCAGTACCGGCCATTCTACATCTCTGGCGAGGTGCAATCGCCCGGCCAGTACCCTTGTGTGCCTGGGTTGTCCGTGCTGAAAGCGATGAGCATTGCCGGCGGAGCCCGGCGGAACCCGGAGAGCGGGCAGCGCTTCGACCGCGACCTGATCAATGCCAAGGGCAATTTCGACGTACTACAAGACCAATTGGTCAGGCTGACCGTCAAGCGCGCCCGCGTCGAAGCGGAACTAGCGGACAAGCCGACATTCGCGGTGCCGAAAGAGGTGGCCGACGATCCGAAACTGCCCAGCATCGTTGCCGATGAGACGGCGATCCTGGCGGCCGACCAGAAGAAACTCAAGCTGCGCTTGCAGGCGCTCGACGATTTGAAGGCGCTGCTGCAGAGCGAGATCGATTCGCTGCAGAAAAAGATCGTCAACCAGCAGAAGCAGGTCGATCTTGCGAAGGAGCAACTCAACGGCATCGGCTCGCTGGCGCAAAAGGGCCTGGTCGTCAACACGCGGGTTTTGAACTCGCAGCAAACCATCGCCGACCTTGAAGGCCAGATCCTGGATTACGAAACGGCGATTCTCACGGCCAAGCAGTCGATCAGCAAGGCCACCCAGGACGCCATCGATCTGGAGAACACGCAGAACTCCAGCCTCGCGACCGACCGGCAACAGACGGAAGCCGATCTCAACGAGGTGACGCTGAAGCTGAATATGGAAAAGGCCTTGATGTCCGAAGCCTTGTCGGGCAGCCCCATGCCGCAATTCTATGGCAACAACGAACCAGCGGCCTTGTCATTTTCCCTGGTGCGGGTGGTCGACGGCAAGACCAGCGAAATCACCGCCGATGAAGACACGCCGGTGCTGCCAGGGGACGTGATCAAGGTCAAACCGGCGCCCCTGGCCATCCAGTAGCTTCTTTCCACCGGAGCGAAGCACCAACCCCGCAGGCAGCGGTCTGCGGGTTTTTGGGCTTGGTATCCTATGGATCAGAAAACAAGGCAGCCTTCGGGCAACGAACCGCCTGGATCCGCCCGCTCTGATGTTTAGTCCCGGCATTTGCTGGAGCGGATTGAGAGTGAAGCGCTCGGGCTGGGAAGCCCATGCCTTGCAGATGAACTCGTAGGGCGTGAAGCCCTTGAGG
>NZ_JAMYLH010000024.1:0-82850 GCF_040317925.1 Mesorhizobium sp. M1348 | reverse complement strand
TGGCGCCACATCGGCCACCTCGTTGCGACGATCGAACCCGGCGAATGCAAAAACTACTTCGCAAACGCCGGATACGCTTCCGTCAAAACGTGAAAGACTCTAGAGAGCGCCTCTATGCTGCCATCGTCGCCAGAGCCGCCGTTCGCGCTACGGCTTGAATCGACCGTGTCGAAACTATCAGCAAAAACGGCGCCCTTGGCGTGGGAGCCGAGGGCGCCGCGGGACCGGACCTGATGGGGGTTATCAGGTGGCCGGTTTCTCGGGCAGCGGCGAGATCGGCATTCCCGGGCCGATCTTCTGCAGATTGCCGGTAATCACCCGGTCGCCTTCGGCCACACCGCTCAAGATGGCAACCTGATCGCCATTGGTCGGTCCGAGCGAAACGATGCGCTGGTCGACGGTGTTGTCCTTGCCGACGACATAGAGGTATTTGCCAAGCTGGCCTGAGCCGAGTGCCGTCTGCGGCACCATCAGCGCATCGGGCTGCTCTTTGACGTGCAGTCTGACGCGGACATACTGGCCGGGCAGCAGCGTGAATTTGCCGTTGCCGACCGTCGCCCGTGCCGTGATCGTGCCGGTCGAGCGATCGATCGTGTTGTCCATGAAGGTAAGATCGCCCTTCTGGCGCGGTTCGGTTTCACCAGGAAGCAGGACATCGACACTGATCGGTCCCGCAGCCCGAGCTTCCTCGATCTGGGTCAGGTCCGTTTCGCTCGGATTGAACGTGACGTAGATCGGATCGAGCTGCACCAGCGAGTTGAGCACGGTGCCGGCGACGCTGACCAGCGTTCCAACGGAAGCCTGGCTGCGTCCGATACGTCCCGCGAACGGGGCGCTGATTTCGGTATAGCTCAAATTGAGCTCGGCGGTCCGCAAAGCGGCCTGGTTCACGGCGAGCGAGGCCTGAGCCTCGCGCAAGGTGCTGGTGCGCTGGTCGAACACGTCCTTGGCGAGATAGCCGCTCTTGGCGAGCTCGCTGCCGCGCCCGAGACTGGAGCGTGCATAGTCGAGTGTTGCCGTGTCGCGCTGGATAAGCGCCTTCGCCTGCTCGAGGGCAGCCTGGAAATCCTCCGGGGCGATCTTGTAGAGAAGGTCGCCCTTGGCAACGTCGCTGCCGTCGGTGGCGACCTGCTCCTGCAGATACCCCGGCACGCGCGCCTGCAGCGTGATGCTGCGAATGGGCTCCACCCGGGCGGCATAGTCGAGATAGATCGGGATCGTCTTCTTGACGACGCTCACCACCGGCACCGGCATGACAAAGGCTTCCGGCTTGGGGGTCGCCGCCCCGGCTGTGCCGGCGTTGAGGCTGAGGCTGCCCATGTCGAGCAGGTGAACGCTCGCCACTGAAATCGCCCCAAGGGCGACGGCCGTTCCCAGCGCGATTTTCCATTTACGCATGATCAATTCTCCAGTCCTATTCAGCCGCTTCGGCCAATGGCTCGAAGGCGGATTCGGCAGTTGGTTGTTCAGTCGCTTCGGAGACCGGTCCGCTCTCGCTGCGGCGCTCGCGCAGCTGCTCGATCACCGCATAGAAGACCGGCACGAACACCAGCGACAGGATCGTCGCCGCGACCATGCCGCCAAAGACGGTGGTGCCGATCGACTGCCGGCTCGCGGCACCTGCACCTGTAGCGAACATTAGCGGCAGCACGCCGAGGATGAAGGCGAAGGCGGTCATCAGGATCGGTCGCAGCCGCAGCCGCGCCGCTTCCATCGCGGCGTCGACGATGCTGAGGCCTTCTTCGCGCCGGCGCCGGGCAAACTCCACGATCAGAATCGCGTTCTTGGCCGCCAGTCCGATCAGCATGACGAAGCCGATCTGCGAATAGACGTCGATCTGCATGCCGCGCAGCCACAGCACGACGAACGCACCGAACAATGCAAGCGGCACCGCCAGCAGCACCATGAACGGCATCGCCCAGCTCTCATATTGCGCGGCGAGGATCAGGAAGACGAAGACGATCGCGAGACCAAAGACGACGGATGCGATCGATCCCGCCTTGAGCTCCTGATAGGTGATGCCAGTCCATTCGTAGCCGAAATCTCTCGGCAACGCCGTGGCAGCGGCACGCTCCATTGCCGCCACCGCCTGGCCGGACGAAAAGCCGGGGGCGGCGCCGCCATTGATCAGGGCCGACGCATTGTTGTTATAATGCGGCACGGTCTCTGGGCCGACGATGGGCACAAGCTTGCCCAGCGTGCTCAGCGGCACCATGCCGCCCGACGCATTGCGGACATAGAGCCGCGAAATGTCGGCCGGACCCGCACGAGAGTCCTTGTCGGCCTGGATCGTCACCCGGAAGGTGCGGCCGAACAGGTTGAAATCGTTCACATAGAGCGAGCCGAGATAGATCTGCAGCGTATTGAAGACGTCCGGCAGGTTGAGCCCGAGCAGCTTCGCCTTGGCGCGATCGAGATCGTAGTTGAACTGCGGCGTCGAGGTCGAGAACGACGAGAACAATTGCTGCGGGTTGAGCTCGGGCTGCTTGCGCGCCTCGGCAATCACCGCTTGCGTCGCATCGTTGAGCGCCACGCTGCCGCGGCCGGTCAGGTCCTCGACCTGGAACTCGAAGCCACCGGTGGTACCAATGCCCGGGATCGACGGCGGGTCGAAGCTCAGCGCAAAAGCCTCCGGAATTTGCAGCAGCTTGTTGCGCACGTCGGCGACGAGCTTCGAAGCGCTCTGGTCGGGGCCGCGTTCGTCCCATGGCTTCAGGATGGCGAATTCGACCGCCGAGTTCGACTGCGCGGCGCTGGTCAGGAAGTTCAAGCCGCTGATCGAGCCGACGATGTCGACGCCGGGGGTATTCTGCAGGATGTCGCGTGCCTTTTGCGCCACGGCGTCGGTGCGTTCCAGCGAGGCCCCGTCGGGGAGCTGGATGACGACGAAGAAATAGCCTTGGTCCTCGACCGGGAGGAAGGTCGAGGGCAGGCGCTGCCAGACGAAATAGGTCGCGACAAGTCCGGCCGCGAACACGCCGAGCATGATCCAGCGCAGGCGGATGAGAATGCGCACGCCATTCGCATAGGCATGCGCCAGCCGTTCGAAGCCCATGTTGAACCAGCGGAACAGCACGAACTGCGTTTCCGGCCGGTGGCGCAGGAAGGCGGCGCTGAGCGACGGGGTAAGCGTCAGCGAGACGAAGGCCGAAATGCCGAAGGAGATCGCCACCGTCAGGGCAAACTGGTTGTAGAGCCGGCCGGACACGCCGGGAATGAAGGCGACCGGCACGAACACGGCCATCAGCACGGCGGTCGTGGCGATGATCGGGCCGGTGACCTCAGCCATCGCCGTGCGCGTGGCAGCCAGCGGTTTGAGGCCGGCCTCAAGTTGGCGTTCGACATTCTCGACGACGACGATCGCATCATCGACGACGAGGCCGATCGCCAGCACCATGCCGAGCAGGCTGAGCATATTCAGTGAGAAGCCAAGCATATTCATGACGGCCAGCGTCGCCACCAGCGACACCGGAATTGCGATCGTCGGGATGATCGTGGTGCGCCAGCTTTGCAGGAAGATGAACACCACGGCGACGACCAGGACCAGCGCTTCGCCGAGCGTGATCAGCACGTCGTGCATCGAGGCCGAAACGAAACGTGTCGTATCGTAATGCATGGCGTAGCTGACGCCCTTCGGGAAACGGGCCGACAGCTCCTGCATCTTGTCCTTGACGCGCTGCTGCAGATCGAGCGCGTTGGAGCCCGGCATCTGGTAGACCGCCAGCACCACCGTCGGGTCCTTGCCGAAGAAGGCCGACGACGAATATTGCAGCGCGCCGAGCTCGATGCGCGCAACGTCGCGCAGCCTGACCAGCGAGCCGTTTGCGGTATTGGCGCGCACGACGATGTCGCCGAACTCCTTGGGATCGCTCAGCCTGCCCACGGCGTTGACCTGCATCTCGAAGGCAGTGCCGGCCGGAGCCGGCGACTGCCCGATCTTGCCGGCCGCCACCTGGACGTTCTGCTCGGCGACGGCGTTCTGCACGTCGACGGCAGTAATGCCGAGATTGGCTAGCTTGTCGGGGTCGAGCCAAATGCGCATCGAATAGCGCCGCTCGCCGAAGATCTGCACGTCGCCAACGCCGGGCAGGCGCTTCAGCGGATCGACCACCTGCAGATAGGCGAGATTGCTCAACGCGACCGGGTTGACGGAACCGTCCGGCGAGGTGAGGTCGACGATCAGGACGAAGTTCGGGTTCTGCTTCTTGATCGTCACGCCGCCCTGATTGACGATGGCCGGCAACGAGGAAGCCGCCTGCGAAACGCGGTTCTGGACGTCGACGGCCGCGGTGCTCAGATCGTAGCCAACGTCGAAGGTGATGGTGATCGTCGAGGAGCCGTCATTGGAGCTCGACGACGACATATAGGTCATGCCCTGGACGCCGTTGATCTGCTGTTCGAGCGGCGTCGTCACCGTGTCGGCGACGACCTGCGCGCTGGCGCCCGGGTAATGGGCGCTGACCACGACCTGGGGCGGCGTGATGTCGGGAAATTGCGAGACGGGCAGCAGGAAATAACAGATCCCCCCGGCGAGCACCATGATGATGGCGATCGCCGACGCAAAGATCGGGCGATGGATGAAGAAGTTTACCATGAGATGCACGCCTCGCCCGATGCTCTGGCCCGGCCAAAGGCCTTGGCCACCCTGGACAGCCGCCGGCTGCGCATTGAGCCGGAATCTTCGAGAAAACCGAAATCTTGCAGAGGGCGGCGCGGCGCATTGCGGCGCTCGGCCTGCTCATCCGCCAGCGCACGCAGCATCGCCTCGAAAGACCGCGGGTCGACGCGGTCGGCTTTCATCAGCATGCGGATCATCGGATCCCTCACGACTTCATCGATCGTCAGATCATTGCGCTGCGACATCGAAGCGGCTCCTGGTTTTTGGTGATCCGCGGCAGGCCGCGGATCGGGTGTTCTCTTGCTCGCCGGCCGAGGCCGTAAGGTGCGGTTCGTCCCCTTGCCGATCGGGGCGGGGCTGATGGCCGGCACTTGCGAGTTTGACATGATGCAATGCGGGTGTTACAGGTAAGTAACATCTCTAACGTTACAGACCGGTAACACCCTAGTCAAGAGGTGCACCGAGGGAATTTCGGGAAACGCAATCACGGAGGTTTTGATGACAGACGGTGTTGTGGAGCGTGTTCGCCCCCGGGACAGGATCCTGGAGACGGCACGGGACATGTTTCACAAGCATGGCATTCGCGGCGTCGGCATCGACGCCATCACCGAGGCCGCCGGCACCAACAAGATGACGCTCTACCGGCATTTCGAGTCCAAGGACGACCTGATCATCGAATGTCTGCGGGCGACCGCCTGCAGCGCCAACGCGATGTGGGAAAAGTTCGAGGCCGAGAATCCGGGCGACAAGCTGGCGCAGCTGCACGCCTGGGTCCGAATGGCGGCCGATTGCTTGATGTCCGACCGTCGCGGTTGCGACATGGCCAACGCCGCCATCGAGCTGAGCGAGGCCGATCATCCGGCAAGGCAAGTGATCAAGGAACTCAAGGAAGCGCAGCGCGAGCGGCTGGTCTCCCTGTGTCGCGATGCCGGCATCGGACAGGCCGAACTTCTTGCGGACACGCTGTCGCTGTTGCTCGAGGGCGCCCGTGTCAGCCTGCAAAGCGTCGGCGCCGAGGGCCCGAGCGCGCAGTTCGTCCGCATGGCGGAAGGCCTGATCACTTCTTTCAGGGCCAGATAATCTCGCAAGCGGCGAAACGATCCGTGGCGTTTCGATTGCGCGCCGCGCCGCCGGGTGATGTCTCGTCCTATCCGGATGTGCCATCTCGCGTCTCCCTTGCCGATCCCCCGCACCATTGCCGGCGCGGCGTTGTTTGCTGGTCGTGAGGCAGGATAGGGCCGCCGGCGAACCGGTGAGAGTGACAAGTGTGACAGGATTCTGCCCGACAAGCCGCGGCGATCGCAGCGAAGCTCATCGATCCGCGGATCAACAGTCGTGTCCGGTGCTAGTCACGATCCCAAGCGTCGGCCGCTATCCCGGAGCCGGAATAAAAAAAGCCCGCTGCCGGGAGGAGGTGGCAGCGGGCTCGATTTCGAATACGGCACGGGAGGAGGTGTACCGCACTCAGCGTCGGCATCGCATCTGGGAGGAGTAGATGGCCGACACCTGCGAAACTATCGATTGCCCAATGATTCGGCAACCACAAAAGTTGCATAGCTGATGTGCAGATTTGCGGTATCAACCGAATTTTAACGATCGAGGCCCGAGCGCCATCGCCCTCGCGCGGCATCACTGCACCGGGACATTTTCCTTGAAGATCAGGCGCGGCTCGATGAATTTCCGCGTCAGATAGGGCGCCGACGAGGCGATCGAGCCGAGCAGGCGAATGACCGACTGTTCGGCAATCAACCGCGCATTCTGGTCGATGACGACGTCGAGCAGGTCGTCGACGAGATAGCCGCGCGTCTCGCGCGTCAGATCATGGCAGATGAACACCGGCTTCTTCCGCGGCCTGACTTCGAGCAACGCTTTTGCCACACCCGAGCGTCCGGCGCCGATACAGTAGATGCCGAGCAGCTCCGGCTCGTTGTGCAGCGCCTTCATGGTCGCGGTATAGCTGACCTCCGGCTCATCGTTGATCTCGACGGCGCGGGTGACGGTCAGATTGGGAAACTCTTCGCCGAGCACGGAGCGAAAGCCCATTTCGCGTTCCTCGTGGCCGCGATAGGAACGTGAGCCGACCACCATCGCCAGATGGCCCTGGCGGCCACCGAGGAACCGTCCCATCAGCAGCGCCGCGGTGCGGCCGGCCACCCGGTTGTCGATGCCGACATAGGCTGAGCGGGGCGCGCCAGGAACGTCGGACACCAGCGTGACCAGGCGGATGCCGGCCTCGACGATCTCGCGCAAGATGTTGCGCGTTCTCGGATGATCGATGGCGATGACGCCGACCCCGTTCGCCTTGAGCGAGAGGTTTTCGACGGCCACCTGCAAGGCACTCGGCGAAATGCCGGCGAGCTTGTGGATGCGGCAGGAGGCGACCAGCGGCAGGCGCGCCGCATAATCCTCGATGTGTCTGGCCAGATCGGCCATGAAGGCATTGCTGCCGATCGGCAGGAAGAATTCGAGATGTGCCGGCCGCGAGGGCAACGCGACCTGGTCGACAACCGGCAGATAGCCGAGCTGCTTGGCCGCCTCCATTACGCGCTGCCGGTTGGCGGCACTCGCCCCCGGCCGATTGTTGAGCACACGGTCGACCGTCGCGGTCGACAGGCCGCAGCTTCTGGCAATATCCGAAACGGTGGCTTTCATATCGCAACCATGTGGCGATGCGATCCAGTGCTTCGACGATAAGCCCGGCCCGGCCGCTCAGCCGGGCCGTTTCGTGCCCTCGACCAGCGCCTCATGGATCTCCTTCTCCGACATGCCGGTGATGACGCGTTCGACTTCGGCGACGCTGGTCTTCTTCGGGTCGATATCGTCGGCGACGACCTTGCCGCGGCGCATGACGACGATGCGGTCGACCACCTGGAAGACATGATGGATGTTGTGGGCGATGAAGATGCAGGAATGGCCGGAATCGCGGGCGCTACGCACGAAGCTCAGCACGCCCTGCGTTTCGGCGACGCCGAGATTGTTGGTCGGCTCGTCGAGGATGATGAGGTCGCTGTCGAAATGCATGGCGCGTGCAATCGCCACCGCCTGCCGCTCGCCGCCGGAGAGCGAGCCAATCGGCGTCGTGGGCGGGATGTTCTTCGAGATGCCGACCTGCTTGAGCAGGTCGCGGGCAACCACGTTCATCGCCTCCTGGTCCATGCGGTTGAGGAAACGCGGCGGCTTGATCGGCTCGCGTCCGAGAAACAGGTTGCGGGCGATCGACAGCTGCGTCACCAGCGCCGAGTCCTGGTAGATCGTCTCGATGCCGTGGGCGATGGCGTCGCTGGTGCTGCGCAAATTCACCTTCTTGCCGCGGATGAAGATGTCGCCGCTGGTCAGCGGGACCGCGCCCGACAGCACCTTGATCAGTGTCGACTTGCCGGCGCCGTTGTCACCGAGCAGACCGACGATCTCCCTTTCATTGACATGGAAATTGGCGTCCACCAGCGCTTGCACGCGGCCGTAGGACTTGCGGATATTTTCCATGCGGACAAGCGGTTCGGCCATGGTTCAAGTCCCTGCCTGATGCCGGCGTTCCAGCCATGAGTGGAGCGCCATCATGCCGAGGATGATGGCGCCGATGAAAATATTATAGGCAAGGCCGGGCACGCCGATCAGCACGATGCCGTTGCGCATCACGCGCAGGATCAGGATACCGAGCACCGTGCCGATGATTGTGCCGCGCCCACCGGTCAGCGCCGTGCCGCCGATCACAACCATGGCGATGACTTCGAGCTCGTAGCCGGTGCCGCTGTTGGGGTTGGCCGCCGAGGTGCGCAGCGAGCTGATGACGCCGGCAAGCGAGGCCAGGATCGACGACAGGATGAATAGGCCGATCTTGACGCCGCTGACATTGACGCCGCGCGCCCTTGCAGCACTTGGGTTGCCGCCGGCCGCCTGGATCCAGTTGCCGGTCCGGCTCTGCGTCAGCACGTAGCCGAGCGCGGTTGCGGCGGCGATGAACCAGAACAGCGACATATAGATACGGAACGGCCCGATGAAGAAATCGCCGACCAGCGCTTCCGCCAGCCAGCTGCCCTCGGCGCTCCAGGTCCGCTGCGGAAACCCGTTGGTGACGAACAAAGCGGTGCCGCGCACCACCAGCAGCATGCCCAACGTCACCAGGAAGGACGGGATCTTGAGCTGCGTCACGAACCAGCCATTGACCAGTCCAATGAACGCAGCGACCACCAGCGCCATGACGAAGGCGGCTTCGAGCGAGGCGACGCCGCTGTTGAACAACGTCCACATCAGGACCGGCGAGAAGCCGAACACCGAGCCGACCGAGAGGTCGAATTCGCCTGATGTCATCAACAGCGTCATCGCCAGCGCGATCAGCCCGAGCTCAACCGTGAAGGCCAGCGTGTTCGAGATGTTTTGCGGCGACAGGAAGTCGTGGTTGATGCCCCAGAACACGGCGATCTCGACGACGAGCAGCACGAACGGCCCGAACTCGGGCCGCGCGATCGAGCGTTGGATAAGAGAACGATTTTCCACCTTGGACCCGCGATAGGATTGGATTTGGCCGAGACCGCAACCGGCTTCGGCGGAATGATGAGACAGTCACGGCCGCTGAAGCGGCCGTGACCAACTCGATCGCGGATTTATTTGCCGGACAGGATCTTGTCGTAGACTGCCGCGGTGTCCTTCTCGTAGAGCGCGCCGGTGATCACGTCGAAGCCGGGCGGAATACCGCTCGCCGCCATGTTGGCGAGCGAGAGCGCGACGTAGCTGGTCGCCTGCGGATCCTGCCACTGGCCGGCATTGACGTAGCCGTTCAGCACTTCCTGGGTGGTGTCGAGCGAGTTGCCCCAGCCGACGACCGGGATTTCGCCCGGCTTGACGCCGACCTGGTCGAACACCCGCTTGATCGAACCGGTGACAAGGTCGCCAAGGCCGATGATCGCCTTGACCTTGGCCCTGTTGGCGGTGAGGTAATCGACCATGCGGTTGATCACTTCGGCCTGGTCGAGCGTCGCTTCGGTGATTTCATAGGTGATGCCGAGCGGCTCGAAGACGCTCTTGATGCCTTCCTCTTCCTGGACGCCATAGGTAGCGCCGGGAATTTCGACCGGCATCCAGACGAAGTCGCCCTTCTTCACCAGGCCCTTGTCGACCAAATACTGAGCCCAATGCTTGCCGAAGGTGACGTTGTCGCCGCCGACATAGGCGTTGAAGTCCGCCTTCGGATCGGGCGTGTTGAAGTTGATGATCGGGATGTTCGCCGCCCGCGCTTCCTTGACGATCTCGACAAGGCTGCCCGGATCAGGGCTGGTCGTGGTGATGCCGTCGGCCTTGGCGGCGATCGCGGCGCGAACAGCCTCCTGCTGTGACGCCACGTCGCCATTGTGGAACGACGTGTTGACAGTGTTGCCGGTATCCGCCGCCCATTGCTTGGCGCCGGCAAGGAAGTAGGTCCAGACCGGATCGGCCGGGCCGCCATGCGAAATCCAGTAGAACGTCTTGGCCTGTGCCGCGGCCGGAATAGCCAGCGCCACCACCAAGCCGAGTGCAAGCAGTCTTAGCCTCGTCAGCATTTGATTTCCTCCCATTTGAACCGAACTCCTCCTCCGACGACGATCACCGCGAAAAGCCGTGCGCGGCCAAAACGGTGGTCGCATTTTGCCAGCGTCGACCTGGCGCATTAGAGCATTCCCTTTTTCGATCGATGGCAAGCCTCCATCCGCAGTGGACGTTGGCGCAAGGCACCACGCCATCAGCAATCCCATCAGATTGCATCAGTTTGGCTGATATTTTCCAGGCGGCCGACGATCGGCCTTGCGACCGTCATGCAATGCCGCGCGGCGGCGCGCCGAGCACGGATTGCTCTAGGTCGATAAGCGTCCCGGTCATCAGCCCGGAGGCGTCGCTGAGCAGGAACAGCGTTAGCTGGGCGACTTCGTCCATGGTCAGCAATCGACCAAGCGGCAGGCCGGCGGCGGCGATCTTTGCCCAGTTTTCGCCCTTGCCCAGCGTGCGCGCCTGCATCTCTTGTTCGGCCGGCGTCGCTACCCAGCCCATGTTGATGCCGTTGACGCGGATGCGATCGGAAAGATGCGCGTTGGCAATGTTTCTGGTCAGCGTCGAAAGCGCGCCCTTGGTTGCGGAATAGATGGCAAGGTCCGGCGCACCGCAATGCGCATTCACCGACAGTATGTTGACGATGGCGCCCGCCGCCCGCCGTGTCTTCATGTCGGCTACGGCCGCCTGCATGAGGAAGAACGGCGCGCGCGCATTGACGGAAAACAACCTGTCCCAGTCGTCGATTGTGCCAGTTTCCAGCGAGGCCCGGTCGGTGAGGGCCGCGGCGTTCACCAGACAATCGATGCGGCCGAGTCTTTTGGTCGCTTCCGCCATGACAGCTGCAGGCGCGGCCGGATCTCCAAGGTCGGCCTGGATGAAGACGACGGGCCGGCTTGGTCGTGAAAGCTCTTCGGCGATGCGTCTGCCACGCTCGGTATTGCGGCCGACAATGGCGATCCCTTCGCCGCCGTCGGCTGAGGCCAGCCGGGCGATGGTCTCGCCAAGCCCTTGCGTTCCGCCGGTAACGACAAGGGTCTTGCCCTCAAGAGCGACGATCAATGGACTCTCCCGAATGCCGACGAGCAGGTAATTTCCAATCAGAGAATTCTAGAATCTATCGGATGTTAGGCTGGGGGACTAGATGAGGTCGGCCCTTGCGAGGTCACGCATCAGGTGGCTGGCGCCGTA
The DNA here is from genome assembly GCF_040317925.1 of Mesorhizobium sp. M1348. Lineage (NCBI taxonomy): Bacteria > Pseudomonadati > Pseudomonadota > Alphaproteobacteria > Hyphomicrobiales > Phyllobacteriaceae > Mesorhizobium > Mesorhizobium sp. M1348. Next base: position 71,524 of record NZ_JAMYLH010000024.1, on the reverse strand, counting down.
GGTCCAGTGCGGGCAGTCGGGCGACAGCCGCACGCGGTTGACCAAGGCACCGAACTTCTCTGAAGAGATGGTGACGATGTCGCCGACCTTGTGGGTAAAGCCCTTGCCTTGTTCGCCGCGATCCTTCGACGGCACGAACATCGTGCCGAGATAAAGCGCCAGCCCGTCCGGGTATTGGTGGTGCGACCCCATGGCGGCGGCGACCAGCTCTTCCGGCGAGCGGCTGATCTCGGCCATCGAACTGGCGCCCTCCAGCGAGAACCCATCCTCGCCCTCGACCTTCAACCGTACGATCGCCTGCTTCACGTCGCCGATGGAAAATGTCTCATCGAACAGCCGGATAAAGGGGCCAAGTGCTGCCGAAGCGTTGTTGTCCTTGGCTTTGCCGAGCAGCAGCGCCGAGCGCCCCTCGACGTCGCGCAGATTGACGTCGTTGCCGATCGTCGCCCCGACAATCCTGCCGCTGCTGGCGGCAATCATGGCGATCTCCGGCTCCGGATTGTTCCATGTCGAAACCGGATGCAGGCCGACATCGGCGCCGAAGCCGACCGAGGCCATCGGCTGGCATTTGGTGAAGATCTCGGCATCGGGGCCGATGCCGACTTCCAGATATTGCGACCAGGCGCCGCGCGCAATCAGCTTGGCCTTGATCTCCATCGCTTCCGGCGAGCCGGGTTTGAGCTTGGACAGATCGTGGCCGATCAGGCCGGCAATGTCGGCGCGAATGGCGTCGGCCTTTTCGGCCGAACCGCGCGCCTGCTCCTCGATCACCCGTTCGAGCAGGCTGACGACAAAGGTGACGCCAGATGCCTTGATCGCCTGCAGGTCGACGGGGGACAGCAGGTACGGTTTCCCCGGATCGCGCGCTGTCTCGAAACTGTTGGCGGCAATGGCATCGAGCGGGCCGATCGGCCGCCCCGTGGCCGAGCGGACGTGTCCTGCCGGATCAGGCAATTCGCAAACGTCGCGTACGGTCGGCGCCATATTTGACGTGATGTCGAAGACGGTACCGTCGCGCACCGTGACCACCAGCGGATGGGAAGCATCGCTCGCCCGGGCGCGGCCAACGAAGAGCCCTTCGGCGGGCAAATGTGTGGCGTTCGTCATGGCTTACATTTCCTGTTGTCTTGTCCTTCGGCCGCGGCACTTTCAACAAATTCCCGCCAAAGGTCTATCCCGCTTGCAGGGCGAGCTTTGTCAATTCTTTCAAGCGGTCTTCGCATCGCTGGACCTTGATCGAGCCTGGCGTGCGCCAATGGCGAGGGAAAACGCTCTTTCAAAATAATGAAACCGTCGCTAGGGTTTTCACCTACTGAAAATCTCCAGGTGACGCTTGCTCTTACGGTTTTCCGATCCAATCTGGCAGAAGCCGCGGACAGCCACCGCGTTCCAGTCGCTTTTTCCAGCCGGCCGACGCGTCGATGTCGTCATCGTCGGCGGCGGCATCATGGGGCTGTCGACGGCCTTGCACGCCGCCCGGCTCGGCCTTGCCGTCCAGGTGCTGGACGCCGGCGAAATTGGCAATGGCGCATCCGGCCTGAACGGCGGTCAGGTCATTCCCGGCCTGAAATACGATCCGGACTGGCTGCTGGAGCATTTTGGTCTCGAACACGGCGAAGCGCTCGTCAACTTTGCCGCCTCGACCGCTGACACCGTCTTCGAATTGATCCGTGACGAAAGACTGGCGGTGCCGTTCGTCCGCAATGGCTGGATCCAGGCGGCGCATACCGAGACCGCGCTGAAAGCGGCGGCAAACCGGGATCGGCAGTGGCGGGCGCGCGGCGCCGATGTCCGGCTGCTGAGCGCGACGGAGATCGCGACGATGACCGGCGCGCAGGGCTATCTCGGCGGCTGGCTCGATCGCCGTGCCGGTGTCATCGATCCGCTCGCCTACACGTCGGAACTGGCGCGCGTCGCTGCAGCGGCGGGCGTGAAGATCGCCGAGCGCCAGAACGTGATGCAGATCAGCAAGGATGCTGGCAGTTGGCACGTTTCAACCGAAAGCGGCGCCGAACTCAAGGCCAAGGCGGTCGTTCTGGCGACCAACGCCTATACCGGCGGCCTGCTCCCGGGCCTCGCCGAGACGTTCGTTCCGCTGCATTCCTTCCAGATCGCGACGGCGCCGCTATCATCCAATGTCGCGGCAGCGATCCTGCCGGACGGGCAGGCAGTGTCGGATTCGCGCCGCATCCTCGTCTATTATCGCAAGAGTGCCGATGGCCGACTGGTGCTCGGCGGGCGCGGCCGCATGGCCCTGCCGAACGGCCCGGCCGACTGGGCGCATCTGGAACGCGCGCTGCTGCGGCTCTACCCGGCGCTGTCCGATATGGCCATTGAAAAGCGCTGGTTCGGTCGGGTGGCAATGACGCCGGACCATCTCCCGCATATCCACGAGCCAGAGAAGGGTCTGCTGGCGGTCGTCGGTTGCCAGGGCCGCGGCATCGGTCTGATGACCGCGCTTGGCGAGCGCATCGCCTCCTACCTGTCGAGCGGCGACACCAGGCAATTGCCGTTCCCGATATCGCCGATCCGGCCGATCCCGTTTCACGCCTTTCGGCAGGTCGGCGTTGCCGCGACCATCGCCTGGTACCGGATGCTGGACGCCTTCGAACGCTGACGTCATGCCCAAGCGTGAAACAGCTTGACAGCTTCACGAATATGAAAAAAGCTTGGTCGATTTCAAATTATGATGGGCCGTCGATGTCGACTATCGCCGCAACGCAGCCGCTGCCGGAAACCCGGTCTTCGCCGGGTTTTCGCTTCGCCATGCTGCTGCCCGGCGGGCTGGTCACCTTTCTGCTGATCCTTTTCGCGCTTGGCCTGGTGTTCTTCCTGGCCTTTCGCGGCAATGACGGCTCGCTGCTGGGGGCCGGTTTCACCCTTGCGAATTTCGTCACGGTGGCCACCGATCCGCTGTACTGGACGGTGACGCTGCGCTCGCTGGGCATCGCCGGCCTGGTGACGCTGGCAACCGTCGTCACGGCATATCCCGTTGCCTACTACCTGGCTTTCCATGCCGGGCGGCAGCGTGGGCTGCTGCTGTTCCTGCTGACCCTGCCGTTCTGGACCAGCTATCTGCTGCGCGTCTTCGCCTGGAAGATCGTGCTTGCCTATAATGGCGTGCTGAACTCCGCGTTGATCGAAAGCGGCATCTGGTCGGAGCCGACATTGGCGTTCTTGAATACGCCGGCAGCGGTCGTCGTCACGCTTGCCCACGCTTATGCGCCGTTCGCCATCCTGCCCATCTATGTGGCGCTGGACACGATCCCGAAATCGCTGCTCGAAGCTGCTTCCGATCTCGGCGCAAAACCGTTCACCAGTTTCCGTCGCATCGTGCTGCCTAATTCGATGCCGGGCGTGCTGGCGGCTGCTCTCGTCGTCTTCGTGCCGACCGTCGGCGATTATGTGACGCCGGCGCTGGTCGGCGGCCCTGCCAGCACCATGATCGGCACGCTCATCCAGGCCGAGTTCGGCAAGGCCAATGACTGGCCGTTCGGCGCCGCACTCGCCGTCGCCGTCATGCTGGTCATTCTCGCCGTGGTGCTGGTGGTGCGCTTCGCCGACCGCCGATACGGCAGCCGCACATGAACACGGCGCGTATCGATGCAAGGCAGGGCGGCGGCTGGCTGGGAGCCTACGTCCTTGCCTATCTGGTGTTCCTGTATCTGCCGATATTGCTGATCCCGCTGTTTTCCTTCAACAATTCGATCCAGGCGGCATTTCCGCTGCAAGGCTTCACGCTGGAATGGTACGGCACGCTTTACGGCAATTCGGCGCTCTCCGGCGCACTTGCCACCAGCCTCGTCATCGGCGCCATTGCCGCCATCGGCGCAACACTCTGCGGCATCACCGTGTCCTATATGGACCTCTACGGCCGTTCGCCGCTGGCGGCCACGATCAGTGCCATAGCGCGGCTGCCAATCCTGATCCCCGGCGTCATCGTCGGCATATCGCTGCTGATCCTGGTCAATCTTGCCGGTTTCGGGCCGTCGCGCATTGCCATCGTGCTCGGTCACATATTGGTGGCGCTGCCGACGACGGTGGTGGTCATGCGCAGCCGCTTCGCCGCCATTCCGAAGACCATCCGTGAGGCAGCGCTCGACCTCGGCGCCTCGGACTGGACGACCTTCAGACGGGTGATGCTGCCGCTCAGCCTGCCCGCCATTATTTCGGCGTTCATGCTGGCCTTCCTGACCTCGTTCGACGAGTTCATCGTCGCCTTCTTCCTTGCCGGCACCGAGCCGACGCTGCCGCTTTATATCTGGAGCCAGCTGCGCTTCCCGAAATCGCTGCCGACCGTCATGGCGCTCGGCACCGCGATCCTGGCCGTGTCGTTCCTCATCGCCGCACTCGCCGAAATCCTGCGCCATCGCGGGCTTGCCGCCACCCGGCGGCCAGCGCCCGCCAGCCTGTCAAAACCAGAAGAAACCGAAAGAGGAGAACTGCAATGGCATTCGACCTGAAATCGATAACGGCAAAGACAGCGAAAACCGGACTGGCTGCCTTCGCGCTGGCGCTTGCGTCGACTGTCGCCTTTGCCGGCGACAAGTTGCAATATTTCACCTGGTCGGGCTATGAACTGCCCGACTTCAACAAGAGCTTCCTCGCCGCGCACCCCGATGGTGTCGAAGCCTCGATGTTTGGCGACGACGATGACGCTTTCACCAAGGTCAAGGCTGGCTTCCGCCCCGACATCGCGCATCCCTGCTATGACAAGGTGGCGCGCTGGAACAAGGAAGGCCTGCTGCAGCCGATCGACACCAAGCGCATCAAGAACTGGGATTCGATCTTCCCGGTTTTCAAGAACCTGCCCGACCTGCAGGCCGGCGACGGCAAGGTCTGGATGGTGCCGTGGGACTGGGGCAACACCTCGATCCTCTACCGCACCGATCTGGTGAAGAACCCGGAAGCCAGTTGGAACCTGCTCTGGGACAAGCAATATGCCGGGCGCATGGCGACCATCGATGCCGTCCACGACACACCGGTGGTGGCGGCCCTTCTCGCCGGCGTCAATCCATTCGACATGACGCCGGAACAGATGGACAAGGTGGCGGAGAAACTGCGCGAGCAGCGCCCGCTGCTCTCGAACTACACCACCGACATGACCTCGGTCGAACAGGCGTTGGCGAGCGGCCAGCTGGTCGCGGCCATGACCTGGAACGCCTCGGCCACCTCGCTGAAGAAACAGGGCGTGCCGGTCGAGTTCATGAAGCCGAAGGAAGGCATGCTGACCTGGGCTTGCGGCTTTGTCATGCTCAAGGACGCCAAGAACGTCGACCTCGCTTATGACTTCATCAACAGCCGGCTTGAGACGGATTCCGGAAAATACCTGATCCAGGCCTACGGCTATGGCAGCTCGACCAGCTCGGCTTTCGCCGCCGTGCCGAAGGAGGAGCTGGAGAAACTGCAGCTGCCTTCCGATCCCGAGGTGATGCTGAAGACCACCATCTTCACCGGGCCGATGAAACAGAATGACGAACTCGCCAAGATGTTCGAGAAGGTCAAGGCAGGCGGCTGAGTTTGTTTTCCCTTCTCCCCTTGTGGGAGAAGGTGTCGCCGAAGACGACGGATGAGGGGTGTTCCAGATGGCACCGACGGCACTCCGGCCAACACCCCTCATCCGTCCCGGCGCTTCGCGCCGATCCACCTTCTCCCACAAGGGGAGAAGGGGAGACCTTACCAAACGAGGACGAATGGATGGACATGCTGGACGAAGCGGCTGAGAAGCCGAAGGACGACGCCGACGTCAGGGTCGGCCGGCGCGTGCGGGCGCTCAGGCTGGAGCGCAATCTCTCGCTGGCCGAACTTGCCGCCAAAGCCGGCGTCTCGATCGGTGCGCTGAGCCAGATCGAGCGCGGCATGTCGTCATTGCGGGTGCGAGTGATCTGGCCGCTCGCCGCCGCACTCGACATCGAGCCGTCGGCACTGATCGTTGACGGCAACGATGCCGGCAACGATCTTTATTGCGTGCGCGCCAACAGCCGGCGTCAGATCCCGGTCAAGTCGGAAGGCATCGCCAAGGCGCTGCTGTCGCCGCCGGCCGCCACGCTGACCGGCATGCTGGTGACCGTGGAAGCCGGTGGCGGCACCGCCGAAGCCTACGCCCATGCCGGCCACGAATTCGGCTTCGTCCTGTCGGGCGAGGTCGAGCTGGTGGTCGATTCGACCAGATACGGGCTGAAGGCCGGTGACAGCTTCGCCTTCAAGAGCACCTTGCTGCATGCCTTCCGCAATCCGGGCAGCGAGCGCTGCCAGATCCTGTGGGTCAACACCACCAAGCCGTCCGAGGTTCGCGATGGCGCCTGATCCGCTCGTCCGGCTGGACAAGGTCTCCAAGATTTTTCCCGGCGGCATCATAGGGCTCGACGCCGTCGATCTTGATATTTGGCGCGGCGAGTTCCTGACCCTGCTCGGACCGTCCGGCTGCGGCAAGACCACCAGCCTGCGGGTCATCGCCGGCTTCGAGAGCCCGTCGAACGGCAGGGTCCTGCTCGAAGGCCGCGACATCACGGCGCTCAGGCCCTTCGACCGTCCCGTCAATACCGTGTTCCAGGACTACGCGCTGTTCCCACACATGAACGTTGCCGAAAATGTCGGCTTCGGCCTGTCGCTGCGCAAGCTCTCCGGTGCCGAACAGGCAAGGCGCGTCGGCGCAGCGCTCGACATGGTCGGCCTTGCTGAAAAGCTCGGCGCCCGTGTGTCCGAATTGTCGGGTGGCCAGCGCCAGCGCGTCGCGCTTGCCCGCGCCATCGTCTGCGAACCGCGTGTGCTGCTGCTCGACGAGCCGCTGTCGGCGCTCGACGCGCATCTGCGCGAGCAGATGCAGGTCGAACTGAAGCGGCTGCAGTCGCGGCTTGGCACCACCTTCGTCATGGTCACGCATGACCAGACCGAGGCGCTGTCGATCTCCGATCGCATCGTCGTCATGAACAAGGGCCACATCGAGCAGATCGCGCCGCCGGCGACCCTTTACGACCGGCCCGCCACCAAATTCGTCGCCAGCTTCATCGGAACCATGAACCTTCTGCAGTCGCGCTTTGTCGGCCGTGACGGCGAGCGCTTGCGGTTCATCGCCGGCGTCCTGCCGCTGGAAGCGATTTCGGATAAAGGCGAGCTGCCTGGCGAGGGCACTGTGCGCACCATCGGCGTGCGTCCGGAGGACCTTTTGGCCACGACCGAGGCCGCGGCCGGTACCGCACCGGTGCGGGTGAACAGCATCGTCTTTCACGGCCGCACCTTGCGCCTTCATGCAGAGCTGGGGCAGGGGACACAGGTGGTGATCGACGCGCCGCGCCGGGCGGAGGGTTTTCAATTCAGCGTCGGCGACGTGGCGCATATCAGCCTGCGCCGTGGCGCCAACTGCCCTATGCTGCCAAGCTAGTCTCACTCATTCCTAGAAAACCGGAGCACCCATGGGCAGTCATCTCAATTTCTTCATCGGCGGCAAATGGGTCGGCCCCGTGGTTCCGGCAACGCTGGATGTGATCGATCCGTCCACCGAAGAGGCCTACACCAAAATCTCGGTCGGCTCGAAAGCCGATGTCGACAAGGCCGTGGCGGCAGCCAAGGCGGCATTCCCGGCCTTCTCGCAAACCAGCAAGACCGAGCGCCTGAAGCTGCTGAAGCGTATCCTCGAAGTCTACAATGAGCGCTACGAGGACATCGCCCAGGTGGTCAGCCATGAAATGGGCGCGCCGATCAGGTTGGCGCGCGAGGCGCAGGCCTGGGCGGGCAGGGCGCATATGGAAGCTACCATCAAGGCGCTTGAGGATTACGAATTCAGCGAGAAGCGCGGCACCACCATGGTGGTAAAGGAGCCGATCGGCGTCTGCGCGCTGATTACACCGTGGAACTGGCCGCTCAACCAGATCGTCTGCAAGGTGGCGCCGGCGATCGCCGCCGGCTGCACCGTCGTTTTAAAGCCTTCCGAAATCGCGCCGATCAGCGGCATCATCTTTTCCGAGGTGATGGACGCCGCCGGCACGCCGAAGGGCGTCTACAATATGGTGAATGGCACCGGCCCGGATGTCGGCCAGGTCATGGCCGGCCATCCTGACGTCGACATGGTCTCGTTCACCGGGTCGACCCGGGCCGGCATCATCGTCGCCAAGACGGCCGCCGATACGGTCAAGCGTGTCGCGCAGGAGCTGGGCGGCAAATCGGCCAACATCGTGCTGCCCGACGCCGACTTCGAGGCGGCGGTGCGCAAGGGTGTCAAGGCGTGTTTCGGCAATAGCGGCCAGTCCTGCGACGCGCCGACCCGCATGCTGGTGCCGGCCGCCCGCCACGACGAAGCGCTGACCATCGCCAAGAAGACGGCCGAAGCGCACAAGGTTGGCGACCCGCGCTCGGAAGAGACCAAGCTCGGGCCGGTGGTCAGCAACATCCAGTTCGACAAGATCCAGCGGCTGATCGAGGCCGGTATCGCCGAGGGCGCAACGCTGGTCACCGGCGGCCCCGGCCGGCCGGAGCACCTCAACCGTGGCTACTATGTGCGGCCGACCGTTTTCGGCCACGTCAGGCCCGGCATGACCATCGAGAAGGAGGAGATCTTCGGGCCGGTTCTGTCTGTCATCTCCTACGATGACGATGATGATGCGGTGAAGATCGCCAACGACACCGTCTATGGCCTGGCCGCCTATGTGCAGTCGGGGGATATCGACCACGCCCGCAAGATTGCCAGCCGGCTGCGTGCCGGGCAGGTCTCGATCAACTATCCGGAATGGGACACGTTCGCGCCCTTCGGCGGCTACAAGCAGTCCGGCAACGGCCGCGAATACGCCGACTGGGCGATCCATGATTTCCTTGAGATCAAGGGTATCATCGGTTACGGCGCCTGAGCCTTCGACATTGGCATTATGCCAACCGTCAAGTTTGTTGCGAGCGTTGGTTCCTTCGGCACCGGCGTTCGGTTGAACGGCCACGACGGCTCCGTGGCCGCAATGTGAGTGCGAAGCAGGGTCGCCTCAGATCGTCTTGAGATAGCCGGCCAACTGATCCGCCACTGTGCCCCAGCCGTCGTAGAAGCCCATCTCCTCGTGGCTGTTGCGCGTGGCTTCGTCGCGGTGGATGGCGGTGGCGGTGTAGCGCGTCGTCTCGCCATACGATTGCAGCGATATGACCGCTGTAATGAATGGGTCGCCTGACGGCCGGTAGCCTGGCAGCAGCGCATCGGTCCACACCAGCCGCTCGTTCGGGACAATCTCGAGGTAGCAGCAACGCCTGTCGTTGACCTCCTTGCCGTCGGGCGACTGCATGCGGGTGCGGAACAGGCCGCCGGGCCGAAGGTCGATCTCGCAATCGGTGATGATCCACGGCTTCGGCGTGAACCATTGGCGGACATGCTCGGGCTTCGTCAATGCCGTCCACAGCAGTTCTCGCGGCGCCTGGATCGCTCGTTCGAGCACGAGGTCGAGCTTCGGATCGGGTTGGAACAACGGGACCATATTCATCTGTCTTTCTCCTTGAGTTTCAGCACGTAGTCGTCGAACTGGTCGAGGCGGCGCTCCCACAGCGCACGCTGCTCGGCCAACCAGTTTTCCGCGAGCTTCAACGGCTCCGGCGCGAGCCGGTAGGTCCTGACGCGGCCTGCCTTCTCCGAATGCACCAGCCCGCAGCCTTCCAGAACCCTGAGATGTTCGATGAAGGAGGGCAGGGCCATCTCGAACGGCTGGGCAAGCTCGCTGACCGAGGCGGGGCTTCGGTTCAGCCGCTCGACTACGCGCCGCCGGGTAGGATCGGCGAGCGCCCGGAAAATGCCGTCGATCGGCGGGGGGCTTTCGGTCTGCAGGCTCGTCATGGTCATTTCCTTGCCTCGGCCATCCGCATGACCAAAGTTGGCTCGGGACAACACTTAGGAAAATTCCTTACTATTGGCAAGCGCGAAAATCGCGATGCCCGGCAAGGCCGCTGGAAAACTAAGAGGTGCGGTTTTAGGGTGCCGTCAGATTCGACCGGTCCGAGGATCCGTTTTGACGATCACCATGTACGGCATCACCAATTGCGACACGGTCAAGAAGGCGCGTGTCTGGCTGGCGAGCCATGATGTTGCCTATCGCTTTCATGACTACAGGGTAGACGGACTGGATGCGGATCGGCTGAACGGCTGGTCAGGCAAGGTCGGCTGGGAAATCCTGCTCAACAAGGCGAGCACGACGTTTCGCGAATTGTCGGACGAGGACAGGCTGGGCCTGGATGAGAAGAAGGCCAAGGCGCTGATGCTGGCCAAACCGACGATGATCAAGCGGCCGGTGCTGGAATTTGGTGACAGGATTCTCGTCGGCTTCAAGCCTGATGTTTATCAGCAGACGGTTGGGCGGAAGTGAAGTCGCGGTGCCTATCCTGTCGTCATCCTATGGCGGAGCAAGGAGCGAAGCGACGCGGCGCAGACCATAGGATCCATGCCGTGACGTTTGAGCATTGCAACCTTGCAGGTTCTACTCCGCCGCATCCTTCGGCTGAAGTTGCGGCATGGATCCTCGGGTCAAGCCCGAGGATGACGAAGTAGATATTCCGCCAGCGCCACCGCATTGTTATGCGTCTCATCATGCGCGCCGTAGATCAGCGTCACCCGGCCTTTGCCCAGCAAGGCGCGCAGCTGCCCGACCGCCTCGCCATTGCTGTCGAGCTCGGCGCGGTATCGCCGCTGGAACTCCGCCCAGCGCGCCGGGTCGTGGCCGAACCATTTGCGCAACGCATTGCTCGGCGCGATGTCCTTCAGCCAGACCGTTAGCGCGGCGTCTTTGCCACGGACGCCGCGAGGCCATATCCGGTCGACGAGCACCCGCTGCCCGTCAGCGGGCGCCGGCGGCTCATAGATGCGCTTGATCTCAATATCTACGCCCATGGGATCCGGGAACGCCGCGCAGTCCTGTCAGACCCACTCGCCCTTGCGCATCACCGGCACGCGGCTGCCATCCTTATGGACGCCGTCTATGTCGATCTTGTCCGAGCCGATCATCCAGTCGATGTGGATGAAACTCTTGTTGCCGCCGCGCGCCGCGATCTCGTCCTGGCTGAGCGAGGCGCCGTCGACGAAGCACTTCGAATAGCACTGGCCAAGCGCGATGTGGCAGGCGGCGTTCTCGTCGAACAGCGTGTTGAAGAACAAGAGCCCGCTCTTGGCGATCGGCGAGGAATGCGGCACCAGCGCCACCTCGCCGAGACGGCGCGAGCCTTCGTCTGTGTCCAGCACTTTTTGCAGTACATCCTCACCTTTCGAAGCTTTTGCCTCGACGATACGGCCCGCCTCGAAACGCACCGCAATGCCGTCGATCAGCGTGCCCTGGTAGGACAGCGGCTTGGTGCTCGTGACATGGCCTTCGACGCGCCTTGCATGCGGCGTGGTGAAAACCTCTTCGGTCGGGATGTTGGGGTTGCAGGTGATGCCGTTCTTGGCGGTCGAGGCGCCGCCCATCCACTCGTGGCCGTCAGCCAGCCCGACGGTCAGGTCGGTGCCGGGGCCGGTGAAATGCAGCGCATGGAAATTGTGGCCGTTCAGCCATTCGGTGCGGCTCTTAAGCGCCGCATTGTGCGCCGTCCAGTTGCCGATCGGGTCTTCGACGTCCACCCGCGAGGCGGCAAAGATGGCGTCCGCAAGCTTGGCCACGGCGACGTCTTCGGCGTCGTTCGGAAACACTTGTTTGGCCCAGGCCTGATCGGGATAAGCCACAATGTTCCAGTTGATGTCGAAGCCGGTGATCTTCTCCAGCGCCGGCTGGTAGGCCATCGAATTCGCCTTGTTGGCACGCGCCACCTTTGCCGGGTCCTGAGAAGAAAGCAGCGACGGATCCTCGCCGCGCACGGCAAGCCTCGCCGCATTGCTGGCGAAGGCTTTTGCCATGCCTTCATAGAGCCAGCCGGCGGCGCGGTCGAAACCAGCGTCGGCGCCATAGCGGAAGCGCGCCAGCATGATCTCGTCATCGTTGAAGATCGGCGTCACCAGGCCGGCGCCCGCCTTGTAGGCGTGCTCGACGATCCGCCGCGTCAAAGGCAGCGCTGCAATAGACGAGGTCAGCACCAGATCCTGCCCCGGCTGCAATTGCAGCCCAACCTTGACGGCGACCTCCGCCAGCCTGTCGAGCTTCACCGGGTCGATAGTTGCGGAAACGCCGCGCGAATGTGTGGTCATGATCCTGCCTGCCGTGATTGGGGACTGTTTCTTACATAGACCGGCGCTACCGACCTTTCCACCGTGATGATGCCGGCAGGCTCAGCTGGCGCTCTCGAGCGACCTGAACTGCGCCATCGTCGCCTCGATCTCTTCGCGCACCCAGGTCTTGAAATCCCTGACCTTGCGGCTTTCGCTCTTGCTGGCCGAAGTCACCAGCCAATAGCCGAGGCCGCTCTGCGCGCGTATGCCGAACGGCGCGACAAGCCGGCCGTCGGCCAGCGCGTCGGCGGCCAGCAACTGCCAGCCGAGCATGACGCCGTGACCGGCAATCGCCGATTCCAGGCACAGCATCGGATCGGTGAAGCGCGCGCCTTTCATGAAGGTGACCGGCTCCACCCCGGCCGCTTCGAACCAGCTCTCCCAGCTGATCATCGATCTTTCGTCGGTGATCGCACAGGTCAAAGCAAGGTCGTCTATCGATTTCAGCTTGCTGGCGATCACCGGTGCACAGACCGGAAACACCTCCTGCGCCAGCAGCAATTCGGCCCGCCCGCCCGGCCATTTGCCGTCGCCGAGCCGGATGGCGACATCGATGTCCGAACGATCGAGATCGGCAAGCCGTACCGAGGCGTCGATGCGCAGGAGCACGTTCGGATGCCGGGCAAAATGCCGCGACAGCCGCGGCAGCAGCCATTTCGAGGCGAAGGCCGGCGCTACCGAAACCACCAGCGTGCACTCCGAGCTTTCATCGGCAAGCGCCATCGCCTGCGCAAGTTCGCGAAAGCCTGCGCTGAGCCGCGTTGTGAAGATGGCACCGAATTCGGTCGCTACCAGGCCAGCCGCCGTTCGGTCGAATAGCGCCCGGCCAAGCTGCTTTTCGGTCCGGTTGATCTGCTGGCTGACGGCGCTGACCGAGACGTTGAGCTCGCTGGCCGCAGCCGCAAGCGAGCCCAGGCGCGCGACGGCTTCGACGGCGCGCAAGCCGTTGAGATGGACGCGGTTCAGCATAGCCATACAGTTTTTCTAAACTCGAACGGCTGAAATCTCAATTGCCAGACACTGCCGGATGCCGGATTCTAAGTGGGTTACTCAGAGTGAGGAGGCAAACCTGATGAAGATTTTATCATGGCTCAGCGCCTTTTCCCCGATCGGAACGCAGCCACACCGGCATGACAGCGGGGCCGCCAGCTGGGGGACTGATCCGCTGTCGCATCCGGTGCTCGACACCATGTCGGAGCGCGAGCTCGCCGACATGCCATTCAGGCTGACTGCGCGTCGTACCCGCTTCGAGACGGCCCCGCCAAGGACCTGCTGCGGCTGAACAAGGACTTGCTGGCACTTTAGGTGAGCCGGCCGCCGACGTGGCTGCGCAGCCCTTCTGGCCCAATAAAAGGCGGATTGTCTCACCGGCAGGCGCACCTATGGTGCGCCGCGATGAACATCGCTTCGCCTTTGCGCCTGGCAATCGCCGGCATGATTGCCCTGGCTGTCGCCATGGGCATCGGCCGCTTCGTCTATACGCCGATCCTGCCCGGCATGATGGAAGAGCTCGGCCTGTCGCCGGCCGATGCCGGCTGGATCGCATCGGCCAATTATCTCGGCTACCTCGTTGGCGCGCTTGCCGCCACCGGCGGCTGGGCGCAAGGCCGCGAGCGCCAGCTGATGCTGGCCGGCCTTGCCGCCACCGCGATCCTCACCGGCCTGATGGGCCTGACCGGCACCATGCCCGCCTTCCTCCTCATCCGCTTTCTTGCCGGCCTCGCCAGCGCCTTCGTGCTGGTCTTCATGACCAGCATCGTTTTCGGCCACCTCGCCGCGGCCGGGCGAAACGACCTGCAGGCGCTGTATTTCGGCGGTGTCGGCCTCGGCATCGCGGCGTCCTCGGCGCTGTTGGCAGTCCTCGTCACCGAACATGCCGGCTGGGCTGCGGGCTGGCTGTGGTCCGCGGTAATTTCAGCCTGCGGCTTTGCCGCCGTTGCCTTGCTGGCCGGCGGCACCTCGGCCGCGAACAGCACCACCGGGAGCGAGCCGGCACTGCCGAAAGACCGGTCGCTGGTGAAGATCATCGTCGCCTACGGCCTGTTCGGCTTCGGCTACATCGTCACGGCAACGTTCCTGGTCGCGATCGTCCGTCAGGGCGGCGGCGGCCGCGTCTTCGAGGCTGTGGTCTGGATGGTCACCGGACTTGCCGGTTTTCCTTCGGTCTGGCTGTGGCAGAAGCTCGCGGCTAAAATCGGGCTCTATGCCACCTACGCCCTGGGGTGCCTGGTCGAGGTGGTCGGCGTCAGCGCCAGTGTCGTCATGGGCGCGCGCACCGGGCCGCTGCTCGGTGGCCTTCTCGGCGGCGGCACCTTCATCGCCATCACCGCGCTTGGTCTGCAGGCCGGCAGGCAGCTTGCCCCGCAAGCACCACGCCGGATGCTGGCGGTGATGACGGCCGCCTTCGGCCTCGGCCAGATCATCGGCCCGATCGTCGCCGGGCTGCTCGCGCAGGCCTCGGGTAACTTTTTCCTTGCCTCGATCGTGGCCGCAGCCGTGCTGCTGGCCTCGGGTGCGATCGCCTGGTCGGCTGCGCCAAAATCGCCATGATTATGGTCTTGCTCGACGACCGGCATTGGGTAGCGGGCATTTTCTTTCCCACTAATGTGTGACTTTATGCGCGTTGAACCCCGCTGATTTGCGCATCGACCGAGGATTTCCCCACAGTGTTTATATCCTTCTTCCCGCAGCCGAAGCTCTTCTTCTCTTCGGTAGCCGTCTGGAGCCTTGCCGCTATCCTGTTCTGGTTTTTCGGTGGCGAACAGCTGGGCGCTGTGTTCGGCTTGCCGCCGGCTGCGGCTGATGCACCGCCCATTATCGGTATCGCCGTACTCTGGTCGAACCCGTTTCTGTGGTTCTATCTCTATTTCGCTTTTTGCGTTGCCGTCTTCTATGCATTCTGGAGCTGGTATGCGCCGCATCCGTGGCAAAACTGGTCGATATTGATCAGCGCGGTCATCCTGTTCCTCATCTATTTCAATGTACAGGTCAGTGTCGCGGTCAACGCCTGGTATGGGCCTTTCTTCGACTATATCCAGGGATTGATGTCGGGGACCATTAAATCCACCGACGCAGAGTTTTATGCCGGATTGGCCAGCTTTTCATGGCTCGCGCTGATAGGAATGAATGTGCAGGTCGTCAATGCCTTCATCGTGAGCCACTGGATATTCCGCTGGCGCACCGCGATGAACAATTACTTCGTGGAGAACTGGAGCAGGCTCCGCCACATCGAGGGCGCCTCACAACGTATTCAGGAGGATACGATGCGGTTCTCGCAGATCATGGAAGATCTGGGTTCCAGCTTTGTCCAGTCGATCATGACCTTGATCGCATTCCTGCCGGTGATGATTCAACTGCAGAGCCATATCAGCGAACTGCCAATCGTCGGTGCGATTCCGCAGCCACTGGTCGTTGCCGCGCTTGCCTGGTGCCTGTTCGGAACGATTTCGGTTATGGTTGCGGGTTTGAAGTTGCCTGGGCTGCAATTTCGCAATCAACGTGTCGAGGCTGCTTATCGCAAGGAGCTCGTCTACGGCGAGGATCATGCGGACAGGGCTCAGCCTGCAACCACTGCCGAGCTGTTTTCCAAGGTCCGTCAAAACTATTTCCGGCTGTATTTTCATTATATCTATTTCAATGTGGTGCGTTACACCTACCTGCAGGCCGACAATATCTTCGCCATGCTGATCCTTGGGCCATCCTTCGTGGCTCACAGGATAACTTTCGGACCCTTCCAGCAGATTTCCAACGCCTTCGGCCGAGTAACAGGGTCGCTCCAGTTCCTGCTCACATCCTGGTCGACCATCGTTGAATTGCAGTCGGTGCACAAACGCCTACGCGCCTTCGAGGCGACGCTGGAAGGGGAACCGCTGCCTGAAATCGACCAGCGCTATCTGGAGCGTGAGCAAGCCGGCCTGCGCCCCGAGGATCAGCCGGTAAGCTAAAGAGTAGCGGGCGGCGAGCGCTTCCGCTCAGCCGCCCACCGCTGCCTGCCGTTCGCCTCGCCGCGAAACATAATCGCGAAAGCTGATACACTCGACTTGTTTCATCACGCAGACCTCGCCGGCAAAGCGTTCCAGCGCGTTCCAGTAGGCGCCGTCGTTCATCAGGGTGAAATGAAAGCCGAGCTGCAGCGGGATACGCTTGCCCCGGTATTGCGCATCGAAGGCGGCGCGGAATGCGGCGTAGGTCCGCTCGGCGAATTCGGCCGCCATGCTCGGCCGCTCGAAGCCGCCGGAATGCCTGACATAGAGATTGTAATCCATGGCGATCACCCGCCTTGAGCTCGGCCCTTCCGGAATCTGCGGCAGCGAAAAGCGCGTGACGCCGTTGACGGTCGGCGGCTCGACCGGCCCACGCGAGACGCCGCTTGCGTCGAGTAGG
This sequence comes from Mesorhizobium sp. M1348, assembly GCF_040317925.1. Lineage (NCBI taxonomy): Bacteria > Pseudomonadati > Pseudomonadota > Alphaproteobacteria > Hyphomicrobiales > Phyllobacteriaceae > Mesorhizobium > Mesorhizobium sp. M1348. The sequence goes on along the minus strand of NZ_JAMYLH010000024.1, from coordinate 54,990 downwards.
AAGCCGGCCGCGGGCAGCGCCTCGTAGAGCGCCTTGTTTGCCGACAGATAAGGCGCGCGAAACCCGACCACCGATTTGCGGGCGAAATCGCGCCAGCCCTTCGGTTCAGGAGCAATGCCGTTGATCGAATAGGCGTTTTCGAGAATATGCCTGAATGAGCCGAACTCGCTCAGCCAGTCGGCTTTGCTCCAGTCCTTGCCGTCGAAATGGCCGCAGCCATGGCTGCCGATATCGTGGCCTTCGGAGGCGGCGAGGTCGATCTGCTCGAGCCGGTCGGCGACTTCCTGTCTGGAGGCGGCAAAGCCGATATTCGATTTGCCTTCTGTCTTGCCCGGCGCGGTGTATTCCTTGCGTGTCTCGGGCGACAGCAGGAACACGCAGGAGACGAAATAGGTGAAATGCGCACCGGTGCGCTGGGCCAGCGCCCGGCTGCGCTGCCACTGCGAAATGTCCCGGGCACTGTCGAACGAGATGATGATGATCTGCTTCGGTTTTGCCGGCGCCGCCGGCGGGTCGGCAAAAGCCGCGCCGGTTGCAAGCGCGGCAATCGAAAACGCAACAACGCGGGACAAACGGGGCAAAGGCATCTGACCGGATCAAGGAATGTAGAAGCACCGCCTACCGGTGAAATATGGCACGGATACGATCGACCCGTGCGGCCGCCTTTGGCGGCGACTGCCTCGTGAATAGGCGATTTTCCTGCCGAACCCCTTCCATGCCGGCAAAATTTCGCTAAAACGCGGGCTCATCAACCGCCCCGGCCGGGGCATGAATGGTTTTGATCCATGTCGGACGACAGTTTTATCCGCGAAGTCAACGAAGAGATTCGTCGCGACCAGGCGCATGCGCTGTGGGACCGTTTCGGTCCCGCCTTGCTCGTGCTGGCCGTGCTGGTGGTGCTTGGCACTGCTGCTGTCGTCGGCTACCGCTATTGGGACGAGACCCGCGCCAACCGCTCGGGCGATGCTTTTTCGCAGGCGCTCAAGCTCGCCAATGACGGCAAGAACGACGAGGCGCTTGCCGCTCTGGAGGCGTTGGAGAAGGACGGCTACGGCGCCTATCCGCTGCTCGCCCGCATGCGTGCGGCAACCGTCAAGGCGGACAAGGGCGACGTCGACGCCGCCGTCAAGGATTTCGACGAGGTCGCCGCCGACACCAAGATCCCCTCCGGTATTCGCGACATGGCTCGTCTCAGGGCAGCGCTGCTTCTGGTCGACCACGGCTCTTTCGCCGATGTCTCCAGCCGCGTCGAGGCGCTCACCGCCGACACCAACACACTGCGCCATACGGCGCGCGAAGCGCTTGGCCTTGCTGCCTGGAAGGAAGGCAAGGCGGCGGATGCATTGAAGCTGTTCGACCAGATCGCCGCCGATGACGGCGCCCCGCGCAACACGCGCGAGCGGGCGACTTTGATGTCGGAGCTGATCCGCGGCTCGGGCGGTGTATCGTAACAACGGATGACCTTCAAAGTCGCCATCATCGGCCGGCCTAACGTCGGCAAATCGACCCTTTTCAACCGGCTGGTGGGAAGGAAGCTGGCGCTTGTCGACGATACGCCGGGCGTCACCCGCGATCGTCGCGTCCATGCCGCCAAGCTCTACGATCTGCATTTCGACGTCATCGATACCGCCGGCTTCGAGGATGCGGCGGCCTCGACGCTGCCCGGCCGCATGCGCGCCCAGACCGAGATCGCCATCCGCGAGGCCGACCTGATCTTTTTCACAATCGATGCCAAGTCCGGGCTGATGCCCGACGACAAGACCTTCGCCGAGATCGTGCGCAAGTCCGGCAAGCCAGTTGTCGTCGTCGCCAACAAGGCCGAGGCGCGGGGCGCCCAGGGCGGCATGCTGGAGGCCTGGGAGCTCGGCCTTGGCGAGCCGATCCCGGTCTCGGCCGAACACGGCCAGGGCCTGCCTGATTTGCGCGACGCCGTGATCGCGGCACTTGGCGAGGCGCGCGCCTTCGGCGAGGACGAAGAGGCCGGCGAGGAGGAGGTCGCCGCCAGCGAGGTGCTGATCGGCGAGGACATCACCGACCCGGACGCCGAGCCGAGCTATGACGACACCAAGCCGATGCGCATCGCCGTCGTCGGCCGCCCCAATGCCGGCAAGTCGACGCTGATCAACGCGCTGATCGGCGAGGAGCGGCTGTTGACCGGCCCCGAGGCCGGCATCACCCGCGATTCCATCTCGGTCGACTGGGACTGGCATGGCCGCCGGTTGAAACTGTTCGACACCGCCGGCATGCGCCGTAAGGCCAGGATCCACGAAAAGCTGGAAGTGATGTCGGTGCAGGATGGCTTGCGCGCCATCCGCTTTGCCGAGATCGTCATCATCGTGCTCGACGCCACCATTCCCTTCGAGAAGCAGGATCTGCAGATCGCCGACCTGATCATCCGCGAGGGCCGTGCCCCGGTGATCGCCTTCAACAAATGGGACCTTGTTGATCATCCCCAGGAGTTGCTGGCCGAACTGCGCGAAAAAACCGAGCGGCTTCTTCCGCAGGCGCGCGGCATGCAGGCGGTGCCGGTCTCAGCCGAGACCGGGCGCGGTCTCGACAAGCTGATGGATGCGGTGATCAGGACGCATCGCGTTTGGAACAGTCGTGTCTCGACCGGCAAGCTCAACCGCTGGCTGGAAGGCATCCTGGCACATCATCCGCCGCCCGCCGTCGCCGGGCGTCGGCTGAAGATCAAATATGTCACGCAAGCCAAGACGCGGCCGCCGGGCTTCGTCGTCTCCTGCTCACGCCCCGATGCGATGCCGCAATCCTACGTCCGCTATCTCTCGAACAGCCTGCGCGAGGCTTTCGACATGCCCGGCGTGCCGATCCGCATCGCCTTGCGCACCTCGGACAATCCTTTTGCCAGCAGGGCGAAGAAGCGCCACTGACCGCCACGTCTTCTGGGCGCCCGCATCAGGTACGCTCCGCCGGCCGCTCGCGGGCAGCGCCTGCACATTTTCGGGCAGGCGATTCCACCGCCACCTGCAGCAGGATGTCGGCAAGTCGCGCCGCCACCGGGTCTGGCTCGGCCTCCCTTGCGACGCGGGAACAGCGCCATCTCAGGCAGTGTGGGCAGTCCGGCGATCTGCGTCATTGCCCTGACAATAGCCAGCACGAGTGGGGACAGCCACTGCACCTAATGGGCGGTGTAAGCTCCGTCCACCAGATGGTAGCTCCCAGTGATAAAGCTGGCCTGGTCGGACAAGAGGAAGCACACAAGAGCCGCTACTTCTTCCGGTTTCCCGCGCCTGCCCATCGGCTGCAGGCCTGCCATGCGCCGGGTGGCTAATGCCTCCATTTGCTCCGATAAAAGAGGCGTTTCGATCAAGCCGGGGCCGACTACATTGATCCGGATGCCCATCCTCGCATATTCGATCGCCGCAACTTTGGTTAGTCCAACGACTCCGTGTTTCGCTGCCGTGTATGCGGACGCAGTTGGCAAGCCGACGGAACCGAGAACGGAGGACATGTTCACGATGGCGCCTCCGCCTCGATCCAGCATGGCGGCGATTTCGTACTTCATGCTGTAGAAAACGCCATTAAGATTGACGTTTATCAGCTTGTGCCAGTTGTCGAGCGGATAGTCTGCTGTTGCTTTTCGAACGCCGTCGATACCTGCATTGTTTACCGCCATATCCAGTCCGCCGCATTTCTGGACAGTGAACTCGATCAGCTTTTCCACGGCTGCCGCATCCGTGACATCTACCGCAAAGTCGTAGGCCCGGCCTCCTTGCGAGCTTATTTCGGCGGCTTTGCAGTGCGCGGCCTCGGCATCAAGGTCGGCGACAACAACCTCGGCTCCTTCTTGCGCGAGTTGCCGTGAAACAGCCGCCCCTATTCCGGAGCCTGCGCCGGTCACAATCGCGACTTTACCGTGGAAGTCAGGCTTCATCGTCTCTGTCCTATGCCCATTTGACATAACCGAACAGAGGCAGACGGTTATCGCAAGAAGTTTCGCTCCAATTCGCTTGTTAATCCTGTGAATTCATTTTTGCCACCACACAGCGAGACTTGGCCCGCAGGCCTTGGAATGGTAGAGACGAGGGCGGCGGTAGATGACCAGTTTCCTAGCAGGTACAAATGGAAGAACACCACATTGCGCGCCGGGGGCTCGTGCTGGGTAGTCTGGCTCTGATGATCTCCGGATGCACGTCGATTTCATCCGCGTTCGGACCAAGGCGTGGCCTGAATCCTCGTTACCGACGGCAGCATGTGCGGTACGACGGAAACGAGCCGGCCGGAACGATCGTCGTCGATACTTCGCAACGTTTTCTCTATGCCGTCGAGACGGACGGGTGGGCGACGCGCTACGGCGTTGGCGTCGGCGAGCAGGGACTTTCGTTCAAGGGTACAGCGACCGTCGGCCGCAAGGCGGACTGGCCGTCGTGGACACCCACCGCCAGCATGATGCAGCGCAAGCCGCGCCTGGTGCAGTATGCAGGGGGGGTCCCTGGCGGACCAAACAACCCGCTTGGTGCGCGTGCCCTTTATCTCTATCGCGACGGGCGCGACACCCACTTCCGGATACATGGTACAAACGAGCCATGGACGATAGGCACAGCGGTATCGAACGGGTGCATCCGTATGATAAATGACGACGTCATTGACCTCTACGACCGTACTCCTTTGGGCACGACGGTGGTGGTTGTTTGATGGTGGGCAGGCCTGATCTCCGTTGGACGGTGAACCCTGCCAGCACGTCACCGCAAAGGTGCCGCCGACAACCGGGTGCCAACTGTGTCATTTCTGCACTAGGCGTTGGTGTAGATCGCAGCTAACTTCGTGGGGCTGCATATCGTTTTATTTGTGGCGATTCTATAGGCTATTCCGCCCCCGGGGAAAGGATTGCTTGATGAGCAGGATATTGATTGCAATGGTTGCTGTGCTCGCCGTTGCCAGCCTGAGCGGCTGCGCGAACGACTGGATCGGCAAAGGAAAGGGTAAAGCTCCGGCGCCCGCTCCGGTAGAGCAACCAGTGATTAAGTAAGGACCGGCTTGTATGGGGAAGGGGTGCCAAGCCCTTCCCCATACATACGCAGCCGGGGCTTTGGCCGGCTTCATAGCCTAGGGCGCGGTTGGCGGGCATAGGCCGTTATTAAGTCTGTGCTTTGTGAAGTTCGGGAATGGACGCGGCGATGACGCTTGTAAATAGCCGTCTCTTGCTTGTGGCGTTGGTGGCCCTCCCGGCAGCGGCATGTCAGACGAAAGACCTGCCGCCCCAGCCGAATTTCATATCTTATGCCGATGGCGGAGCTGCGCCTCAAAAAAACGACGAGCGGTACTTCATCGAGTTCCGCTCCCGCTACGCCCTAAGCTACGGCCACACCTACGCAGTTTTTGGGCGCGTGGACCGGGCCGGGAGAATGATCGATCCCCAAGTCGCGGGCCTTCACCCGGCTTCGAACAGTGCGGTTCCCTATGTTCTGGGCCATGTCGTGCCGGTGCCAGCCGAAACCGGGTGGAGCGACGGTGATCTGGAAGAACCATACAGATCCGCAAGCTGGCAAATCATACTGACCCGGGCCGAATACGACAAAGTCGTTGCCTACATCCGCAAGCTGCAGGCGAGTTCGCATGTCTGGCAGGCGACGGTCTTGAACTGCAACGGGTTCGTGGCGAACATCGCTCATTCCATGGGATATAAGACTCCCGCCATTCAGCTCCGGCCGCAACAATTCATAACCGAGCTTCGGGAGATGAATACATAACCAAGATTCGAGGGATGAATGGGGACCGAATGCGATCGGTACTGCCCCTCCTGCTTTCGCGTCTGCGGACTAACTCGGAGAGGATCGCTGCGCCTGAAGGTCGGCCGGTGACGAAATCGAGGGCGATGGGTGAAGTGGCCATACCCAGGGGCAGCTGCTACAGTCGCGATCGCAGAAAGGGCGCTGGTGACCTGAAGTGAGCATTGCGGCAGCCTCACTTGGCGAGGTCATTTGGGTGATCGGCATCGTTGCTTGGTACGTGATCCGGTATCCCTTCGAGCGCCGGGCAAGGCGCGTGCGAATTGTAACTGGCTACCGCTCACGTTCAGAGATCGTCGGGCTTGCATCTGCTCTGTTTGGCCTCGCAATCCTGCCTGCCTTCTATGTTGTCACCGGCATGCCCGCAGCGGCTGACCACCCGGCCAGCGCGTGGGCCGTGGCTCTCGGCACAATCATCTTCTGCTCCGCGCTATGGGTTTTTCGCAGGTCCCACAAGGAACTTGGCCGGAACTGGTCGATTACGCTGGAGATCCGCGAACGGCATGAACTCATCTGCGCCGGACCATACGCCTTGGTCCGCCACCCGATGTATACCTCGTTCCTGCTCATGGGCCTCGGCCAGGTCTTTCTGCTGCCGAACTGGATTGCGGGCATATCGGGTTTGATTGGGTTCGCAGTCCTTTTCCTGCTGAGAGTGGACAAGGAAGAGCGTATGATGCTGGAGAATTTCGGCCCGCAATACCGTGCCTATATGGAAAAGACCAAGCGAATACTCCCTTATCTTTATTAGAGATTAGAGGTACGTTTGATGCGAGGCCGAGCCCTCAAGCTTTCCGCGCCCCGGCGCCTTGTTGGCGACCTGATGAGGTTTTCGATCGGCGTGCCACGGGTCGCGGTACAGCGTCAGATGAACCTCGGCCCCCTCGTAACGGCTCGAATGGGGCAGCAGACCAGGCCCTCGTGGACCGCGATCTTCCTGAAAGGATATGCGCTTCTCGCCCTAGAGATGCCGGAACTGCGGCGCGCCTATGTCAAGTTGCCCTGGCCGCAGCTTTACGAGTATCCGGCAAGCGTAGCCTCGATTGCCCACGAGCGCGAATATGATGGCGAGCCGGCGGTTCTGCTGAGCTGCATCAAGCGCCCGGAGCGCTACTCCATCACGGAACTTGAGGGATCCATCCACGCGGCTCGATCACGGCCGATCCTGGAGGTCCCGGAGTTCCGGCGTGCCTTGCGGATGGCAGGTGCGCCCGCGCCAGTCAGGTGGCTGCTTATGTGGCTAGGGTTGAACATCGCCCGGCAAAGGGCAAATTACTTCGGTACCTTCCAACTGTCCGTCTATTCTGGTCTCGGTGCCGAATCACTCAACCCGCTGACACCATTGACCACGCTTCTCAACTACGGTCCGATCGGCAAAGACGGATCGGTGAATGTCCGCATCCACTACGATCACCGGGTCATGGATGGAGCGAACGTTGCACGAGCACTGGAGAGATTCGAAAAGATCCTGAACGGCATTGTCGCCGATGAAGTGATGCTGCTCGATCCAAGTGTTGCCGCTCCTGCAGGACAGAGGAACGCGACATGATTTCGCACTGTGAATTCCGGCCCGCCGTCGTCGTGATTGGCGGCTCGGGTGGAATTGGCCGGGCAATTGCGAGCGTCGCTGCACGGGAGCGCGGTGCGGTTGTGCTGGTTGCCCGCTCGCCCGAGGGTTTGGCCGCTGCGGCGTCTGAGGTTCGGGAGAGGGGTGGCGAGGCATTCACGCTCGAGTTGGATCTCGTGGCAGGCGATGCGCCAACGCGCCTGGAGGGCTTCCTGTCCGCACACGGCCTGGTCTGTGATGTCCTGGTCAACAGCGCCGGCTATGGCCTGCGGGGCGCGACGACGGCGCTGCCTATTGATAGTCAACTCGGCATCATCGATCTCAACATACATTCCCTCACAGAACTGACCCTCCATTTTCTGCCGGGGATGGTGGCGCGCCGACGGGGCGGGGTGCTCAATCTCAGTTCCGTGGCCGGGTTCGTTCCCGGGCCTTATATGGCTCTGTACTTCGCTAGCAAAGCTTTCGTGCGCTTCTTCTCAGAGGCGCTTCACCAGGAATTGCGCCGAACCGGTGTGACGGTCACATGCGTTGCACCAGGCCCGGTGTCGACGGAGTTTCTCGCAAGGTCAGGCGCCAATCAGACGGTGCTCTTCAACATCTTGCCCAAGGTGGATCCGGAGTATGTGGCCGAACGGGCGTGGCGAGGGTTCAAATCCGGTCGTCGCCTCGTCGTACCGGGAATCTCGGCCAAGTTGGCTGCCCTTGCAGCGGCGCTCCTGCCTTCCGCAGCGCTGCTGCCCCTGGTCGGCCGGCTGCAACGCGGCGGCAATGATCAATGTCCTTGCGGTTCAGGTATGAAGTTCAAGAAATGCTGCGGTACCCGCCAGATTCAGCTACGCCGGGGCCCTCGGGGAATTATCCCCTGACCGGGACCAGCACGCCACCGAAAAAGCTCGTTGAAGCAAGAGACCGCTCGCCGATGACTGGCGTTAAGCATGTTGGTAGCATAGAGGCGAGGCTTTCGACATGCCCGGCGTGCCGATCCGCATCGCCTTGCGCACCTCGGACAACCCGTTCGCCGGCAAGGCGAAGAAGCGCCGTTAGATCATCATTCGCGGAACCTTGCGAGACGTCGGCGGGACAGCGCCCCCCTCTGCCCTGCCGGGCATCTCCCCCACTTGGGGGAGATTGGCCGTCCCCTCCGCTTTAGCCAATCTCCAACGCCGAAAGACGGGTGGGACGGCGAAGCTGCTAATCTCCCCCCTCGTGGGGGAGATGTCCGGCAGGACAGAGGGGGGCGCGAGGGATCGCCAGCATTACTGCTTCTTCGACCGACTAAGTCATAGAGCGCCCTGCGGCCCTTTCGGCTCGTCTGCGCTAGGCCGCTTTCCTCAGACCATCCGCGTCGCCACTTCCTGGCAACGCTTCCAGCGCCGCCTGCAGCAGGATGTCGCCAAGCCGCGCCGCTACCGGGTCGGGCTCGGCCTCCTTGCGGTGCAGGAACAGCGCCATCTTGGGCAAGGCGGGCAGCCCGGCGATCTCCGGCGTCATCGCCCTGACCGTGGCCGGCAGGCCGATATCGGTGCGGATCGTCAGTCCGAGCCCCGCGGCGACGGCTGCCCAGATGCCGCCAAGGCTCGGGCTGGAGAAGGCCATCCGCCATGCCAGGCCGGCACGGTCCAGCGTTTCGGTCGCCACACTGCGCAGCAGGCACGGCGCCTCGAGCGCCACCAGCGGTAACGGCTCGCCTTCGCGCAGGCTGGTCTCGATCTGTTTTGCCGGGCCGATCCAGCGCATCTGGACGTCGGCGACATGCCGGCTGTAAGGCAGCGTCGCGCCATTGTGCCAGGCAAGCGCGATATCGAGGTTGCCCGAAATGATCCGTTCGGCGAGCTCATGGCTGCGTGCGATCCTGGCTTCGATCTTGACCTTGGGATGGGCGCGGGCGAAGCGCCCGAGCACCTCGGGCAGCACCGCCTCGCCGAAATCCTCCTGTAGCCCAAGCCGCACCCAACCCTCCAGCTCGACATCGTGGATGGCGGAGGCGGCCTCGTCATTGAGCTCGATCAGCCGCCGCGCATAGCCGAGCATGGTCTCGCCCGCGTCCGTCAGCGCCAGGCCGCGCCCCGATTTGCGGAAGATCGGCGTCGCCGCCTGCTCCTCCAGCTTCCTCAGTTGCGCACTGATTGCCGAGGTCGAGCGGCCGAGCCGGTCGGCTGCCTTGGCGAAGCTGCCCAGCTCCATGCCGGTGACGAAGCTGCGCAGGACGTCGAGATCGAATGTCACGCGTCGCATGGCAATAGTCCTGATATTTGGGACATTTCGTACAAAATTTCCTGATATTCAGTACGAAGCTATGGCGGTAGAGACAGCGCGTCAAGACCGAACGCAACCAGCCCATGCAGGAGCTGAACCATGTCCGCTGTCGCCACAGGACCAGATTGCAAACCGCTTCGCCCAGGCGCCGTTGCCGCCCCGTCGGAAGCGGCGGCGCTTCGAGCCAATCATCGCTGGAAGGTGCTGGGCATCGGCGTCGCCGCCAACACCTGCTTTTCCGCGACCTTCTCCGGCATTCCGGCGACGGCGGTGTTCCTGCGCTCGGGCTATCATCTCTCCAATGGCGAACTCGGCCTGGCGCTTGGCCTTCTCGGCCTGGGCGTGGCGCTGAGCGAATTGCCGTGGGGGCTGCTGACCGATCGCTGGGGCGACCGCCGCGTGCTGCTGACCGGGCTTGGCGCAACCGCGGTTTGGCTGCTTGTCATGGCCGCGCTGGTGGTGCCGTCACCGGCCCATATTCCCGGCGTCGCGCTTCTCGCCGCTGCCCTGCTGGTCACCGGATTGCTCGGCGGCAGCGTCAACGGCTCCAGCGGCCGCGCCATCATGGCCTGGTTCGGCGAAGGCGAGCGCGGCTTTGCCATGAGCATCAGGCAGACGGCGGTGCCGCTTGGCGGCGGGCTTGGCGCGCTCGTGCTGCCATCGCTCGCTTCAGCCCATGGCTTCACGGCGGTCTTCGGACTTCTGGCGGCTGCATCCGCCGTCTCGACCTCGCTCGCCTGGCGCTGGCTGCATCAGCCGCCGGCGCATGACGGCGCGCATTCGAGCAGCACGGCATTGCCGGCCGGCCCGGCGCCGCTGCGCAACCCGGCCGTCTGGCGCATCGCAACAGCCATCGGCCTGCTATGCTTTCCGCAGGTGGCGGTGCTCACCTTTGCTTCCGTCTTCCTGCATGATTTCGCCGGCATGGGCACAGCCGTGATCAGCGCCAGCCTGGCTGCCGTGCAGGTCGGCGCCATGGTCATGCGCGTCTGGAGCGGTCGCTACACCGACCGTCATGGCAATCGCCGGCCGTTCCTGCGTCTGTGCAGCATGCTGAGCGTGGTCGCCTTCACCGTGCTTGCCGCGCTCGTCTTGTTGGCGGCCCAATTCTTGTCAGGCCAAGTGCCGATGCTTTCGCTGGCGATCGTTGCGGTGCTGGTCGTGGCCGGCATCTGCGTCTCCTCCTGGCACGGCGTCGCCTACACCGAGCTTGCGACGCTGGCCGGCGCGAGCCAGGCCGGAACGGCGCTCGGCCTCGCCAACAGTCTGGTCTTCATTGCCTTCTTCCTGGTGCCGATCGCCATTCCCGGGCTTCTCGTGCTCGGCTCGTGGGCAGGCGTCTGGCTGGGTGCGGCTATTTGCGCGCTGATCGCCTGGCCGATCTTTCTTCCGTCAACGGATAGCCGCAAAAGCGCCTGACTTCGACACGAGATGGGAAAACAACGTTCTAAGCTGTTAACGCCCCATCAAGGTTAATGCATCATTGTAGCTCTCCAGTGGGGTCCGTCGCGTTTCTGGAGAGTTCCGTGCATCGACGTGTTTTGACGCGGCTTGTCGCCGCCGCCGGTGAGAAAAAGCGTTCCTTCCTGTCTCCGTTTATTATTGGTCTTGGCATCTGGGTCGGCTTTCCGACGGTCGTTGCCTATCAGGACATGACCAGCCTGGTCTCCGGCCTGGAGGCGCCGAGCGTCCGCTGGAACGCCTATGTCGAGAAATCCGTCGCCGGCTCCGTTCACGCCGCCGAAATGCCCTTCCTCGATTCCAGCAGCACCGGCTCGCTGTCCGGCTCCGGTGTCCAACTGCCCGGCATCGGCACCGTTTCGTTTCGCGGCAAGGGCGGCAGCGCCGGCACGACGCCGGACGAGGAACGCATCATGCGCGCCGACAAGAAGGGCCGCATCATCCAGGTCTCGCCCGTTTCGCCGCCGAAGAACTTCAACGCCGGCTCGATCTTCGAGCGCACCTCTTCGCTGCTCCGCCCAAGCATGGACAGCGGGCTGAGGATGGCCTTCGCCAAGCCCGAGATCAAAGGCAAGGAAATCCAGATCGCCGCCGCCTTCCACACGCGCGTCGACAAGAAGCCGGATCCCGGCGTGCCGGCGATGCTTGCCGCGCTGGTCAACAACGATCATCCCGACGTGCTGGCAACCGCCTATGCCTCGTCGGCTCCCGATTACGCACAGGCGTCGCCTTTCGAGGCCTTGCTGCAGGACGAGGACCCGAACGATGGCCGCTTCATTCCGCCGCTGAGCAAGGGCGATCATTCTTGGATGCAGACGCCGCTGCCGGCGAGCGTCTTTTCCAAACCGGAGCAGGCCTGTCTCGCCAACGGCATCTATTTCGAGGCGCGCGGCGAATCCGTGCGTGGCCAGGCCGCCGTCGCCCAGGTCATCCTCAACCGCGTCCGCAACCCGGCCTATCCGAACTCGATCTGCGGCGTGGTCTACCAGAACGACAATTGGTTCAACCGCTGCCAGTTTTCCTTCGCCTGCGACGGCAGGAAGAAGCGCATCGACAACCCCGCCGCCTACCAGACCGCCCAGGATGTCGCCATGGCCGTCACAGCCGGCAAGATCTTCATTCCGGAAGTCGGCTCGTCGACGCATTATTACGCCAACTACGTCCATCCGGGCTGGGCGAGGACGATGAAGAAAATGACCAGGATCGGCCTGCACATCTTCTACCGCACCTATGGCGGCGGCTGGAGCTGAGTGCTCAGGCAGCCCTTGCATCTTTCGCGGGAGAGCGGCCGATCGAAGACGCATCGCCGCGGGGATTCGGCCACAGCCCGTCGGGGACGGCGTCGGGCACGATGTCGCACCCAGGCAAGCGGCTGATTTATAACGAAAAAATACTTGAGCTTGAACGTCCGCCCGTGGCTTGACGGGCGCGGACCCTCTAACTATGTTGCCGGCGACTTTAAGAAGCGGACGGACGGTGACGGTCTGACCGGGCAGGGGGGTTGCGTGGCCGACAAGAATGGGCCAGACGGAACCGGAAAAACCGGCCGCGGCAAGCAGCATGAAGCCGACATCCGCGACGACGATCTTGAGCGCCGCCGGCGCGACCTTGAAGCATCGCTTGCGACAAGGCGGCCGGATCGGCTCGAGGGGAAAGACGACGCGAAAGCGGGCAGTGTGGCCGGGTACGGCCAGGCGCTCAAGCTGTCCAGCGAGTTCATCGCCGGGATAGTGGTCGGTGCGGCTCTCGGCTGGTTTATCGATCGCGTGGCGGGGACATCGCCATGGGGTCTGATAGTCGGGCTGCTGCTGGGTTTTGGCGCCGGCGTGCTAAATGTCCTGCGTTCAGCCGGGCTTGTGTCGGATTTCGGAACGGGCGACAAACCGCGCGATCCGAAAGAATGAATTGAGGCGCCGCATGCCGGCGCATTGAACAGGATACTGAAGCCGTCTGCGGCTTTGATGGGGATTTAAAGTGGCTGCTGACAAGGTCGATCCGATTCACCAGTTCCAGATCCATCCGATCATTCCGATTCACATCGGCGGCTACGACCTGTCTTTTACCAATTCGGCTCTGTTCATGCTTGCAACAGTTGCTGTCGCAGCGGCGTTTCTCTACCTCAGCACGTCGAGCCGCAGCCTCGTCCCGGGCCGCCTTCAGTCGGTCTCGGAAATGGCCTATGAATTTGTCGGCAATATGCTGAGGGACGCCGCGGGCACGCAAGGCATGAAGTTCTTCCCCTTCGTGTTCTCGCTGTTCATGTTCGTGCTTGTCGCTAACCTGCTTGGCCTGTTCCCGTATTTCTTCACCATCACCAGCCACATCATCGTCACCTTCGGCCTCGCTGCGCTGGTGATCGGAACGGTCGTCGTCTACGGCTTCACCAAGCACGGCCTTGGCTTCCTGAAGCTGTTCGTCCCGCATGGCGTGCCGATCTACCTGCTGCCGCTGGTGGTGCTTATCGAGGTGATTTCCTTCGTCTCGCGTCCGGTCAGCCTCTCGGTTCGCCTGTTCGCCAACATGCTCGCCGGTCACATCACGCTGAAAGTGTTCTCGGGCTTTGTCGTCAGCCTGAGCGCGCTCGGCGCGGTCGGCGTGGCGGGCTCGGTTCTGCCGCTGGCGATGGCCGTGGCGCTGACGGCGCTGGAGCTGCTGGTCGCGTTCCTGCAGGCCTACGTCTTTGCCGTGCTGACCTGCATGTATCTCAACGACGCCCTGCATCCCGGGCACTGACAAGGTTTCCGGCATTGCCGCCGGATCGATTTTGCAACGGAATTTTAGATCCAAAGGAGTTGAACAAATGGACGCAGAAGCAGCAAAGTACATCGGCGCCGGCATCGCATGCCTCGGCATGGGCGGCGCGGGCATCGGCCTCGGCAACATTTTCGGCAGCTATCTGGCGGGCGCGCTGCGCAACCCGTCGGCCGCCGACGGCCAGTTCGGCCGCCTGATTTTCGGCTTCGCCGTGACCGAAGCGCTGGGTATTTTCTCGCTTCTCATCGCGCTTCTCGCCCTGTTCGGCTGAATACTTGTTCGGCTGAACATTGGGAAGAATTGAACAGGCCGGCCGCGATCTTGCGGCGGGCCTGAATTTCGGGGATAGTCCATGTTCGTGACATCTGCCTTTGCGCAAGAGTCCGCGCCCGCCGTCGAAGGCGGCAGCGCCGCCACCGGCGTGCCTGCCGAGGCGCACGGCACGTTCCCGCCATTCAATCCGGCGACGTACCCGTCACAGCTGCTGTGGCTGGCAATCACTTTCGGGCTGTTCTACCTCTTCTTGAAACGGGTAGTGATGCCGCGCGTCGGCGGCATCATCGACGTTCGCAACGACCGCATCACGCAGGATCTCGATCATGCTGCCCGGCTGAAAAGCGAGGCCGATGCCGCCGTTGCCGCCTATGAGCAGGAATTGGCGGAAGCCAAGGGCAAGGCCAATGCGATCGGCCAGCAAGCCAACGATGCGGCCAAGGCGGAAGCCGAAGCTGCCCGCAAGACGATCGAGGCAGCGCTTGACCAGAAGCTTGGCGAGGCCGAGGCGCGTATTTCTTCCATCAAGGCCAATGCCATGAAGGAAGTCGGCACCATCGCCGAGGACACCGCTTCGGCCATCGTCGAGGCGCTTGTCGGCGGCAAGGCCAGCAAGGCCGAAATCGCGGCCGCCGTCAAATCCGTGGCCGGGTGAGGAGCGCATCATGGACGCCACATCTCTCGCGACGCTTTGGGCAACCGTTGCCCTCGTAATCTTCCTCGGCATTGCCATCTACATCAAGGTGCCGGGCATGATCGCCAAGGCGCTCGATGCGCGGGCCGACAAGATCAGCTCCGAGCTCGAGGAAGCGCGCCGGTTGCGCGAAGAGGCCCAGCAGCTGCTCGGCCAATACCAGCGCAAGCGCAAGGAAGCCGAGCAGGAGGCCGCGGCCATCGTCGCCGCCGCCAAGCGCGAAGCCGACATGCTTGCCGCCGAGGCGCACAAGAAGACCGAGGACTATGTCGCCCGGCGTACCGCCTTGGCCGAGCAGAAGATCGGCCAGGCCGAGCGCGAGGCGATCGGCGAAGTGCGCGCCAGCGCCGTCGACATCGCGGTCGAAGCCGCGCGCGCGCTGCTGGCCGGCAAGATCGACGCCAAGGCCGGCGCCGGCCTGTTCAACGCCTCGCTGCAGGATTTGAAGTCGAAGCTGAACTGAACGGCTGCATCAACAAGTCATCGAAAGCCGCCTGAGAAACCTGGCGGCTTTTTTGTTAGCGAAAGCAGAGCGCGTAATCTCCCCCCTCGAGGGGGAGATGGCCGGCAGGCCAGAGGGGGTCGCCGCGCGTGGAGCGCCAGCCATTTCTGTCGTTCAACATGGTGTCGCGCCAGGACGTACCGACCCCCTCTGTCGCCTTCGGCGACATCTCCCCCTCGAGGGGGGAGATTACGCCTGGCCGGATCGCTCAATCCAGGCCCGAAAGGCCCTCTTCCTCCAGCACCTCGGTGCCGCCGAACCGGAACGGCGCGAAGGAGGCGCGGTGCAGCCGCGCCACTGGTCCATGCAGATCGATCGCCGTGCGATGGCGGACAGTGGCGTAGCCCATATGCAACTCGAAGCCGTAATGCACATGATGGCTGCCGCAGCCGCACATCATGCGGTCGCGCATCACCTTGGCGACGATCGAGGCTGCGGCGATCGACTGCGAGCGCTGGTCGCCCTTGATCAGCGCTCTGCCCTCGCAGGGCAGGCCAGGCGGCACGTCGCGGCCGTCGGCCAGCGCCAGCTTCGGCCGGATTGACAGGCCTGCCACGGCACGGCGCATCGCTTCTAGGCTGGCCTTGAGGATGTTGGAGGCATCGATGCCTTCGGCGCTGACCGAGGCCATCGATACGGCGAGCGCGGAGCCGAGGATTTTCAGGAACAGTGCCTCACGCTGCAAATGCGTCAGCCGCTTGGAATCATCGAGGCCGTCGGGGATGTTGGCGGGATCGAGAACCACCGCTGCCGCCACGACCGGCCCGGCGAGCGGGCCGCGGCCGGCCTCGTCCGTTCCCGCCACCGGCCACAGGCCTTCGGCCATCGCCTTCGTCTCGAAGGAGAAGTCGGGTCTCTCGACGATTTCGAAGAGAAGCGGAGAATCGGAACGCGGGCGAGCCATGGTGCGGCGAGGTTCGCATCGGCTCCGATTCTCCGCAAGTCCCTCCGGGTCGGGCGGGGCACCGGACCAGGAGGGGGCTACCGTCTGCAAGCCCGGGGACAGGACAGGCCGGACGGGATTTTTTCGCCTGCTGCCGGCCGTTTCAATCGGCTGGCGCGAGACGCTTTGTCACAGCAGCATCAGCTGCTCGGTTGCCTTGGCAGCAGGGATGAACCGGTCGGTCCTCAGCGAGCGCCGCTCGGCATTGAGGCCGAGCCGTTTGGCAGCGATCTCGAAGCGCCGGCCGATCTGCCAGGCATAGGGGCCGGAGCCTTTCATGCGCTTGCCCCATTCCGAATCGTAGTCCTTGCCGTCGCGCATCGAACGGATCAGCGACATGACATGGCGATAGCGGTCGGGATAGTGGCGCAGCAGCCAGTCCTTGAAGATCGGCGCGACCTCCAGCGGCAGGCGTAGCAGCACATAGCCGGCCTCGCGCGCGCCCGCTGCCTGCGCCGAATCGAGGATGCGCTCCATTTCCGGGTCGGTCAGTCCGGGGATGATCGGCGCGACCATCACCGAGGCCGGAATGCCGGCGTCCGAAAGCTGCCTGATCGCCTCCAGCCGCTTAGTCGGCGTCGACGCGCGTGGCTCCATGGTGCGCGCCAGCATGCGGTCGAGCGTCGTCACCGACAAGGCCACCTTGGCCAGCCCGCGTTCCGCCATGCGCGACAGAATGTCGATGTCACGTGTCACCAGCGCCGATTTGGTGACGATGCCGACCGGATGCCCGCGCGCCTCCAGCACTTCGAGGATCTCGCGCATGATCCGGTATTGCTTCTCGATCGGCTGGTAGGGATCTGTATTGGTGCCGATGGCGATGGTGCGCGGCTGGTAATTATCCCTGGACAATTCCTTGTCGAGCAGCCGCGCCGCATCCGGCTTGGCAAACAGCTTCGATTCGAAATCCAGCCCCGGCGACAGGCCCATGAAGCTGTGCGTCGGCCGCGCGAAACAATAAACGCAGCCATGTTCGCAGCCGCGATAGGGATTGATCGAGCGGTCGAAGGAGATGTCCGGCGATTCGTTGCGCGTGATGATGGTGCGCGGCTTCTCGACCTGTACCTCGGTCTTGAACGGCGGCAGCTCCTCCAGCGAATTCCAGCCATCGTCGAACACATGCCGGCTGACCGGCTCGAAACGGCCAGACGGATTGATGCCCGCCGACCTGCCGCGATTGCGGTCCGGGCGGACGCGCATGCCGCTCTGCTCGATCATCGCATTCGCCATCTCTGCCCTGCCAGCGCCGAAGGCGGCAATGTCGGCACGCACGATCTGTTCCATTTTGGCCCTTTCCCAGGGACTGTCCGCCCGTTGTCGAATCGCTCTGCTCATGAATGTATTCCTATCGCATCGATGAGAACAAAGCAAGAACTTTCTCGCAGCGCGCCGCAAAAACTGGCGCTGCCCACCGCTTTCCGCTATTCGGCTAAACATGCTCAGCGTCCTGATCGAAACCTTGAATGACGAGGAGGGCCTTGCCCGCACGCTCGCCTCGCTGATCGGTGGCGCGGTCGAAGGCGTGGTGCGCGACGTTCTCGTCTGTGACACCGGCTCGACCGATCAGACGCACCGCGTCGCCGAACATGCCGGCTGCCACTATGTCAGCGGCGGCATCGCCGCCGGCATCAGGCAGGCCAAGGGCGACTGGCTGCTTTTGCTAGAACCAGGCGCGCGGCTGGGGGAGGGCTGGATCGACGAGGTCGTCGCCCATACCGCCAGGCAAACCATGGCGGCGCGGTTCTCGCGGGCTCGCGGCAGCCGCGCGCCCTTCCTGTCACGCGTCTTTGCCGGAAATCGCGCTCTCGCCGAAGGCTTGGTGATCAGCAAGCGTCAGGCCGCGGCGCTGTCGAAGAACGCCCGCAGCGCCGAAGCGATCGCCCGCGGCCTGGCGACCAGGAGGCTCCACGCCGAGATCTGGGTCGCGCCGCGGAAGTGACGGCTTACCGTCCCGGTTCAGGGGCCCAAGCAAATTTTCTGGCGGCTCGTCGTTTATTGTGCATTGCACAAAATCTGGCCGGGCGTTACCATTCCCAGCGATATGGGCGAATAGGGTTTGGGGTGTGCCGGAGCGGCGACGGCTAACGTCGATGCTGTTCCCTCGACATTTTGAGGACCCCGATGACCCTTTCAAGCCCTGAAAAGTCCGGCGCTGCAAGCCTCGAGGCGATCGCACGCAACGGCGGTACGCTGCGCCGCATCGCCGCCCGCATTCCGACCTATCTTTCGGACCTTCGCGAGAATCCGGCATGGCTGCCAATGTTCATGCTGGCGCGCACCATGCCGGCGCGGCGCCTGCACTGGCGCGGTGCGAAGCCCGTTCCGCCGGCGCGCAATGTCGGTGAAACGATGTTCGCCGGCGTCGATCGCGATGCCGTCGTTGGCGCGCTGCAAACGGAGGGGCTCTATTCGGGCCTGATGCTGCCGGCCGCCATCCATGAGGAGATCGCCAGCTTCGCCGAGCACACGCCATGCTTCGGCAATTTCGACCGCCGGCTGGAATTCCTGCCCGAAAAACACGCCGATGCCGAAAAGCATTTCGGCCGTCCGCTGCTCAGCGGCCATTATTTCGAGCGGGTCCTCGACTGCAGCGCTGCGGTCGCCGTGCAGCGCGATCCGCTGCTTCTCGACATCGCGGCGCACTATCTCGGCAGTCAGGCCAAGCTGATCACCACCCGCGTCTGGTGGAGCTTTCCGACCGGTGGCGTCTCGGACGCCGACAAGAACATGGCCTCGCTCGGCAAATACCATTTCGACCTCGACGACTGGCGCATGCTGAAGTTCTTTTTCTACCTGGTGCCGGTCGACGCCGACACCGGGCCGCATGTCTATGTCCGCGGCTCCCACAACCGCCGCATCCTGAAGCACCAGCTGACGCTGCTAGTCGGCCATTCGGCGGAAGAGGTGCTGGGCGTCTATGGCGAGCAGAGCCCGGTTACGCTGACCGGGCAGGCCGGCCTCGGCTTTGTCGAGGACCCGTTCGGCTTCCATATGGGCACCGTGCCGACGCGCACGCCGCGGCTGATGATGGAGGTTGGCTTCGGCGTGTCGCCGCCCTCGCGCCGCCGGTTTCACGGTGAGCCGGTCATTCGCTGAAGGGATCAGCCGGCTGACCCCCTTGGCTCGCTTCAGCCGCGCCGCAAATGCTCGTCCAGGCGCGGCATGATCTCGACGAAGTTGCAGGGCATGTGCCGGTAGTCGAGCTGCGGCTTCAAGATGCCGTCCCAGGCGTCCTTGCAGGCGCCCGGCGAGCCCGGCAACACGAAAACAAAGGTGGCATTGACGACGCCGCCGGTTGCCCGGCTCTGGATCGTCGAAGTGCCGATCTTGTCGTAGGAGATGCGGTGGAACACTTCGGAAAAGCCGTCCATGCGCTTTTCGAAGCTCGGCTCCAGCGCTTCCGGCGTCACGTCGCGGCCGGTGAAGCCGGTGCCGCCGGTGGTGATGACGACATCGATCGCTTCGTCCTTCGACCAGCCCAGGACCTTGTCGCGGATCTTGTCGCGGTCGTCGGTGACGATGTCGCGGGCGGCGAGGATATGGCCGGCCTCGGCAATGCGGTCGGCCAGCGTCTGCCCGGATTTGTCGTCGGCGAGGCTGCGCGTATCGGAAACGGTCAGTACCGCGATGCGCACGGGAACGAAGGGGCGGCTCTCGTCAATCCTGGCCATGGGCATCAGCCTCCGATGTCACGCTTCGCGTCGCCGCGACAAACCAGCCTGGATGGCGGCTGCGAATATCGACGGCCGCGCGCTTGGCCACATTGCCGGTCTCGAACAGGCCGAAGCAGGTGGCGCCGGAACCGGACATCCTGGCAAAACCGGCTCCGGCCTTGTTCAGCACGGAAAGCGCCTTGCCGATGGCGGGCTGGATTGCGCGCGCCGCAGGCTCGAGATCGTTGCGGGTGATCTCCAGCCAGTTGCGGATGCTGTGGAAGTCGAGGTTGCGCGGCAGCGGCGGCAGCCCCGCATTGTCGCGGCGGCCAAGCGCCTCGAACACGTCGGCCGTCGAGACGGCAGTGCCGGGATTGGCGAGCACCAGACCCAGCGCCGGGAAACCCGGCACGAGCGTCAGCTCGTCGCCGATGCCGCAGGCGATCAGCGGCTTGGCGGCGAGGCACATCGGCACGTCGGCGCCGAGCGACAGGCCGATCCGCGCCAGTTCGGCATCGCCGACATCAAGTCCCCAGATCTGGACCAGCGCGCGCAGCACAGCCGCCGCATCGCTCGATCCGCCGCCGACGCCGGACGCGACCGGCAGGTTCTTTTCGAGCCTGATGGCGACAGCCGGCGCGTGCTGGGGACCGGCCTCCCGCCGCAGCGCGTCGCGCGCTTTCAGCACCAGGTTACTATCGTCGGCCGGCACCGCGGAGGCGTATTTGCCGGACACCGAAAACCCATCGCTGTCGGCAAGTTCCGTCTCGATGCGGTCGCCGAAGCGCGTGAACACAGCCAGGCTTTCGATCATGTGATAACCGTCGGCGCGCCGGCCGGTGACGTGCAGCGCGAGATTTATCTTGGCATGCGCATGCGACGCCCGAATGCTGGCCCCGGAATTCATTGGCTCGGCCGCGAGGGGGACGACGGTCAATCCTTGGCCAGACGGTATTCGCCGGTCTTCGGATCCTTGACCAGTGTTCCCATGGTGCCGTTGGCCGTCTGCTTTTCGGCCCGACGTACCTTGGCGGTCACCCGCTCGGCTTCCCTGACGAAGGAGCGGTAGCCGAAATAGGCGGCAATGCCGACGACGGCGAAGAAAATGATCTGCGGCATGTCAAACTCCTCCCTCGCAAGGCCGGCAAGGCGGCCGGTCGGGTCGGTTGATGATTTATGCTAGACGTTTTCACCGGCTTTTCAAAGCCCGAAGCGCGCCCACAGCGCGCGCTCTTCCGCCGCATCGATGACGCCGCTTGCCGCGGCGGCGGCGATATCGGGCGCCGAAAAGCTCGAGCCGAACAGGCCGAAGCGGCCGAACAGGCCGCGCGGCGCGGTGATCAGCTTGAGCTGGGTCTTCGGCCCAAAACGGCTCTTCAGCACGCTGCGCATGTCGCCGAGCGCATCGACCAGCCCGAGCTCTAGCCCCTTCTTGGCCGTCCAGAACAGGCCGGTGAACAGGTCGGGATCGTCCTTGAGCTTGCTGCCGCGCCTGTCCTTGACGAGATCGATGAAGGTCTCGTGGACCTCGAGCTGCAGCGCCTTCAGGCGCTCGACGTCTTCCTTCTTTTCCGGCTTGAACGGGTCGAGCACCGCCTTGTTCTGGCCGGCGGTGTGAACGCGGCGCTCGACGCCAATTTTCTTCAACAGCTCCGGAAAGCCGAACGAGGCCGACACCACGCCGATCGAGCCGACGATGGAGGACGGGTCGGCAAAGATCTCGTCGCCGGCGACAGCGATCATGTAGCCGCCAGATGCCGCCACGTCCTCGACGAAAACCAGGACCTTCTTGTTCTTCTCGCTCGCCAGGTCGCGGATGCGCCTGAAGATCAGCCGCGACTGCACCGGCGAGCCCCCTGGCGAATTGATCGAGATGGCGACCGCCGGCGCGTCGAATGAAAACAGCTTTTCGAGAAGGCCGGCGGTGGAAGCGAGCGACAGGCTGGGCCGGAACTGACCGCCGCCGGGCATGATCGTGCCGTGCAGCCGGATGACTGGAATGGTGACGACGGTGGAGCGCCAGGATTTCGGCAGCAGGCGGTTGAAAAGACGTTTCACGAGGGGGCGGTCTCCGGTCGATTTGCTTGAGGCATGTAGGAATTCGCCGGCCAACGGCAATGCCGTCGCCCTGGCAATCAGAATGGATCAGTCTCCGAACAGCGACGCCAGCCCGTTATTGATCAGCTCTGCCCGCTCCGAAGGGCCATTGCCTGAATAGGCATGCAGCATCAGCGGCGGCTGGATCGACAATTTGCCGCGTGCGCCGAGTGCTGCCCGGACGACGATGCGGATCGCCGCCGCTTCCGGGCGAGGGTGGACGGCCAGCATCTCGGGGTCGCCGAAGCGGCCGGCAATGGCATCGAGGATGGCGCCGAGCTGTTCCGGCCGGGCGATGACGGCCAGCCCGCCGCTCGGCCTGACCACCGCGGCCGCGCTGCGGATCCAGCTGTCGAACAGCCCGTCCTCCGAGACATGCGCGGCCTTTCTCAGCGGATCGGGCGTCGCGCGATCCTCTGCGGCATTGAACGGCGGGTTCATGATGACGAAATCGAAGCTGTTGTCCTCGAGGCCGGCGGCCGCTCGCGCCCGGCCCGACAGCGCGACATCGGCGACGAGCACCGAGGCGCGGTCGCTGAGATGCGCATTGCCAGGATGGGCAAGCGTGGTGGTGGCGAAGGCCGCCATTTCCGGGGAACGCTCGACAAGCACGGCCTCGGCAGCGGGGCAGCGCGACAGTACCGCCAGGCCGGCGGCACCGGCACCCGCGCCAAAGTCGGCTAGCCGCCCAGCGAAGGAGGACGGCACGGCAGCCGCCAGCATCATCGCATCCATGCCGGCGCGGTGGCCGGCCTTTCTCGGCTGCACCAGCCAGAAGCGACCGCGATGGAAGGCGTCGACCGTATGAGCCGGCATGTCCGGGACAAGGGCAGCGGGCGACGCGGACATTATTTTTGGCGGATCTCGTTGGCGATGCCGGCATCCGTCAGGATGCGCCGTGCCGCATCGGCCTTGTCTGCGTCCACCATGACACGGCGGGGCAGGATGCCGATCGAGCCGTCGAGCACGCTCATGTTCTGGTCGGCGACGAAACAGCCGATACCGGCATCGCGCATCAGCGATTCGACAAACGAAATGATGACGGCGTCGTTGGTGCGGATGAGCTCTATCATCGGATGAAACTCGCAGTTTGCGGCGTTGATGTAAACGTAGGCGTGATCATGTACCAGAGCCGGCGCGCCAATTCGCCTCTTGCCGCGCCGGTGGGTGACACCCTAGAGTTTGTCCAGGGACCATGTTGCCGTCGTGCATATCGAGGTTGGGAGTTTTGCCGTGGGTGTCGTTCTCAATATTGAAAACGGGAAGCGCGAAGCCGCCTCGATAAAGGACCTCATGGACCTGACCGCGGCCGACATGGGGCGCGTCAACAAATTGATCCTGTCGAAGGCCGGCTCCGATGTCGAGATGATCCCGGAGATTGCCAACCATTTGATCTCATCCGGCGGCAAACGGCTGCGGCCGATGTTGACGCTCGCCGCCGCCCAGATGTTCGGCTATTCCGGCGACGGCCATGTCAAGCTCGCCACATCGGTCGAATTCATGCATACCGCGACACTTCTCCACGACGACGTCGTCGACGAAAGCGGCATGCGGCGCGGCAAGAAGACCGCCCGCATGATCTGGGGCAACCAGGCAAGTGTTCTGGTCGGCGATTTCCTGCTCGGCCAGGCCTTTCGCATGATGGTCGATGTCGGCTCGCTGGAAGCGCTCGACATCCTGTCGAGTGCGGCCTCGGTGATCGCCGAAGGCGAGGTGATGCAGCTTGCCGCCGCCAAAAACCTCGAGACCACCGAGGACGAGCATTTCGCGGTGATCAAGGCCAAGACCGCAGCGCTGTTCTCCGCTGCCGCCGAAGTCGGCCCGGTCATCGCCCAGGCGACGCGCAACGATCGCGCAGCACTCCGCTCCTACGGCATGAATCTCGGCCTTGCCTTCCAGCTGATCGATGACGCGCTGGATTACGGCGGCACCAGCAAGGATCTCGGCAAGAATGTCGGCGACGATTTTCGCGAGGGCAAGGTGACGCTGCCGGTGATCCTCGCCTATCGGCGCGGCACCAAGGCCGAGCGCAGCTTCTGGAAACGCGCCATCGAGGACAATGCCGCCGACGATGCCGGGCTGGAGAAGGCCATCGGCCTGATGCTCCGCCACGGCGCGATTGCCGACACCATCGGGCGCGCCCGCCATTTCGGGGAAATCGCCCGCGACGCGCTGGCGCCGCTCGAAGCGACGCCGCAGAAATCGGCGCTGATCGACGTCATCGATTTCTGCATCAGCCGGGTGAACTGAGAGGCGTCGGCGCCCCCGCGCCTGTTCTCATCGCCCCTTTGCCGGAAGCACCATTGCTGCCAGCAGGCTGACGACGATGCCCGCCGCCGCGAGCCAGAAGGCGACTTGGATGCCGTCGGCGACGGCAATTTTCAAAGCATCGCCTGACAATTCGCCGATTTGGCTGTTCGCAATCGCAATCAGCACGGCCATGCCGATGGCGTTGCCGACATTGAGCGTCGTCGAAGCCATCCCCGAGGCGACGCCTTGCTGGTCATGGGCAACACCGGAAGCGGCGGCAATCCACATTGCGGTCCAGACGATGCCTTGTCCCACGCCGGAGACGATCAGGCCAGGTACCAGGGACAGATAGCTGCTCTCCGCGCTCGCGCCTGATACCATCAATGCTGTGCCGACCGCGCCGACGATCATGCCGCCGACCAGCGTGCTGCGTGTCGAAAAACGCGTTGCCAGACGCTCGCCGGCTTGCGTGCCGGTGGCGATGGCGACCGACGGCACGAGAAAGGCGAGGCCCGTCTGCAAGGCGGTGAAGCCGTGCACGTTCTGCAGCAGCACGGTGAGGAAGTAGGGCAGCGCGCCGAAGGTCGCCATGTAGAGGAAGGTGATCGTCATGCCGGCGACAAGGCTGCGGTTGTGGAACAGGCGCAGCGGCATCAGCGGATCGGCGCTGTTGGCCTCGATCACGGTGAAGGCGATCAGGAAGAATGCCGCCAGTGCCGCGCTGACGATGATTGCGGTCGAGCCCCAGCCATATTCGGGCCCCTGAACCAGGGTGAAGACAAGCAGCGTCGCGCCGGCGGTGACGGTCAGTGCGCCCGGCAGATCGAAGCTGCGCTGCTCGTGCGGCTTGCGATCGCGCGGGATGATGGCGAAAGCCGCGATGATGGCGATCCCAGCCAGCAGCACGTTGACGTAGAAGACCGACGGCCAGCCGAAGGCGCTGGTCAGAAACCCGCCGGCAAGCGAACCGAGCGTCAGGCCGCTGGCGCCTGCGCCGCCCCAGACCGCGAGCGCCCGGTTGCGTTCCGCTCCCTCGGCGAACAGGCGGTTGATCAGCGACAGCGTCGCAGGAAACAGGAACGCGGCGCCGATGCCTTGTACCGCGCGTGCCGCGATGATGATTTCCGGCGACCATGCGAGGCCGCCGACAAGCGACGAAAGCGCGTAGAGCCAGAGCGCGAAGATGAAGACGCGGCGCTGGCCGATCAGGTCGGCAGCCCGGCCGCCGAACAGCAGGAAGCCGCCGGTGAACACGGTATAGGCGCTGACCACCCACTGCAGGGTCTGGCCTGAAAATCCGAGGCCGGCGCCGATCTCCGGCAACGCCACGAACACGATGTTGAGGTCGAGCGAGATGATGAGCTGCGCGAAGGCGAGGAGCGCCAGAGTTGCGCCGTGTTTCGCCCTGCTTGCTCCTTGCGTTATCGCCCCGAGCGGCGCGCCTTGATCGAGTGAACTCATGCCGGTCTCCTTGTCGACAATTATTTAATGATCGACAAAGAATTGAAATTTGCAATCCGAAGTCAAGCGGATTATTTGTTGATCGACAAAAAATTGGAGACCGCCATGGCAGGCAGGCCAAGGGAATTCGACCGCGACCAGGCGCTGGAGAAAGCCCGTGACGCCTTCTGGAGACGCGGCTACGAGGGCACCTCGATGGCCGATCTCGTATCGGCACTTGGTCTCGCATCGGCGCGCATCTATGCCGCCTTCGGCTCGAAGGAGGACCTGTTTCGCGAAGCGGTGGCGCTTTACGAAGCCAATGAGGGCGGCTTCGCCACGCGCGCGCTAGAGGAAGAACCAAATGTCCGGCGCGTCATCGAGCGCATGCTTCGCGACGCCGTCGAAATCTATACGAGGCCGGGTCGGCCGCAGGGCTGCATGGTGGTGACGGCCGCCACCAATTGCGCCGTCGAAAATGACGCCGTGCTGCAATGGCTGGCGGAGCACCGGCTGGCGCGCACCGCATCGATCGTCGAGCGGTTGAAGCAGGCCGTGCGCGATGGCGAATTGAAGCCGGATACCGATGCCGAGGCGCTGGGTGACTATTACGCCACGCTGATGCACGGCCTTTCGGTCCAGGCACGCGACGGCGTGCCGAAAAAGCGGCTGCACGATCTTGTCACCGTCGCCATGCAAGCGCTCGACGCAAGGCTTTCGCAAACGTCCTGAGTTTCAGGGCCGTGACGCCTGTTTCTCATTGCCGGATTGTGGCAATGCGGTCGTGCGACCTCTTTCGGCATGGTTTATTAATTGCTTGACCCGATTGTGAATTCGGGCCGGGTTGAAGCACGACCCCAAAAAGGCCATGCTTTACCTGTAAAGATCGAGTCTACGGCGATCCCGCTGACGCGGAGATGGCGTTTGGCTGAAAGGGATATGATGCGGCAAGGATATGCGCGCTGGCTGACGGGGCTGGCAATCGCGACGGGCATGGCGATCTCGGCTTTGCCGGCGCATGCCAAACAGACCGCCGAGCCGGTCAGGATCACATCCTTCTCGGGAGCCTATCTCGCCGCGCGGATTGCCGAAGGCGACAACGACCTCGACAGCGCCATTTCCTATTACAAGCAGGCGCTTGCGTTCGATCCGAACGATACGGGACTGCAGCAAAGCCTGATGCTGTCGCTGATCGCGCAGGGGCGCTTCGACGAGTCCCTGGTCTATGCCGACAAGCTCAAGGCGGTTCCCGACGTCGAGCGCTTCTCGCGCCTGGCGCTGGCCATCGATTCCTTCCACAAGAAGGATTTCTCCAAGGCCGAATACTGGCTCAAGCTGTCGCTCGAATCCGATCTCGACCGCCTGATCTCCGGCGTCATGACCGGCTGGGCCAAGCAGGGTGCGGGCGACGCCGGCGAGGCCATGGCTTCCATCGACAAGCTGCAGGGCCCCGACTGGTTCAGCCTGTTCAAGTCCTTCCACCGCGCCTTGATTGCCGACGCCTCGGGCCTGCCCGACAGGGCGGATGCGCTCTACACCGCCACCCTGCAGGACACGGCGGCAGGCGGTGCCGCCCCCGAAACATGGATGCGCAGCGCGCAGGCCTATGCCTCTTTCCTCGCCCGCAAAGGCGACAAGGCCAAGGCGCTGTCGGTGCTCGACAAGGCCGAGACGTTTGCGCCCGGCAAGGTCGAGATTGCAGCGCTTCGCGACAAGATCAACAAGGGCGAAAAAAAGATCCAACCCTTCGCTGCCGGCCCGTCGGACGGCGCCTCGGAAATCCTGCTCGATCTCGCCACCGCGCTCAACCGCGGCGGCGGCGAGCCGTTCGTGCGGCTCTATCTGCAATACGCGCTGGCGCTGAGGCCCGACAACGACGCGGCGCTCGTTCAGCTCGCCGCCGTTGCCGAGCAGTTGAAGGACGGCGAGGGCGCCATCGCGCTCTATCGCCGCATTCCGGCCAGTTCGCCGCTGAAGGAGCTTTCGGACCTGCAGCTTGGCCTCAACCTTGCCGATCTCGACCGCAACGACGAGGCGATCGCTCACCTCAAGGCCATCGTCGATGCGCATCCAGACGACATGCGCGCGTATCTGGCGCTCGGCGGCGTCTATTCCTCGAAGGAGGATTTCCGCTCCGCCGCCAATCTTTACGACAAGGCGGTAGAGGTGCTGAAGACGCCGACCGCCGCCAACTGGAACATTTTCTACCAGCGCGGCATCGCCTATGAGCGGCTGAAGGAATGGCCGAAGGCCGAGCCGAATTTCCGCAAGGCGCTGGAGCTCTACCCCGACCAGCCGCAGGTTCTGAACTATCTCGGCTATTCCTGGGTCGACAAGAACATGAACCTCAAGGAAGGCCTCGCGATGATCCAGAAGGCCGTCGACCTGAGGCCGAGCGACGGCTACATCGTCGACTCGCTGGGCTGGGCCTATTACCGCCTTGGCCAGTTCGACGACGCTGTGCGCGAAATGGAACGCGCCGTTTCGTTGAAGCCGGAGGATCCGGTGCTCAACGATCACCTCGGCGACGCCTACTGGCGCGTTGGCCGCAAGCTGGAAGCCACCTTCCAGTGGAACCAGGCCCGCGACCTGAAGCCGGACCCGGATGTGCTTGCCACCTTGCAGCAGAAATTGATGAAGGGCCTGCCGCCGATCGAATCCAACACGGCGCAGGAAACCCCGAACGTAAAGCCCGAGCCGGCGCCCGCGCCGAAGGGGTGACCCCATCGCCTTGACGGTCGCGGAGCGGCACTCTACGAGGTGCCGCATCCCGCCGGAGGCCGCCGTGACCGTTGATATCCCTGCCCACATGCATCCCAGCCGCTCGTTCCAGGGGCTGATCCTGACCTTGCATAATTATTGGGCGGACTATGGCTGCGTCGTCCTTCAGCCTTACGACATGGAAGTCGGCGCCGGCACATTCCATCCGGCAACGACGTTGCGCGCGCTCGGCCCAAAACGCTGGAACGCGGCCTATGTCCAGCCCTCGCGCCGCCCCAAGGACGGCCGCTATGGCGAGAACCCGAACCGGCTGCAGCACTATTACCAATACCAGGTGATCCTGAAGCCCAATCCGCCCAATCTGCAGGAGCTTTACCTCGGCTCGCTGGCCGCGATCGGCATCGATCCGCTGCTGCACGACATCCGCTTCGTCGAGGACGACTGGGAAAGCCCGACGCTGGGCGCCTGGGGGCTGGGCTGGGAGTGCTGGTGCGACGGCATGGAGGTCTCGCAGTTCACCTATTTCCAGCAGGTCTGCGGCATCGAATGCGCACCGGTAGCGGGTGAGCTCACCTACGGGCTGGAACGGCTGGCCATGTATGTGCAGGGCGTCGACAATGTCTACGACCTCAACTTCAACGGCCGCGAAGGCGCCGACAAGGTGACTTATGGCGATGTCTTCCTGCAGGCCGAGCAGGAATATTCGCGCCACAATTTCGAATTTGCCAACACCGCGATGTTGCTGCGCCATTTCGAAGACGCCGAAGCCGAGTGCAAGGCGCTGCTACAAGCCGGCGCGCCCATCTCCCCCCTTGAGGGGGAGACGCCCGCGAAGCGGGCAGAGGGGGTCGCCTCAGAAGGCACCACAAGCCAGGCGTCGAGCACTGCACGGGCGACCCCTCCCGGCCAGACTTTGTCTGGCCACCCTCCCCTCAAGGGGGAGGGATACCACCGCCTGGTATTCCCGGCCTACGACCAGTGCATCAA
This sequence comes from Mesorhizobium sp. M1348, assembly GCF_040317925.1. Taxonomy (NCBI): domain Bacteria; kingdom Pseudomonadati; phylum Pseudomonadota; class Alphaproteobacteria; order Hyphomicrobiales; family Phyllobacteriaceae; genus Mesorhizobium; species Mesorhizobium sp. M1348. The sequence continues at coordinate 25,639 of NZ_JAMYLH010000024.1, read as the reverse complement.
GGCCAGCCATGTCTTCAACCTGCTCGACGCACGCGGCGTGATTTCGGTCACCGAGCGCCAGAGTTACATCTTGCGGGTGCGCAATCTGGCCAAGGCCTGCGGCGAGGCATTTTTGCTGACTGACGCTGGTGGGCTGGCGGCTTAGCTCCAGGCGATTTCGACGGGAGCGCTGATTTGTAACGCGCCCTGGCCACTGGAGCCGGCCATTGTCCGCAGCGCTTGCCTGACGCCCGGCATCGTGAACGTGCCATGGGCCTGCGCTGCAAAACAGGCGCTTAGCGCGAGGATCTGCAGGAATGTCGATGCCGTTTTCATGGTCGTCCAGCCAATAGCTCTCTGCCTGAGCGTTGGTCGCTTCAGCGCTGCGTTCGGTTCATGGAAATCTTTGATCCAAGGACGGGCGGACCGGCGCGTGTCCGACAGGCGGCTGAATTTTTTCGGAAATCGCCGTTGGACGCCTTGATCTTGCTGGGAAGGGTGACAGCAGCCGACCGAGTTGCTATGCCCCGCTTACCTCCGCCTCGATGGGGGAGGACGCCGCGAAGCGGCGGCTGTTTTTTGTCGCGTGAGCTCTTTCAATGCCTGACCTGCTTCTAGAACTTCGTTCCGAGGAAATCCCCGCGCGCATGCAGCGCAAGGCGGCCGGCGACCTGAAGAAGCTTTTGACGGACGGTCTGGTCGAAGCCGGGCTGACCTATGAGGCTGCGCGCGAATATTGGACGCCGCGCCGGTTGGCGCTCGACATCCGCGGCCTGACCGCCCGCTCGAAGGACATCAGCGAGGAGATCAAGGGGCCCTCGACCAAGGCCCCCGAGCAGGCGGTGCAAGGTTTTCTGCGCAAGGCCGGCCTTGCCTCGATTGCCGAGGCGCATGTTCATTCCGATCCGAAGAAGGGCGACTTCTACGTCGCCCATATTTCCAGGCCGGGCAGACCGGCGGAGCAGATCATCGCCGAGCTGGTGCCGGGCATCATCCGCAACTTCCCCTGGCCGAAATCGATGCGCTGGGGGCCGGCTTCGGCCAAGCCCGGCTCGCTGCGCTGGGTGCGGCCGCTGCAATCGATCCTGTGTACCTTCGGCCCCGAAACCGAGGAGCCGGTGGTGGTCGATTTCGAGATCGACGGCATCCACTCCGGCAACGTCACCTACGGCCACCGTTTTCATGCGCCGGGCGCCATCACGGTGCGCCGCTTCGACGATTATGTCGCGAAGCTGGAGGCAGCCAAGGTCGTGCTCGATGCCGACCGGCGCAAGGAGATCATTCTTGCCGATGCCAGGAATCTTGCCTTCGCCAGCGGGCTCGACCTCGTCGAGGACGAGGGGCTGCTGGAGGAAGTGTCGGGCCTGGTCGAATGGCCCGTCGTGCTGATGGGCGAATTCGAGCAGGATTTTCTGGCCATTCCGGCCGAGGTGATCCGGCTCACCATCCGCGCTAACCAGAAGTGTTTTGTGACGCGGCCGCACGCCGGCGAAGAGCTCTCCAACCGTTTCATACTGACCGCCAATATCGAGGCCAAGGATGGCGGCAAGGAGATTGCCCACGGCAACGGCAAGGTGGTGCGCGCCCGCCTGTCCGACGCGCTCTATTTCTGGAAGACCGACCAGGGCGACCTGCCGGATCTCGACCAGCTGCAGGCATCGACGGAAAAGTTTGGGCTTGATCTCAAAAAGCCGCTCGACCAGCGCATGGCCCGCCTCGACCATCTCAATGTGACGTTTCATGCCAAGCTCGGTACGCAAGGCGAGCGGGTAGAACGGATTGCGCGCTTGGCCGAAGAACTGGCACCAATCGTGGCGCAGTCGATCTCCCCCCTCGAGGGGGAGATGGCCGGTAGGCCAGAGGGGGTCGCTTCGCGTGAAGCGCCGGCATCCTCTGTCCGCGATAGAGCGTCGCGTCAGGACGTGCCGACCCCCTCTGTCGCCTTCGGCGACATCTCCCCCTCAAGGGGGGAGATTACCGCGCTCGCTCGTCGCGCTGCCGTCCTCGCCAAGGCCGACCTCACCACCGAAGTGGTTGGCGAATTCCCGGAACTGCAAGGCGCCATGGGCCGCAAATACGCGCTGCTGCAGGGCGAGCATCCTTCTGTCGCCGCCGCGATCGAGGAACACTACAAGCCGCAGGGACCGTCAGATCGTGTTCCCACCGATCCGGTTTCGATCGCAGTAGCGCTCGCCGACAAGCTGGATACGCTGGTTGGATTCTGGGCGATCGATGAAAAGCCGACCGGATCGAAGGACCCCTATGCGCTGAGGAGGGCGGCGCTGGGCGTGGTCAGGATCTTGGTTGAGAACGGCGTGAACATTTCGCTTCTCCGTTCGATGATGTCTCCGATAGTAGCGGCATATATGAAATTCCAACGTGACGGATCGCAGCCTTACCTTGAGGCCGCAGATCGACTGACGTCAGCTGGTCTTGCTACAACAACTTACAGAGCTGAAGTTTATGACCGCCTTGTAGGGCTGTCTGGAAAAGAGGCCTTCGCCGAAAAGACGCCTGAGATGGCGTGGCGCTTGAGTCACGACCTCCTCTCCTTCTTCCACGACCGCTTGAAAGTCTACCTCCGCGACCAGGGCGCGCGGCATGATCTGATCGACGCGGTGCTGGCGGCAGGTTCGCGCCCGATCTCCCCCCTCGTGGGGGAGATGTCGGCGCAGCCGACAGAGGGGGGCGCTGTCCCGCCGGCCTCTCGGCGCGAGGCACCCCCCTCTGCCCTGCCGGGCATCTCCCCCTCAAGGGGGGAGATTGGCCAAAACGACGACCTGCTGCAAATCGTCCGCCGGGTCGAAGCACTCGGCTCCTTCCTCGACACCGAGGACGGCAGGAACCTGCTTGCCGGCACCAAGCGCGCCGCCAACATCGTGGCTGCCGAAGAGAAGAAGGCGACGGCGATTGCAAGCAGCGTTGAGCCGGCTCTGTTCCGGGAGGACGCAGAAAAAATACTGTTCGCGGCGGTGAATCAGGCCGAGAGGCAAGCCGGCGAAGCAATTCAAAACGAAGACTTTTCCGCCGCCATGCTGGCGCTTAGCCTGTTGCGCGAGCCGGTTGATTCATTTTTTGAGAAAGTCCTCGTAAACGATGAGGACCAGGCGGTGCGCGCCAATCGCCTGGCATTGCTCGCCCGCATCCGCGCGGCGACCGACCGGGTCGCGGACTTCTCGAAGATAGCCGGCTGACATCGGCGAAAAAATCATCGCTTACCGGCCATTCGAGCCGGCTTACAGTCATACGCCGATGATCTGTGCGTGGCAAAAGGAACGTGTTCCCAACCCACGGAGGCTTCCATGAATTCCGCTCACGACATCGAAGTGACAGAAGAGACCGAGACGCTTGAACCCACCTCCGAAACGACGCTCGACGAGGCCGCTGCCGCCGCCATCGAGGCTGCCGATCTGTCGGATGACGAGGACGGCGACGATGAAGACACCGACAAGGAAGCTACTGAAGACGATAAGTCGGCTACCCTCTCCGACGACGACGACGACGATGACAACGAGGAAGAGGAAGACGACGAGGACAGCGTGAAGGCCGAAAGCGCCGTCGGCGAAAAAGACGCTGACGGCGACGAATCGGACGACGCCGACGATACGGACGAAGAAGAAGCGGCCTGAGACTTCACGCCGCTTCAGTCAGTAAACCAGGGCGGCGCTTTCGCGCGGCCCTGGTTTCCGGCGCTGCTTCAGGCGCTATTTCGGCTGGTCGGGAGCTGCTAGCGGCGCCGGCTGCGGCGCTACGGGCTCGGGGGTTTTGCTGGCGACCTTTGGGTCGGCTTTGCTGTCCGCGGCGGGCGCGGCAGCGGTGGCCTGCGCGGCTTTGGGCGCGGGCGTTGCAAAGGCGTCGCCGACGATACCGCCGCGAATGATCATCGGGCTTCCGGTGAAGCCATGACTCGGCTGGCTCGGGATTGCCGCGACCTTTTCATCGGTGACGGTTTCATTGACGTTGGGCGATTTCTCGCCGAGCGCGACGATCGACGGTGTTTTCGCGCGCTCGACAGCGCCCACCGCACCAACCACAGAAGGCGCCCCCGTCGTCTGCCCAAGAAAAACCAGTGACGAGGCCTGTGCCGTGCCGGCCATAAACGCCAGACCAAGCGCTCCAACGATACGCATCGAAAGCATCATAATTCCCCTTGCCCAACAAGACGGCACCCTAGCCGAGGGCAATTGATGCCGGCTTGCGGGGAAACATCGCATTTTAGCGATTTATCATTCGCCAACCCTGGGCTTGCTCGCCCGGCCTCGCCGTATTAGGCACCCGCATCCGTGAGGTGACGACAGTGGCTGAAATTCGTGCCGTCGGCGAGGCGATGGAAAGGGCGTTGGCGCTGCTCGAGAGCGGCGATGTCGTCGCCATACCGACCGAGACCGTCTATGGGCTGGCCGGCGACGCGACCAATGGCGTTGCCGTGGCCCGCATCTTCGAAGCCAAGGGCCGCCCGCGTTTCAACCCGCTGATCGCCCATATAGCCGATCCGGCGATGGCTGAGCGTATCGCGCTGTTCGATCCGCTGTCGGAAAGATTGGCGCAGATATTCTGGCCGGGGCCGCTGACGCTGGTGCTGCCGCAACGGCCCGGCAACGGCATTCATCCGCTGGTCACCGCAGGGCTGGACACCATCGCGCTGCGCATGCCGAAAGGCTTTGGCGGCGAGCTGATCGCCAGGTTCGGCCGCGCGCTTGCGGCGCCCAGTGCCAATTCCTCGGGCAGGATCAGCGCTACGACGGCGGAAGCCGTGGCCGCCGACCTCGGCCCCAGGATCAAGCTTGTGGTCGATGGCGGCGCGACGCCGGTCGGGCTGGAATCGACCATCCTCAAGGTCGAAGCTGGAAAGCTGCGGCTGCTGCGGCCGGGCGGCATTGCCGCCGAAGAGATCGAAGCGGTCGCCGGGACAAAGTTGCTGCGCGGCGCTTCGGTCATCGAGGCGCCCGGGATGCTCGCCTCGCACTATGCACCAGGTGCGGCGGTGCGGCTCAATGCTGCGGAGGTCGCACCGGGCGAAGCCTTGCTGGCCTTCGGTGGCCGCCGTGCCGAAGGCTGGCGCGATGCAGCCGCACTGCGTAACCTGTCGGAGACCGGCGACCTGCGCGAGGCGGCAAGCAATCTCTTCGCCCATCTGCAGGATCTCGATCGCAGCGGCGCCAAAACCATCGCCGTCGAGCCGATCCCGTTCGACGGCCTGGGCGAGGCGATCAATGACCGGCTTTCGCGCGCCGCCGCCCCGCGTGACAAGATCGCCCCTCGTGACAAGATGGATTGGGCACCATAGTTTCCACCTATGAACGACATTTCCCCCGACCTCGACCCCGCCGTCGTCGCGCGCTTTGCGACAATCGTCGGTGACAAATATGCGCTGCGCGATCAGCAGGACATCGCGCCTTACCTCGCCGAGCGGCGCGGACTTTGGCATGGCAGGACGGCTCTGGTGCTGAGGCCGGGGACCGTCGAGGAGGTCAGCCGCATCATGCGGCTGGCGAGCGAAACGGGCACGCCGATTGTACCGCAAAGCGGCAACACCGGGCTGGTCGGCGCCCAGGTGCCGGACGCGTCCGGCCGCGAGATCGTGCTGTCGCTGTCGCGGCTAAACCGCATCCGCGAGATCGATACCCTGTCCAACACGGTGACGGTCGAAACCGGCGTCATCCTGCAGACGCTGCAGGAAGCGGCCGATGCCGCCGACCGGCTGTTTCCGCTGTCGCTTGCCGCGCAAGGCTCCTGCCAGATCGGCGGCAATCTCTCTTCCAACGCCGGTGGCACCGGCGTGCTTGCCTACGGCAATGCGCGCGAACTCTGCCTCGGCGTCGAAGTGGTGCTGCCGACCGGCGAAGTGTTCGACGATCTGCGCAAGCTGAAGAAGGACAATACCGGTTATGATCTGAAGGACCTGTTCGTCGGCGCCGAGGGTACGCTCGGCATCATCACCGCCGCCGTGCTCAAGCTTTTCCCCAAGCCCAAGGGGCGCGAGGTGGCGTTTGCCGGCCTGTCATCGCCGGAGGCGGCACTGTCGCTGTTCAGCCTGGCGATGGACCGTGCAGGGGCAGCGCTCACCGCCTTCGAGCTGATCGGCCAAAGGCCCTACGACTTCACGCTACGCCACGCACAAGGCGTAGTGCGGCTGCTGGCCGGCGATTGGCCGTGGTATGTGCTGATGCAGATCTCGTCGGGCCGCTCGGCCGAGGATGCACGGGCGCTGATCGAGGAGGTGCTGGAGGCAGGCCTCGAGCAAGGGATCGTCGGCGATGCGGTGATCGCGGCAAGCATGGCCCAGGGCGACGCGTTCTGGAATTTCCGCGAGGTGCTGCCCGAGGCGCAGAAACCGGAAGGTGCCTCGATCAAGCACGACATCTCGGTGCCGGTGGCGTCGATCCCGCCCTTCATCGAAAAGGCCGCCGGCGCCGTGCAATCGGTCAGTCCCGGCGCACGCGTCGTCTGCTTCGGCCACATGGGCGACGGCAATCTGCACTACAACATCTCCCGGCCGGTCGACGGCGATGACGAGGCGTTTCTCGGCCTTTACCACGTCATGAACAAGGCCGTGCACGACGTCGTGCGCTCGTTTCACGGCTCGATCTCGGCCGAGCACGGCATCGGCCAGTTGAAGCGGGACGAATTGATCGCGACGGCGCCGACAATGGCGATCGAGCTGATGCGCAGGGTGAAGGCCGCGTTCGACCCGGCCGGCATCATGAATCCGGGTAAGGTTATCTGATCCTTTCGCCGGCCTGCGCCGGTTCGCATTCCGATAACCATCCGCCCCGGATCAGCAAAATTTAACCGACTTTCTTAAGCGCGAGGATAAGAAGCTCGCGCTAATGTTTCTCCACAACGAGGCTGGGAAAACCGGCCCGGAGAACCGGAAACACCGGCTCTCAGGAGAAACAGGAAAGGCACGATATGAACACTGGACTGAAGCCAGTCTGGGCCGGCCGCAATATGCGTCTCGACCCATTCCGCCTGCCGCAGGTGGTGAGTTACGCCACGCGCGACGACTATGGCGACGTCACCTTCACCATCGACCAGCGCGGCGCGGTTATCCGCCGCACGCTGGAGATGAGTGGCGTGCCGGCGATCATCGCTCTGCCCGCCAACGCGTTTCGCGGCGTCGCCGCCCGCGCCATGGAGGATCCGGATGGCAATGTCACAGTGACGCTCGAGCTTCTGCACAACGACCCGATGCTGTCGGTGCCGCTGCTGGTGGCCGACGATCTCGACGACGTCGCCGCCGACTGGCGCGCCTGGGCCGATGCCTACCGCCTGCCGATGCTGCTGATCGAAGCCGACGGCATTGCCCGTACGCTCGAAGAATCGCTCGGCGCCGCCATCAAGGCGCTGCCGGCGCAGGACCGCCGCAAGGGCCGCGTCTCGACCATGCGCCGTCCGCGCTTCCTCGCCCGCCGCCGCGCCGGCGACCTCGGCCTCAGGCTGGTCATCGGAGGCGAGGAGCTTATTTCGCGGGAGTAGCTAAACCAGCGGCTTCAGCGCCACCCAAGCCGCGCCGCCGATCAGGCCGAGGAAGATCAGCCAGCCGACCTGGTTGTTCGATCTGAACAGCCTCAGGCACTGGTCCGGATCGTCGATGTCGAGCACGGCGATCTGCCGCGCCATATGCGCGCCGGCGGCGATCAGCCCAGCCAGCGCCGGCACGGGTGCCTGCGCCGAGGCAAAGGCAATGGCGAAGCAGACCAGCGCTCCGCCATAAAGCCCGGCCAGCCAGGCCTTGGTATTGTCGCCGAACAGGCGCGCCGTCGAGCGCACGCCGACGATGGCGTCGTCTTCCTTGTCCTGATGCGCATAGATCGTGTCGTAGCCGATCACCCACAGGATCGAGCCGATATAGAGCATGATTGCCGGTCCATCGAGATCGCCGAACTCGACCGCCCATCCCATCAGCGCTCCCCAGGAAAAGGCAAGTCCGAGAACGAGTTGCGGCCAATTGGTGTACCGCTTCATGAATGGGTAGACGGCGACGATGACCAGCGAGCCGATGCCGAGCGAGATGGCGAAGCTGTTGAACTGCAAAAGCACGGCAAGGCCGACCAGTGCCTGTACGACAACAAACATCCAGGCCTGCCGGCGCGTGACCTTGCCGGCCGGCAGCGGCCGCGAGCGCGTGCGTTCCACCTGGTTGTCGATGTCCTCGTCGACCAAATCATTGTAGGTGCAGCCGGCGCCACGCATGGCGAACGCGCCGAGAAAAAACAGCAGCAGATACCACGGCGACGGCAGCAGCGAGAGCAGCGGATCCGCCGGACGCGGATAGGCGCTCGCCGCAAGGGCAGCCGACCACCAGCATGGCCACAGCAGCAATTGCCAGCCGATCGGCCGGTCCCACCGGGCAAGCTGCGCATAGGGCCACAACCCCCGCGGCAGCGCGCGATAGACCCAGTGGCCGCTCGGCGCATCGGCGACGCGGCCCTGGGCCGCTTTCGACTGGACGGTTTCCATTTTGCTGGAGTGGCAGCAGAGGCGAATGCCGTCAAGCGTCAAGCAGGCCGGATCCGCTCGCGGCGCGGAATCGCCGCCGCGGCAGCCAAATGTCTTGACCCGCCGCCCGGGGCGCAATAGCGCAGTCCTGATCGGAACGGGCAAGGAATCCAGGCATGCGTGTTTTGCTGATCGGCTCCGGCGGACGAGAACATGCGCTGGCCTGGAAGATGGCGGCGTCGCCGCTGCTGACCAAACTCTACGCGGCGCCCGGCAATCCGGGCATCGGCGGCGAAGCCGAGCTGGTGAGGCTCGATGTTTCGGATCATGCAGCGGTGGTCCGGTTTTGCCGCGAGAAAGAAATAGATCTCGTCGTGGTCGGCCCGGAAGGGCCGCTGGTTGCCGGCATTGCCGACGACCTTCGCGCCGAGGGCATCCGCGTCTTCGGCCCCTCAAAGGCAGCGGCGCGGCTGGAAGGCTCGAAGGGTTTTACCAAAGACCTCTGCGCCAGATACGGCATCCCGACCGCCGCCTATGGCCGCTTCGGCGATCTGGGTTCGGCCAAGGCCTATGTCGAGAAGACGGGTGCGCCGATCGTCATTAAGGCCGACGGTCTTGCTGCCGGCAAGGGTGTCACCGTCGCCATGACGCTTGACGAGGCGCTGGCCGCGCTGGACGCCTGTTTCGACGGCTCCTTCGGCCAGGCCGGCGCCGAAGTGGTGGTCGAAGAGTTTCTCAGCGGCGAGGAGGCAAGCTTCTTCTGCCTCTGCGACGGAACCACCGCGCTGCCCTTCGGCACCGCGCAGGACCACAAGCGCCTCAGTGACGGCGACACCGGCCCGAACACCGGCGGCATGGGCGCCTATTCGCCGGCGCCGGTGATGACGCCGGAGATGATCGACCGAACCATGCGCGAGATCGTCGAGCCGACCATGCGCGGCATGGCTGAAACAGGCGTACCGTTTTCCGGCGTGCTGTTCGCCGGACTGATGATATCGGACAAGGGCCCGAAGCTGATCGAATACAACACCCGTTTCGGCGACCCGGAATGCCAGGTGCTGATGATGCGGCTGAAGGACGATCTCCTGGTCCTGCTCAACGCCGCCGCCGACGGCCAGCTGGCACACACCTCGGTGCGCTGGCGCGACGAGGCGGCGCTCACCGTGGTGATGGCAGCCAGGGGTTATCCCGGCACGCCGGAAAAGGGCTCGGTCATTCGCGGCGTCGAGGCGGCAGCAGGTGGCGGCGTCGAGATATTTCATGCCGGCACCGCCATCAACGGCGGCGCACTCGTCGCCAATGGCGGTCGCGTGCTCAACATCACGGCGACAGGCCGAACCGTCGGCGAGGCGCAGAAGAAGGCCTACGCCGCGCTCGACCGGATCGACTGGCCGCAAGGCTTTTGCCGCCGCGACATTGGCTGGCTGGCAGTGGCGCGCGAGCAGTCGAACTGACGTTTAAGGCGGCCTCGACCTCAACGCAGGCGGTTGTCGAATTCGGTCGAGACAGTGCTGACCGTATCGGCGGTGGGGGCAATTGCAGACACCGAGGCGGCACGCTTTTTTTCGTTTCGCGTCCAGGCGACATATTCGGCAATCCCGCGCGGAAGGCTCGGCACCGTCTTGGCCGCAGGCATTTGAAAGCCGCTGCTGAATTTGGCCAAGCGCGTTCTAAATACCGCGACCAGTTGCTCGAGGCTCGGGGGTGCTGCCACGGTGGCGTAGGTCATGGCAGTGCCGGCGAGCCCCGCCTCGCGTGAGAGCGGCACCGGTATCGAGGCGAGATAATCCGGCTGCACGTCGATCAGGCCGCCGAACGGCCACTGCGCGCGCAATTCCGTGGCGCTCATCGGCGCGACGCTGACGTCGATATCGTTGGGTGTGCCTGCGACCCGATAGGGACAGCGGAACCGGCCGCAATTTGCTCGCGCCGAAAACTGCCAGAGCGCATAACCCTGCCAGTTGCCCATTGGAAAATGCACGCCGATGTCTGGCTTGTAGCGCGCATACCACAGCGGCAGCCGGGACAGGAGCGGGTATTTATACTTGTTGTCGGCGATATGCCTGGCTGTCGTGCCGTTGGTGTAGAGCACTGGAAAGCGGCCAACCCGACGATGCACATGGCGCACGAATTCCTCGGCATCCTCGAGCGACATCCATTGGGTGGGATCATCGTCCTCGATGTCGAGGGCAAGCAGGTCATCCGGCCCGGGTTTCACGAAATTGATGAAATTATTGGCCTGTCCCACGGGGTTGCCGGGGCGGGCGAGATGATAGGCACCCCATTTCAGGCCCAGCGCCTTGGCCACCACCTTGCGCGTCTGGAACAGTTCCTGTGCCATCGCATGGCGCTTCCAAAGCGTCTTGCACAGCCGCATCTCGGTCTCGTCGCCGAAACAGAAATAGGGTGGCGGCATTCCGTCGGAAGCTTTGTTGATGAAACCGACAAGACGCTTGTCGGCGGCTAGCCGGGTCCAGTCGATGGAATTGTATTCGTAGGCATCGACGACCAGCGCCCGGTCCGCATCCTTCCACGGTTCGGAGAAATCCGAGGCCCTTGTCGGCGCCGGCGCCAGCGTCATCGTGGCCGCGACAAGGAGAAGCGCTAAGCGGATAAGAGGGTGCGCCGGCGTTTTCAAACAGCAGGTCCTTGCTGGCCAAAGCCCAATCCTGAGCCGCCATGGTTAAGGAAATGCTTCGGGTGCCGAGTGGGCGAGTTGGAGCGCTGGCGAAGCGACCCTTGGTGCTCCTCAAGAGCAAAGCGATGGTTGCGATTGTCAGCCAAATAGCTTCAACGCTGTTGCTATGGGCAGGAACAGTGATAGCGGGCGGCTCTGAAATGAGGTGAAGCCATGTTTGCGATAAAACGCCACCGCCTGGTCATCCGTTGCATCGACAATCAATGCGAAGGCTGCCGGGGATGCGCTAACGCTGTGTCTTAGCGCATCCACGATCAGCGCCGACCCGATCCGCTGCCCCTGGTATCGGGCATCGACGGCCAGCCTACCGACCAATATCGCAGGCAGGACTGGGTAGCGTGGTAGATGTCTTGTCTGTTCGTCAGGCAAGGACGCGATTGGTATGCTCGACGCCGCCAAAGTGTAATATCCGGCGATCGCGCCGCCATTGCGATCCACGGCAACGAAGCAATTGCAAACTCGGCGTTTGACATCTTGGCTGGCTTGCTCCCGGATGTAGCGGTCGAGCGCCGGTACCCCGCAGCTGAAAGCCTTGCGATCATGCAATCCGCCGAGCGGTTCGATAATGACGGCGAAAGTCACCGGGTTTCGACGACCAGCCGTTTGTGGGCGTCGGCAGCTTTGCGCAGTGCTTCATTGGGCTCGGGCGGATTGAGAATTGCCTCCATCATGGCGCGCTGATCCTCGACGGAAATACGCATGATGGTGGTGTTCTCGATGGTACGCTGAGCCGCCTCTTGAGCGGCAGCGACCACGAAGTCGCTGACGCTACGGCCCTGGATTTCGGCGGCGCGTTTCACCACGTCCAGAATATCCGGCGAAATACGAGCTTCGAGACGAGCGGTACGGGTCTGTTGGTTCGGCATTATCGTCACCCCTGATGGACGACTTGTACGGGAAATAGCCGTACAGATCAAGTGCGTGGTGCGACTTTGCGTAATTTCGCAGGCGAGCCAGCAACTGCAAAATCTGCGTGACAAAAGTTGACGTTTACGTAAAAAGAAGATGGGCAGGGAATTCCAAAAGCAGATGGTTTTGCATCGGCACGGGTCTTAAGTTGATCCGCTGGACTGAGGAGGAGCGAGCGCGATGTATCGGGCACCGGTCGAGGAAATCGCCTTCACCCTGAAGCATGTCGCTGGCTTGAAGGCGGCGCTCGATGCCGGCACCTTTGGCGAACTCGGCGAGGACCTCGTCGACGCCATTCTGGCCGAAGCTGGCCGTTTCGCCAGCGAGGAGGTGGCGCCGCTCTACAAGGTCGGCGACCAGCACGGCGCAGTGCTCAACGGCGCTGCCGTCACTACCCCGCCCGGCTGGAAGGAACTTTATCGCCGCTGGATCGGCGGCGGCTGGAATGCGCTGTCCGCGCCGGAAGCTTATGGCGGCCAGGCGCTTCCGGCCATGCTCGGCGTCGCCGCGCTCGAAATGTGGAACTCCGCCTCGATGGCGTTCGGCATCGCCCCGACGCTGACCATGGGCGCGGTCGAAGCACTCGACAAGCATGGCTCGCAGGCACTCAAGGCCAAATATCTGGAAAAGCTGGTCTCCGGCGAATGGATGGGCACCATGAACCTGACCGAGCCGCAGGCAGGCTCGGACCTGAATGCCTTGCGAACCCGCGCCGAACCGGCCGGCGACGGCACCTACCGCATCTTCGGGCAAAAGATATTCATCACCTATGGCGAGCACGATTTCACCGACAACATCATCCATCTGGTGCTGGCGCGGCTGCCGGACGCGCCGCCCGGCACGCGCGGCCTGTCGCTGTTCCTGGTGCCGAAATTCCTGGTCGGCGACGACGGCGCGCTGGGCGCACGCAACGACGTCTTCTGCTCGGGGCTGGAGCACAAACTGGGCATCCACGCTTCGCCGACCTGCACCATGATCTATGGCGACGGCTTCGAAGGCAGCAGGCCCGGCGCGATCGGCTGGCTGGTCGGCGAGGAGAACAAGGGCCTCGCCTGCATGTTCACCATGATGAACAATGCGCGCCTTGCCGTCGGCATGCAGGGCGTGGCGGTCGCCGAGGCGGCGATGCAGAAGGCGCTCGCCTATGCAAACGACCGCCGGCAAGGCAAGGCGGCGAGCTATCGCGGTGCCGGCATGGCGCCGATCGTGCATCACCCCGACATCCAGCGCAGTCTTCTGACCATGAAGGCGCTGACCCAGATTGCCCGCGCCATCTGCTATTCCTGCGCCCACGCCATCGATCTTGCGTCGCACAGCGAAGATGCAAAGCACTGGCAGGAGCGCGCCAATCTGTTGACCCCGCTGGCCAAGGCCTTTTCGACCGATGTCGGCGTCGAGGTCGCCTCGCTTGGGCTGCAGGTGCATGGCGGCATGGGGTTCATCGAGGAGACAGGGGCCGCAGCGCTTTATCGCGACGCGCGCATCGCGCCCATTTACGAAGGCACCAATGGCATCCAGGCGATCGATCTGGTGACGCGCAAGCTGCCGCTCGGCGGCGGCCGGCATGTGCATGGCTACATCGCCGAACTCAAGGCCGCCGCCAATGCGGTGCGAGCGTCGAACCTTGAAGGCTTCGGCCGCACCGCCGATCGCCTCGACCAGGCGCTCGACGACCTGTCACAGGCGAGCCGTTTCCTGCAAGACCTGCAGGCCGAAGGCCGTTCGGACGAGGCGCTGGCCGGCGCCACACCTTATCTCAGGCTGATCTCGCTTGCCGCTGGCGGGGCCTATCTGGCGTGCGGCGCGCTTGCCGACCAAAACCGCATCGCGCTGTGCCGCTTCTTCGCCGAGAACCTGCTTGGCGAGGTGGGCGCGCTGAAGGAGCGCGTCATCGGCGGCGCCGACAGCCTTGCCGTTGCCGGCAAGGCGCTGATTTCAGTCTGACGTTCGCACGCGCCGAAATTCACAAAGGCCCGAAATTCACAAAGGACGAATCCGTGACAGACCACATCCTCGTCGAGCGCCAGGGCGCCATCCAGATCATCCGCATCAACCGTCCGGACAAGAAGAACGCCCTGACCCGCGCCATGTACGCGACGATGTCGGCGGCTCTTGCCGGCGGCGACGCCGATCCGGCGATCCGTGTTCATGTCTTTCTCGGCGTGCCCGGTGCCTTCTCGTCCGGCAACGACCTTGCCGATTTCATGGTCGTCGCCTCGGGCGGCGAAGGCGGTTCCGAGGTCTGGGATTTCCTGATGGCGCTGGCCAAGGTGGAAAAGCCGATGGTTTCCGGCGTCGACGGCATTGCGGTCGGTATCGGCACCACGCTCAACCTGCATTGCGACCTGACCTTCGCCACGCCGCGCACAATATTCCGGACGCCCTTCGTCGATCTCGGCCTTGTGCCGGAGGCCGGTTCGAGCCTGCTCGCGCCGCAGATCCTCGGCCGCCAAGGCGCCTTCGCGCTGCTTGGCCTCGGCGAGGGCTTTTCGGCCGAGCGGGCGAAGGCCGCCGGGCTGATCTACGAGGTGGTCGAGGAGGGGGAACTCGAAGCATCGGTGTTGGCGGCGGCGGGCCAGATCGCCGCCAAGCCGCCGCAAGCGCTGAAGATAGCGCGCGACCTGATGCGCGGCTCGCGCGACGCCCTTGTCGAGCGCATCGGCCAGGAAAGCCAGCATTTCCGCGAGCGGCTCAAATCCGACGAGGCCCGCGCAGCCTTGACGGCCTTCATGACCAGGAAAAAGGCCTAGACCTTCTGGCCTTGTCTCGCATCGTGGACCCGCCGGCAACAACCGGCGGGTTTCTTGCCACGATCTCTTTGTCACATCGCCATTTTTTTACATTCGGCCTGGGCCTTTGCCGAAGACGTGTCGATCATGAATGTCTTGCCTTTGGCGTCGGTCATCAACATCATGCAATGCTTGATCGGTTTCGCCATTTTCATCATTTCGGCGCTCATCTTCGCGTCGGGCATCATAGTGCCCATATGCCCATCGGGCATGATCGCCATGACCTCCCCACCCTTCATCACCGTCATTGTCCCCATCGCGTCCTCCGCAAAGGCTTGCGAAGCGAAAAGGCAGGCAAGACCGGCCATCGTGACCAACCTGAGTGAATGCATTGCTTCCTCCTGAATTTGCGCCAGCGGCGCGTTGAGCCCTTTCCTGGTTCGTTGCGGCAAGCTGGAACGTTTCACGCACACGAGATCGTGATAGTGGGAATTGGGTGGCTTATGCCTGGCGGGTGGACTTTACGTATTTCCCGACAACCGCCTTCACCTCGCCGGCACTGGCAAAATCGCCGCGCGAGGCGTCAGCCAATCCTGCCTCGACCTCGGCGAGTTGCCATTCTTCACTGGCTACAAAATCCTCGATGGCCTGCGCAGCCACATAGGAGCACGAGCGGTCGAGCTTTTCTGCAAGCTGGCCTAACCTGTCTGCAGTTTCGTCTGGAACGCGCACGGTAAAAGCGGTCATGGTCACATTCTTCTGGTTCACTATGATGAGTGTGAACCAAAGTGGTTCGTCAAGAACCACTCAACCGTCACCGGTGCTCGGTCGCGATCCGGATGCCGAGCCCGATCAGCACCATTCCAGTCACGCCCTCGATGCCGCGGCGGATCGGCGGCCGGCGCGGCATCGTTTTCTACGGATAAAGCCTCACCTTGTCCCAGCCGCCCTCGGCGTTGCGCGAAAAGACGACACGGTCGTGCAGCCGGAACGGACGGTCGTGCCAGAACTCGATGGTCTGCGGCACGATGCGGAAGCCCGACCAGTGTTTTGGCCGCGGAATGTCGCCGATCGCGTGGCGCGCCGTATATTCGGCAACCGCCTTTTCCAGCGCGAAGCGGCTTTCCAGCGGCCGCGACTGTTTGGAGGCCCAGGCGCCGATGCGGCTGCCGCGCGGGCGGGTCGCGTAATAGGCATCGGCTTCGGCGTCGGTGACGATCTCCACCGGGCCGCGCGCCCGCACCTGCCGGCGCAGAGATTTCCAGTGGAAGCACATCGCCGCTTTCATGCTGCCCAGGATCTCGCGGCCCTTGGCGCTCTCGAAATTCGTGTAGAAGACGAAGCCGCCCTCATCGAAGCCCTTGAGCAGCACCATGCGCACGTTCGGCATGCCCTCGGCATCGACCGTCGCCAGCGCCACGCTGTTGGGGTCGTTGATCTCGCTCTTCGTCGCGTCGTCGAGCCACGCCGCAAAAAGCCGGAACGGCTCCGCCGCCTCGGTAAAGTCACCGCTTGTTAACCCGGTTTCGCTCATAGTTTTCCCAAATTTGTCGCCGGCTGGGGAGATTGCCGATTGTCGCGTATCGCGCAAGCTTTTGACAGTGGGCAATGGAGCGTTATCGCTTCGGCCAGCGCCAAAGCCATGATCGTGATAATCGTCCTGCCGCTTGTCGCCTGTGGCGGTGGCGGCTTCAGCCTGGAACAGGCGGAGGTCGACCGCTCGGTGCTGACCTCGAGCACGCCGGCCTCGGTCACGCCGCTCGATCAGGACCGCGCTTCCGACCAGGCCACGATCCGCAACGCCGTGTCCTCCGCCGACGTCGAGCAACTGGCCGGGCAGGCCGTTCCCTGGGCGAATGCCGACACCGGCTCACGCGGCTCCATCACCGAGCTCGCAGAATTCAGAGCTAACGGCGAGACATGCCGTCGCTTCACAGCGTCGCGCGAAAGCTTCGACGGCGTCGCGCTGTTCAAAGGCGAAGTATGCCTGGTCGGTGGCAGCGCCTGGCGAATGCAGGACTTCAAGGCGCTCTGATTTTCCTTCGCCGATGTGGCGGTAACCCACTGGAATTTCTTCCTATGCAAGCGCATATAGGAGGCGATCATGGTTCCACTCCTTCTCCAGGGCAGTAAGCATGCGCGACCCCTATGAGGTGCTGGGCGTTGCCAAGAACGCATCGGCCAAGGACATAAAATCGGCGTACCGGAAGCTCGCCAAGAAGTATCATCCGGACCAGAACCCGGATCCCAAGGCAAAGGAGCGTTTTGCCGCCGCCAACCAGGCTTACGAGATCGTCGGCGACGAGAAGAACCGGGCGGCTTTCGATCGCGGTGAGATCGATGCCGAAGGCAAACCGCGGTTCCAGGGGTTCGAAGGCGCGACTGGCGGCGCCGATCCTTTCGCCGGTTTCCGCCGGCAGCAAGGGCCGGGCGGCGCGCATTTCGAATTCCGCACGGGCCGTCCCGGCGGTGATCCGTTCGACGGCAACAGCGACATCTTCAGCCAGATCTTCGGCGATGCTTTCACCCAGCAGCGCGGCGCCGGCACGGGCGGCCGCCGTCAGGCCTCGACCGCCGCCGATCTGAACGTGACGCTGGACGTCACCATCGAGGAAGCCGCCACCGCGGAGAAGGTGACGGCGATGTTCCCCGACGGCCGCAAGATGGCGGTCAAGCTGCCGGCCTATGTCGAGGACGGCCAGACCATCCGCCTGAAAGGCCAGGGTGAGCAAGGGCCGGGGCAGCCGGGCGATGCACTGGTCAAGATCCGCTTTCGCCGGCACCCTCGCTACCGCGTCGAGGGCCGCGACCTGCATGTCGACCTGCCGGTGGAACTGGCCGATGCGGTGCATGGCGCCAAGGTGGCGGTCGAAACCCCGACCGGCAGGATTGCGGTCAATGTCCCCCCTTGGTCGAGCTCGGACAAGGTTCTGCGGCTGAAGGGCAGGGGCCTGCCGGAAAAGGCCGGCGGTCACGGCGACCTCTACGCGCATGTGCGGCTGATGCTGCCGGAAGGCGGCGACACCGAGCTCGAGGCGCTGATGCGCCGGCGAAAGGGCTGACGGTCGAAAAGGCCAGCGCTTGATACCGCGTGCGAAAAGCGGGCATGAGTGGTTTCATGCCGTCGATTATCGACAGGAAACGAGCAACCAGCGCCAGGAGCCGCTATTTGGCCGAAGTAGGTTCAACGTCAGCTAACGCCTCAAAGGCCGACATTTGCACGCGCCATAGTTCTGCTTCGCGAACACGGCCGACGCCAGTCGACCGACTGGCGATGAGCCAGTTCGGCGGGGGTTAGCCGCACAAGCTTGTAGGGGTCGATCGATGCAGTCGCCAGGCCAGCAAGGTGGAGGGTCGCACCGCTGACCATCACCAGCGCGTCGACGCCTGCGCCATTCTCCCTCTTGCCAGCCTGCTCGACGTGGCGGGCGAAATTTACCTCCGAGCCGACCAGAAAAGAGAAATCCCACTGGCGATCGTTGACGAACATCACCTCGCCGGAGTGTAGGCCGATCCTGATGCGGCGCGACAGGGAGCCCATTGAGCGCTTCCAAGCGTTGCCGAGCGAGATTTCCGGTACCAGTTCCGCGACGGCGGCCAGCGCCTTTAGCGCCGTTTCGCTGGGCGTCATTTCGCTCCCCAGCCAGAGAGCTAGCACGCCGTCGCCTGTAAAGTTTTGGACGATCCCCCCTTGGGCCACCACGACCTGGCGGGTCAACGTGAAGTGCTCGATCATGAACCGCGTGGTTTCGACCAGGCCAAGCGCGCTCGCCAAGCCGGTCGAGTCCTCCACGTCGGTAAACATGATCGTGGCGATGGCGCGCTGGAATTTCGTTTCACCCATGCCGAATGACGGGAGCACGCGGTCAGTCTGTGAATTCGTATAGGCAGTGATCGGATGCATTGGAGTCCGGTCCCCGAGCGGTTTCAAACGTCGCTCGAATATGACTGGACGGCGTAGGCGGATCGTAAGCCCGCCGTGGCGGGCACGTCAGAATTACGTCAGAAATCCATTCGGGCCCTGCTTTAGCGGCTTGCAGCCGACCTTTTTAGTCAAATTCGGCGGGACCCTCAGCTCAGCAACTTACGGAGGTCAAGCAGCCCCGCTCCAAACTGCTGATCGAACGAAGGCACCCTTCTCTCGCAATTAGGGCTGTCCGGTAGAATCGGAACGTCAGCTTTTTCAAGCCAAGCCCATGAAACCTCCTTTGCGCCCGACTGGCTCATCTTCGCCTTAACCTCTATGCCGTTGAGCGGCCTACCGGTGGAGCGATGTTTCGACTGCAACAAAGCGGCTGCTCCCGCGACGATGGCCGAGGCTGCAGATGTTCCGCCAAATACCGTGTAGAGCCCGGCGCGGTCTCTGCTTTCGACGCCCGGTGGCTGGATCCCTTCCAGCTGTCCGCCGGAATAGCCGTGGTGGCCCGGGATGTCGGTGGTGAGCACGCCCTGTGGCGCGTATTCAACCTGGGGGAGCTTCTCGTAGATCTCGAAATTGTGGTCACGTGAACGCGGCGACTCCCTGTCCAGTCGTATTTGGCAGCGCGTAAACACCTCCTGGTCGTCGGACGGCGCGGAAATGGTGACGGAATTGTCGGTCGGATCGCCGCTGTAGTTGGAATATGCTGAACGTCTCGCCAGATAGGTGGCGGCCGCCACCGCAACCACGCCGTTGCTTTCGCCCGCCTTGCTCGCCGGGTAAATCAGATGGTCGTAGCCATTGTTGCCGGCTGCGCAGATGATGGGGATTTCCTCGCTGATCGCCTCGAAAACCTTCTCGAAATAATCCCAAATTGGCTTTGCCTGTTCGACCGAAGTATATCTGCTGTCGCCATATCCAGAATAGGAACGGTGCGCTCGCCATGGATCGGGTACTTCCCGGGGAAAGTGTATGACTGAAACCTTCTGGTCGCGGGCATAGAGGAACGCCAGAATGAGCTGCGCTGCGTCGGGCCGTGCTGAAATCTCGATCGGCAGGAGTTCAGCGCCTGGGGCGACCCCCCAATAAGGTATTGCGCCTTCACCGTTGCTAAATTGCCTCAACTTCGCGGGCGAGGCCGCAGGGGCGCCGACCATCAGCCCAGCGCAGGCGGTCCCGTGCGCTGAGTAGCGCATACGCGAGGTCTCAGCAGTCTCCTGAATTACGCCGCGCCCATCTTTCAGTGCTCGAAGCAGCGATTTCTGAACCTCGACTTCCTGCGCATTGTTTCTCGATTTGATCAGGCCTGCCGCCCATGCCCAGGTATCGTCGCTCACAAAGCTCTTGCTCTGCTTTTTTTCCGGCCCTCGCAAGACGGGCGGTTGCTTGGGTGTGACGTAACTCAACCCGAAAGGGTGAGCGGCGAAGCTGACCGCAGCGCGGATACGAGGCTCGAGATTGGGATGGCTTGAGTTCACCCCCGTATCGATCTGGGCAATGACCTCGCCGTAACCGGGCTTGTCAGTACCCAACAAATCCCAGGCGTCGGCCTCCAGCAGGTATGCGGCCTCGTGCGGCAACCGCGCTTCAGGGATGCGCGGACGATCACGTAAGGCGCCGATTGCGATCAGGTGCCACAGGTAGTGATACCAGTCATAACAAAGATGGCCTTCGCCCTTCTTGATGTCGTCCGTCATGGCACCTACCTACCATTCGCTCTGGGCGCGTCGGATCGTTTCATCCATCGCGTCCACCAAATACGGAGAAATGCGCGCAGCCAGTTCCTCGCCGGCATCGGTGTCGCTGGCGTAGTGCAGCCCGGCCCATTCCCTATTCTCGGCCACCCGGCGGGCGCGCTCATAAAGCGCGGTTACGCCGGCGTGCTCGGGCAACATCCGTTGCAGAACGTTCGCCACCGCAAATGACTGAAATGAATGGTTGGACGGGTAGGAAGCGTGCGAAGGAACCGGAAGCGCCGGCCGCAGCCTCGGCTCAATGATGTTGGGCCGTGGCCGATTGAATCGATCTTTGTAGTTGAGCCCGATCTCCTCCGTGAGTTCAAGGATCGCAACAATCAATGCGCATGTCCCCTCGAAGCCCGCGAGAGTGTCTATTCCGAGCGGTGCCGTGTAGTCCAAAATCCCGAACGATGCCTGGCGGACGATCTCCTCGCGCCGCAGCGGGTCACCTTCCCTCCTCTTCTGCAGATCGATAAGCGCTTCTGTCTCCCTGAGGCTCTCTGAAGGTCCGGGCGGGGGATCGATAAGAATGTCCTCCCAGATCGCGCCGAGATATTTGTTGGCGACGCTTAGTCCGATCCTGTGCAAGGCGCGCTTGTCATGCCACGCCGGCAAAGCCTCCTCGCCAGTTTCGAAAGCCGTTTGCCCCCTGCCGCGTCCCCGTCCTCGTCCGCGCCCTCTGCCCCTGCCTCGACCTCGACCTGCGCTCGGCCCCGCCCGGAAGGCTGGCGAAAGGCGCATGACACCCTCCACAGGGTCATCAGAAATCGTTATCACGATCTGCTCTTCTTGAATCGACAGAAGGCTGCTCTTGGTCATCATAGACACGAAAGGATGCAGTTTTTCGCCGCCTTTATTTTTGATGTATTCCTCAAGAGATTTTTCAGGTTTTGCGTCACCCAATATCAGTGGATATTGCCTTATGTCCGATCCACTGACTAAGAAGCGGGCGTTAAACAACTTGTTATTAAGATCAATTATCGACATCATGTCCACCCTCAACTAAAGCTTCTAATTCGATCCGCGCCAAACTGGTGGTCGGAGCCTCGACGTGACGCCTGCGGTGCGCAACGCTAGGGTGCGTACCTTGGCAGCGTTATCCGCGACAGCCCGCTCTTGATAACCGAAACTCCGAGTACGCCTGCAATTGGATAATTCTCCTCTGAAAGCAGCTCGAGCGAGAAATCCGGCTCCCAGGCGCGCAAGCGTTCGACAGTTCGAACTGCTTCCACAGTCTGCCCCAGATGCCCGTGGCAGGCAGCCGAGTATCTCAAAGCGGGTAGGTATGTGGGTTGCTGCGCAAGGACACGCTCGCCGTGACGTATCCCCTCCTCGAAGCGCCCGTTCAGAGTTGCCAAGATGCAGCACGTGGTATCGATGCAGTAACGATACAGGGGAGGCCCGCCCAGTGCACGTGCGCGCATCGCATCCTCATAGCCACGCGTCACCTCGCCGAGATAGCCGAGCGTCAAGGCACGCATGTCCCAGCAAATGGCTTGTAGCGGGTTAGCGGCTATCGCTCGATCGGCGAGTTCCAGTGCCTGTGCGTATTCACGAAAGACGAACGAATGGGCATGAGCGGCCAACGCCAGGGTGATAGGATTGAAGGGGGCCACTTCGACGGCGCGACTGGCGCATTCCCGAACCTGATCGTGAAAGGTGTCCGAGCGGCCGACCCGTCTCTCGCCAAAGCGGGTGACAAACACAAACAGCTGCCACCCCAGATACGTGCTACGCGGGTCGAGCTCATATGCTTCAGCGAGCATGCGCTCCGCCGAATCTAGGTCCGTATCGCGCATGCGGAATACCTGTCGCAGCGCTGTCAATGCAAGCCGAGACGCCCGGTGTCGGGGCTCGTCGCGGATGGACTTAGGATCGAGAACGAATTCGAGGATCGAAAATACGATCTGATTGACCAACGACATCAGCTTCAGGCTCGTCGGGCCAGTCAGGTCGGCCAGCTCGAGAAAATCCGTATGCGACCACAAGAGCCGGCTGTCACCGGGCGCAATCAATGCAAATGTCAGGCCCACGCTGTCGCCCATCACCGTTGCCCTGGTTTGCAACAGCCAGTCTGGTAGCGCAGTGTCAGGCGCTTGGGTCAGCGGTCCCTGCGCTTGAAAATCCACGACGTCGACCACTTCGAAATTCAGGATCGATCGAACCACCAGATCCAGGACGAGGTCGCTGACGGCCCTGTTAGCGGAGCCCTCCGTCCACCTGGCATCGCGAAGCAGGCCCAAGCATAGCCGCGACGAATTCAGAAGTGAGGCGCTTCGCTGTCCGGACAACTGATCTGCCGCGGCAACAGGAGAGACGTTTGCTGTCACTGTGCGTGGCCGGGGCCATTGGCTTCTTTGCTCACGAAGCCAATCCTCGAACTCTGGATCGCGAATATCGAGGCCCTCAAGCAGATCACGCGTGGCAGAGCCTTCGGGCGGATCGTTCAAATCGATGCCGATCGAAGCGACGTCGAGTCGAACCACATCACGATCGGTCGAGATTAGATCAAGGCCGGCGCTGCGGAGCGACTTCCGAACCTCGGACAGTTCCTGCCGCAAGCTTGCTGCACCCTGCTCCTCGCCGCGAGTGCTCCAGAGCTTGCTTTGCAGCCATTTTCGGCTCCGCGTACCGTTGGGTGCCAGAGCGAGCATGGCCAAGAGCGCTTTAGACCGTCTGCCATGCGGCGTGACGTCCGCGCCGTCCGCGCTCTCAATCGCGAATGGCCCAATCAATCTAAGGAAAGGATGGCCATCCGAGTACACTAGCGGCCCCTCGCGTCCCCGTACGCTAATATATCATCCACTAATATAAGTCTATCTGTAATTCTCGGCTTCCGTAAGGTCAAACCTACACGTGGCAAAGGATTCGAGACGGGATTTCTGCTGTGACGGAAGGACTCGGTAGCGACACCAGCGGTCGTTCGATGTAAGCGGTCCCATTGTCTGAGTTGGGTCATGAGCGTGACTTCGGCCACGGGCCAAAGGGTCATCTTCGGCCGTGCCACACCGATACCAAGTGTCCGATCTTTCCACTGGCCCACGACTGCAAGGTCAACGTGCTACAGCATTCTTTGCGCGTCCAAAGGATGCGCGGCTCTGTAGACCAGCGGCTTTGTCCCCCGAACTGTCCGCTTTGAACGCTTGAAGGGGCACTGTGGCTGTGCGATAGGCACTCCACAACGTAGAGAACCTTGCGGAGAGCGCTGACATGGCGGGTGGACGGGGCCTTATGGCCGGCAAGCGCGGCCTTATCCTTGGCATCGCCAACAATCGCTCGATCGCTTACGGCATCGCCAAGGCCTGTGTCGACCACGGCGCCGAGATCGCGCTGACCTATCAGGGCGAGGCGTTCAAGAAACGCGTCGAGCCGCTTGCGGCCGAACTGGGCGCGCATGTCGCCGGCCATTGCGACGTGACCGACCCGGCCAGCCTCGATGCGGTGTTCGCCGATATCGCCAGCCATTGGGGCAAGCTCGATTTCCTCGTCCACGCCATCGCCTTTTCCGACAAGGACGAGCTGACCGGTCGCTATGTCGAGACGACGCGCGACAATTTCCTGCGTACCATGGATATTTCGGTCTATTCCTTCACGACCATCGCCAAACGTGCCGAGGCGCTGATGACCGACGGCGGCTCGCTGCTGACGCTGACCTATTACGGCGCGGAAAAGGTAATGCCGCACTACAACGTCATGGGTGTCGCCAAGGCGGCGCTCGAAGCCAGCGTGCGCTATCTGGCCGTCGATCTCGGCGCCAAGAAGATCCGTGTCAACGCGATCTCCGCCGGCCCGATCAAGACGCTTGCCGCATCCGGCATCGGCGACTTCCGCTACATCCTGAAGTGGAACGAATACAATTCGCCGTTGAAGCAGACGGTCACGCAGGAGGAAGTTGGCGATTCCGGCGTCTATTTCCTGTCCGACCTTTCGCGCGGCGTCACCGGCGAGATCCATCATGTCGATTCCGGCTATCATGTCGTCGGCATGAAGGCGGTCGACGCGCCGGATATTTCGACGGTCAAGGACTGACGCCACCGCCTGATCTCTTCCGGAAGACCTGATGTACCCGCTCGTCTATATCGTGCGCCACGGCCAGACGGCGTGGAACGCCGAGGCCCGGCTGCAGGGGCAGGCCGATACCGACCTCAACGAGCTTGGCCGCGAGCAGGCTAGCCGCAACGGGCGTAGGCTGGCCGACCTCATCGACAAGCCCGAAGATTTCGACTTTGTTGCCAGCCCAATGCGGCGCACGCGCGAGACGATGGAGCGCCTGCGCGCGGCGATGAAGCTCGATCCGCATGCCTATCGTACCGAGCCGCTGCTCGTAGAATTGAGCTTTGGCGACTGGCAGGGTTTCACCTTTGCCGAACTCGAGGCGAACAATCCCGGTTCAACCAGGCAACGCCGCCTCGACAAATGGAATTTCCAGCCGCCCGGCGAGGGCGCCGAAAGCTATCAGATGCTGCTCGAACGGGTGAAGCCGTGGTTCGACGCGCTCGATCGCCAGACGGTCTGCGTGACCCATGGCGGCGTCATGCGCGCGCTGTTCCGCTTCGTGCTGGGGATGTCCGAACAAGATGCGGTCAGCATGGAAGTGCCGCAGGACCGCGTGCTCAGGCTGGACGGCCGGCGCCTGGAGTGGCTTTGAGGGGTCAAACTCTCAACGATCAGCCCCTTCTCAGGCATTGAAGGCAGTCGGGACGATGCAAGGTGACCCGACTTCCAGATGGCGAGCCGCGAATAGCCGCTTCGCGCCTAAAGTCGGACATTTAAGCGCAATTAGGGACTGCCAGAAAGCAGACGTTGCGCACGAATCCGGCTATCAAATTGCGTAACATTGGGTATGGAAAGAGCGTCCACAACGCCGAGCGCGAAGGCGCTGTTCAGCCTTGCAGCAAGGAGTGCGATCCATCGCGTTTCGGCAGCATTGTCCAGTGCGGGAAGCCGATCAGTCCTGAGAGCCTTAGCCGTGTGATCATGGCCATCATTGACAAGCCGTCCCTGAACAGCCGAGACCTGTCCAGTCATGGCGCGAGTCGCGGCGTGTTACCTCGCAGCGGGCACAGTGTATTTACCTGCGAAGACCTCTTCTCCGAGATACACCCCGCCGAAAGGGACCGGTCCGGTCTGCCTTTACGGAGACGACGTGGGCGGCAGGCCCAGCCCGGCACAGAGAATGCGATCCGCTAGCGGCACCGCCCGGCCCAGCAAGCTAAGAACCGCT
>NZ_JAMYLH010000023.1:0-83640 GCF_040317925.1 Mesorhizobium sp. M1348 | reverse complement strand
GGGTCATCCGATGCTGGCCTCCACTCCAGCCAGCATCTTGAATCACAAAACAGATAAATCTGGAATCCCCTTTGATTCCGTCAAAGGGGGAACCGCTCTAGCTGTGAAAGCAGTTTGTGGATCAGCAAACGAGCCATCCATCCAGCCGACGGCTTGTCGCGGCTGCACGTAGCACTCGCGCGAAGGCCCGCTTCGACCCTGGATGGATGGACTGCTGGATTTAGGCGGCATAAGGCACCGTCGTCCAGGTCAAATCCTGAGCCTGGCGCAACGGTTTCGCCGGTCAGGCCGCCTGCAGGATCTGGATTCCGTGGCGTCCGGTAAGCTCGATCACGCGGTTAATCATGTCAGCGGTCGGCGGGCCGGAGGGCGCGTCCTTGGATGCAGCCTCTTCGAAGAATGCGATCATCTCGTCGTCGACGATCGCCATGAATATAACCGGCACGGGACCAGCATTGCGATAGCCATGGGGCGCGTTGCCCGGAATGGTGACGACATCACCGGGTTCCACCTCATATTCTTGCGCGACACCATCGATCACCGTCCACATCGTGAGAGTGCCCTCGAGAATGCGGAAAATTTCCGCGGAAGGATGCGTGTGGGGCGGCGTGCCGCTTCCAGGAGGTACCGTGACGTCGATCACGTTGAGTGCCGTCCCAGCGAGCTTTGCCCGGACAGCGACCTGATCGCCCATCACCCAGAAGCCTTGAACCGAATCGGCCGGATGGACCGTCGCTTTGGTCTTATGCCAAGTCACTTGCTTTTTCCCTTTCGAACAGCGCCCTGCTGCGATTTTGCCGCATTGAGCAAGGCGCGAATTGCCCAGGCGGCTGCCTCTCCGGCCTCACGGCCGGTAAGACCCCAGTAGTCTTTCATCGTCTGCCAGGCAGTGGCGCTGAACAGGAGCTGGATCACGGCCTCAAGCTGGCGCGCCGCCTTCGGGTCCATTCCGTTTGCGACTTGCGAAAGGCTGCTCCGAAAGGCACGTTGCCGCTCACCATTGGCTTGCAGGCGCATCTCGCGCCCGGTAGCGCTCGCATGCGAGGCCCTGACTACGCCTTCGATTGCGTCCAACGAAGCGAAAAGGTCGGGAGGAAGATCGATCAGATCCTGCTCCCGCTCAGGCCAGAACCGCACTCCCAGCGAGGCATTGGTGCTGGCCCAAAAGGCTTCCAGAAGCGCTTCCTTCGTCGGGAAGTGGCGGAAGATCGTCCTTCGGTTCACGCCCGAAACCTCGGCAACCTCATCGAAGCCAAGGAGGCTGTATGGATTTTGCTCCAGGATCGTTCGAATGGACGCGAGGATGCGCTCGCGCGTCGCCTGCGCCTGCTCTGCCCGCAGCGGGCTCTCGTATTTCTGAGTCATCATTTGTGAATTCATGTCACTGCTAGTGACACAAAGCTTCCCAGTCGTCAATGGACATTGCGAAGGCTACGCACCAGTCCGTTTCCCGCTGCGAGAAGCCAGCTGACGCTCAGCGAGGCGAGCGGGAAGGCTTGCGTGGCCAGGCTGGCTGAGGCCGGAAGAGCGCCAATGTCATGCAGGATCGACAATCCAGAAATTCCTCTTGTTAGATTGTCGACAATCTGCTTGTGTCGCTTTTGGTCTCCTGGAGCAGCCGGATGGCAAAGCTGGATTTCAATCCGATCGCCGATACGACACGCAGGGCAGAGATCGTCGCGCTGCTCCGGCGGGCGATCCTGACCGGCCAGCTGGAGCCGGGGCAGAAGCTCAACGAACTCAGGATTTCCGAGCAGATGCGGGTGAGCCGCGCGCCGCTGCGCGAGGCGATGCGCGAACTGGTGCAGGAAGGCATCCTGACCAGCATCCCCTACGCCGGAACCTTCGTCATCGACGTTACCGCCAAGGATATCGACGATGCCTATTCGCTCAACAAGGTGCTGGACGAATTCGCCATCGCGCGGACCTGGTCGCTTCGCGACCAGCGCTTCTTCGACGAACTCGACCGGCGCCATGCGGCGGTGAAGCAGGCGACGCGCGAACTGGACACGACGCGGCAGATCGAAACGGCGCTGCAACTGCATGGCCTGATCCACGAATGGGCCGACAATTCGGTGCTGCTTGAAACGTGGCAACGGCTGACCAGCCGGCTGCAGATGTACTTCGCGTTGCACCAGCGGGCGCGCAACGAGCCGGTGCCTGCCGAAGATGCTCACGAGACCTATGTGCGGCTGCTCAAGGGCACCGACATGCGCGCCGCCCAGCGCCATGCCAAGGAGCACATCGATTTCGATTTCGAGGCATTGCTCGCCTATGCGCGCGGGCTGGAGCAACGCGGCTCAAATGACGCTAGTCGTGCAAGTCTGACCCGCGGCCGGCCCGAAACCGCCTGATGAGCCCGATAAGTTTGGTGGGCCACCCTTAATATCGCAGATAACGGACAGAAAACGTGCAGATCAAAACCATTGAAGCCTACCATGTCGTCCAGCCCTTCGTTGACGGGCCTTATCGTATGTCCAAGGGGCGCGTCGCCGATGCGTTCGACGCGGTGATCGTCGCCGTCACCGCCGATAGCGGGCTCACCGGCTGGGGCGAGATGGCGCCGCTCGGCAATTTCTATTCGCCGGCCTTCGCCGCCGGTACGCGCGCCGGTGTCGTCGAGATCGCGCCGTATCTCATCGGCCATGATCCACGCGGGCTTGCCAGTATCAACAGGCTGATGGATACCGTGTTCAAGGGCCATCCCTACATCAAGTCGGCGCTCGACATGGCGTGCTCGGATCTTGCGGCGCGCGCCGCCGACGTGCCGCTGGTGACACTGCTTGGCGGACGCGAAAGCGAGACTGCCGAACTCTACAAGGTCGTCACCCACGGCACGGTCGACGCGATGGCAGCACTCGCCAAGCACATCGTCGACCAAGGATTTCACCGGCTGCAGGTCAAGGTCGGCGGCAACGTCCATGACGACATCGAACGCGTCACAGCCGTTGCCGCCGCGGTGCCGAAAGGCACCGTCATCTTCTGCGACGCCAATGCCGGCTGGACCCCTTACCAGGCGCGCCAGTTCGTGGATGCGACGCGCACCATCGACTATACGTTCGAGCAGCCCTGCACGACGATCGACGAATGTCTGTCGGTGCGCCGCTCGCTCGACAAGCCGATGGTGCTCGACGAATCCGTCGCCTCGCTGGATGATATGCTCGACATCCATCGCAAGGGCGCCGCCGACGGGCTGACGCTGAAGATCTCGCGGCTCGGAGGAGTAACCAAAACGCGCCAGATCCGCGACCTTGCCGTCGACCTGGGCTTCATGATCACGGTCGAGGACACTGGCGGCGCCGAGATCGACACATCGGCCATGGCGCATCTGTCGCTGTCGACGCCGGAGGAGCGCCGGCTGCACGCCATCGCCTTTCACGAATGGGTGACGGTGCGCACCGCATCCAACATGCCGCCAGTTTCGGGAAGCCGCATGGGCATTCCGGACGGGCCGGGACTTGGCATCGATGTCGTTCCCGACCTGCTCGGCGCGCCCTTCTTCGAGATCGGCAGCTGAGCGCAATAAGGCTGCACCCAATCGACCTGAATATGCCGCGTCCTTCTGACTGCAGAGGCACGGCCGTGTGGATTGACCGCTCATCCAATCGTCTTCGGCCGATTGCAGAGCGACAATGCCCAATTGCCGGTTGAAATATTTTTCATTTGGAAATAGAAATGTTCAAAACTGATTTGGACGCTGCGGCGCGTCAGGAACTGGAGGAAGCGACATGTCCCATCCGCAATTTGCAGCGGAACTTCTGCAGCGCGCTGAACAGCAGGGACCGATCACCATCGGGCTTGCCGGCGCCGGGCAGATGGGCACCGACATCGTCGTCCAGGTCGCGCTGATGCCGGGCATGCGGATCGGCGCCATCTCCGAAGTCAGGCCGCAGGCAGCGATCGACGCGGCGCTGCTCGCTGGCCACGACCGTTCCGACATCGTCCAGGCCGGCAATGCGGCGGCGATCGACCGCGCCATCGAGGCCGGCAAGATCGCGGTGACCGAAGATTTGCATGCGCTGGCGGCGGCCGGCCGTATCGACGTCATCATCGACGCGACGGGCAATCCCAATATCGGCACGCTGTTCGCGCTCGAAGTGATGAAGAATGGCAAGCACATCGTCATGCTCAATGTCGAGGCCGACATCACCATCGGCCGCTTCCTCAAGGAGGAGGCACGCAAGGCTGGCGTCGTCTATACCGGTGCGGCCGGCGACGAGCCCGCCTGCACGCTGGAGATCATCGGCTTTGCCAAAAGCCTCGGCTTCAACATCATCGCCGCCGGCAAGGGCAAGAACAATCCGCTGAAGATCGACGCCATGCCGGCCGACTACGAGAAGGAGGCGGCCGAGCGCAACATGAATGCGCGCATGCTGGTCGAATTCGTCGACGGCTCGAAGACGGCGATCGAAATGGTGGCGATCGCCAATGCGACCGGGCTGGTGCCCGACGTGCCGGGCATGCACGGCCCAACCGCGACGCTGGAGGAACTGGCCAGCGTGCTCTGCCCGCGCGAGAATGGCGGCGTGCTGCATCGCAAGGGCGTGGTCGACTATTCCATCGGCAAAGGCGTCGCGCCCGGCGTGTTCTGCATCATCGAGACCCGGCATCCGCGCGTGCTGGAGCGCATGATCGACCTCAAGGTCGGCAAAGGCCCCTATTTCACGATCTTCCGGCCCTATCATCTGACCAGCCTGGAAGTGCCGCTGTCGGCGGCGCGCGCGGTGGTCTACAAGCGCGCCGACATGGAGCCGCTCGACCGTCCGGTCGCCGAGGCGGTGGCGGTTGCCAAGAGCGATCTTGGTGTTGGCCAGTCGCTCGGCATGATCGGCGAGAACGACTATCGCGGCTTCGCCATGACGTGGGACGATGCTCGCGCCCGCGGCGCCCTGCCGCTCGGCCTTGCCGAACGCGCCAAGGTGGTCAAGCCGCTCAAGACCGGCGACTTCCTGACCTATGAAAATTGTGTACCCGACGATTCGATGGTGATAACCCAGATCCGCCGCCGTCTCGACCAATCGGACGGACGGTTCGCTACCAACGCAGCCTGACCCCGCCGGATCTCCGCCTGATGGACGATGTCGTAATCGGGATCGATGCCTCGACCACGGCCGTGAAGGCAATTGCCTTCACGCGCGACGGCGAAGAGCTGTTCCAGGCGCGCGAAGCCTATCCGCTTTCAAATCCGAAGCCTGGCCATTTCGAGCAGGACGCCGAACATTGGTGGACCGCGCTGCTTGGCGCATTGAAGCAGGTCACCGAGGCGGTCGGCGCTGCGCGGGTGGCGGCGATCTGCATTGCCCACCAGCGCGAGACCTTCACGCTGGTGGACAGCGCCGGCAACCCACTTATCCCTGCGATCCTGTGGCTCGACGAACGCGCCCGGCCTCACGTTATCAGGCTTTCGGCCGAACTCGGCCGCGAGGCGATCCGCGACTGGAGCGGCAAGCCGCCGGACCCGACGCCGGCGCTCTACGCCATTGCCTGGCTTGCCGAACACCAGCCCCAGGTGCTTCACCAGGCAGCGGCGGCGGTCGACGTGCACGGCTTCTTCGTTCAGCGGCTGACCGGGCGATTGGTCACCAGCACCGCAAGTGCGGATCCGCTCGGGTTGCTCGACGTCGAGAAAGGTACCTGGCATCCCCGTCTCGTTGCGGCCGCCGGACTGCAGATGGAGCAATTGCCCGAGCTGGTCGCGCCGGGCGCAATTTGCGGCGGGCTTTCCACAACCGCGGCGCAGCTGACCGGCCTGGAGGCTGGCACGCCGGTTGTGGCAGGAGCGGGTGACGGGCAAGCTATGGGCCTCGGCATGGGTGTCTATGGCGAGGGCAAGAGCTATCTCTCGCTCGGCTCCGGCGTGGTCAGCGGCTGCTATTCCGGCAAGGTGAAAACCTCGGACGCCTTTCGAACGCTGGTCTCGCCGACCGGGTCCGGTTTCATGCTGGAGACCGTGCTGCGCTCGGGCATGCAGCTGGTCGACTGGATCGTTCGCACGACCGGTTCGCCGTCGGCGGCAGCGCTGGAGAAAGCTGCGCTGGATGTTGCCGCGGGCAGCGAGGGCCTGCTCATCATGCCCTATTGGGCCGGCGTCATGAGCCCGTATTGGGACGGTGCGGCACGCGGCGCCATTGTCGGCCTGTCGCTGGACCACCGGCCGGAGCATCTCTTCCGCGCTGTCCTGGAAGGCATCGCCTTCGAGCAGGCCGTTGCCACCGAGGCCATGGAAGCCCGGGCCGGCGGCAGACCGGCAGCGATAATTGCCGCGGGCGGCGGCACCAATTGCGCGCTGCTCATGCAGATCATGGCAAGCGTGCTCGAGCGGCCGCTCTCGGTTTCGCCGGTCAACGAGGCCGCCGCACTCGGCGCTGCCATGCTGGCGGCTGCCGCCGTCGGCTGGTTTGCCTCGCCGGAAGCCGCCGCGAAGGCAATGGCCGCCACTCCCACCAGGCATGTCGATCCGGTCGACGGACTTGTCGCCGGCTATCGCGACCGCAAGGCAATCTACCGCGATCTTTATCAGGCGACGCGCGACATCCACACCCGCCTCGGCGCTCTCAGCCGGATCTAAAGCGCGTCGCGTTCGACCGGCCTCATGCGATGCGCTTTAGATTCTTGTTTTGATGCATGTCGTTACCGCAAAACCGCTGCACACTTTTGCGCGACATGCATTAGCGGTTGAGCAGGCCCTTGGCCGCGTCTTCGTCGGTGATCAGAACCGATACCTTGGTGTTGGCGAGTGCAGCCCGCATCACCGCAACCTTCTCGCTGCCTCCCGACACCAGGATGATGCTCGGGATATCCGATAGATCCTGCAGCGGATAGGCACAGACGCGGCGGTTGACCTCGTGGTCGACCGGGCGGCCCTCGGCGTCGATGAAATGACACAGAATATCGCCGACGGCGCCGGCCGCCTGCAGTTCCTCGAGTTCGCTGGGCTTGATGAAGCCGTAATTGGCGATCGGGCTGTCGTTGGAAAACGAGCCGACGCTGAGCACGGCGATGTTTGCCCGGCGTGCTCGGAAGACGACGTCCTGAACGCTGCGCTGGCTCATGAAAGCGTCGCGCTGCTCCGGCCTGTCGGCATAGACCGGCACCGGCAGCAGGAAGCACTCCGCACCGATCTTTTCGGCGAAATCCCAGGCGCTTTCTGTCGGGTTGAGCGGCTGGGCATGGGTCAGGCCGCCAAGCATCGAAACTACCGTCGTCCTGGCGATGGGCCGCCGCGGCAATTCATTGATGGCGAATTTCAGTGTCCGCCCCCAGCCCAGTGCGATAACATCGCCGGCATTCACGTGGTCGGCCAGGTAGGCGGCGGCGGCGTGGCCGATCATCAGCGGCGCGTTGCTTCGGTCGGCCGCCGACGGTACCACAACAGCTTGGCTGAGGCCGAACCGCTGCTTCAGGCTTTCCTCCAAAATCACACATTCGACGACGCTGTCGCGGATGCGGAACTGGACGACACCCTCTTCGCGGGCGGCGGAGAGAATGCGATGCACCTTGATGCGGCCGACGCCGAGAATTTCGGAAATCCGCTCCTGTGTAAGGCCCTCGACATAATAGTGCCAGGCGGCGCGGGCCTTGAGTTCGGCGTCGGGGAAGCGCGAGGCTCTTTCGTTCTCTACGATCGTCATCTGTTTGCCTTGCCGCAGCCGCCGGCTCTGCTCACGATATTCCAATCCGGCGACTTCGAAATGCCCAAGATTTCGGAGACCTTGCGTAAGGCAAACCGGCGGACAGCGCAAACCCGTCGTCGAATGAAGCGGCAGGCCTTGACAATTTTCCGACGAACAGTTTAGCTGAACAAAATTGCATACTAAAGATAAATTGTTCACAGGGAGGGGCCTGGTGAACAAAGTGGCCCGGTGATGCAGCGCCGGATTGCTGTGGAGGAGACAAAGTGGCTGTGAGCAACGACGCAAGCGAGTTGAAGGCAGGCTCTGGCGCGCAGGCTACGGCGGGCACAAGGTTTTCGGCTGTCTTTGCCGGAACCATGGGCCCGCTGATCGGGCTGGTTCTGCTGTGCCTGGCGCTCTCGCTGACTACCGACACCTTCCTGACTGTCCGCAACATCCTCAACGTGCTCGACCAGGTCACCGTGCTCGGCATCATGGCGATCGGCATGACGCTGGTCATCCTGATCGGCGGCATCGACCTGTCCGTCGGCTCGGTGCTGGCGCTGGCTTCCATGGTGATGGGCTTCGTCGCCCATCCGGACTATCTCAATCTCGGCCTGCCGGTCGGCATCGCCGCAGCCCTCGTCGTCGCTGGTCTTTGCGGGCTGGTTTCGGGCCTGCTGGTGACGGTCACCAAGCTGCCGCCCTTCATCGCCACGTTGGCGATGATGTCGGTGGCGCGCGGTCTCGCCAACATGATCACCGACGGCTCGCAGATCGTCGGCTTTCCCGACTGGTTCACCAGCCTGTCGATCATCCGCCATTTCGGCTTCCTGTCGGTCACCGTCGGGCTGATGATCGTGCTTGCCGTCATTTTCGCGATCTTCCTGAATTATCGCGCCACCGGACGCAGCCTCTACGCAATCGGCGGCAGCGCCGAAGTCGCCCGGCTTTCCGGCATACCGGTCAAGTCGCTGACCAACTGGGTCTATGCGATCTGCGCCGTGCTCGCCGGTCTCGCCGGCATCGTGCTTGCCGCCCGGCTCGATTCCGTCCAGCCAAGCTCCGGCCTCGGCTACGAACTCGACACGATCGCGGCAGTGGTGATCGGCGGCGCCAGCCTGTCGGGCGGCGTCGGTTCGATCGGCGGCACCGCCATCGGCGTCCTCATTATCGGCGTGCTGCGCAACGGGCTGAACCTGCTCGGCGTGTCGCCCTTCATCCAGCAAGTGGTTATCGGCGTGGTGATCGCGCTGGCGGTGGCCACCGACACCTGGCGCCGCCGAGCACAATGAAGAATGGGGCACAATGAAGAATTGGGCTCAATGAGATTCACCCGGATATTCGGGCGAAAACGGATCGGTGATCCGAAACTGGGAGTTGTTCGGCCAAGGGGCGCCGCGATGCGCGGGCAGGACAGATTGAACATCAACGGAGGAATAAACATGCTGACCAAACGTTCATTGCTGCTTGCCGCCGCGGCCGTCATCCCGCTGCTTGGTCTGTCCGACATGGCCTCGGCCAAAGAGGCCAAGAAGCTCGGCCTCGCCGTCGCCAATCTGCAGGCCGACTTCTTCAACCAGATCAAGCAGTCCGTCGAAGCCTACGGCAAGGAAAAGGGCATCGAGGTCGTCACCGTCGACGCCAAGGGCGATTCGGCGACCCAGGTCAGCCAGGTGCAGGACCTGATCACGCAGAACATCGATGCGCTGATCTACATTCCGGCCGGCGCCACAGCCGCCACCGTGCCGACCAAGACCGCCAAGGCTGCCAGCATCCCGGTCATCAATGTCGACCGCAACGCCGACGGCGCACCCGGCGACACCTTCATCGCCACCAACAGCGTGGCATCGGCCAAGGCGGTTTGCGACTACATCGCCAAGCAGGCCGGCGGCAAGGGCGAGTTGATCATCATCCACGGCCAGAAGGGTACGACGCCCGAGGTCGACCGCTCGAAAGGCTGCGGCGAAGCGTTGAAGGGCTATCCCGACATCAAGGTGGTCGGCGAATTGTGGAGCGAAGGCTGGCACCAGGACGAAGGCTTCAAGCTGACGCAGGATTTGTTGCAGTCGCATCCCGATGTGTCGATCGTCATCGGCCAGGCCGATGCGCTGGCGCTCGGTGCGGCGCAGGCCGTCAAGGTCGCCAATCCCGGCCACAAGGTCTGGGTTGCCGGCTTCGACGGTGACGTGGCGGCGCTCAAGGCACTGAAGGACGGCGTCTTCGACGTGACCGCGACGCAGCAGACCCAAGGCATGGGCCGGCTTGCCGTCGATGCAGCAATCAAGCTGGTGGCCGGCGAGACCATTCCCGCCGAACAGCTGCAGGATGCGACGCTGACCACCAAGGACAATGTCGAGCAGTTCATCGCCAAGCATCCCTGATTGAGACCAGTCCGGCAGTCGACGAGCGCAACGATGTCCACCGATCCTCGCCACACGCACAGCCTCCATAGCGGGCTCGTCGTCAGCGGCCTCTGCAAGAGCTACGGGCCGGTACAGGTCCTGGCCGATGCGAGCTTCGAGGTGCGGCCGGGCGAGGTCGTGGCGCTACTTGGCGAAAACGGCGCCGGCAAATCGACTGTCTCAAACATCATCGCCGGGTCGACCAAGCCCGATGCCGGCACCATCACCTGGCGGGGGAACCCTTATTCCCCCGCCAATCCTGCAGCGGCGATCGACGCCGGCATCGGCATGATCCATCAGGAGCTGAAGCTCTTGCCCGATCTGTCGGTCGCCGAAAACGTCTATGTCGGGCGCCTGCCGATGCGTGGCGGCCGCATCGACCGCGCGGCAATGAATGCACGGGCATCGGCCCAGTTGAAGCGTCTCGGCCTCGATGTCTCGCCCGAGCGCAAGGTGCGCACGCTGCGTATCGCCGCCCAGCAGCAGGTCGAGATCGCCAAGGCGCTGACGCTCAATGCCGAGCTGCTGATCTTCGACGAACCAACGGCAGCCCTCGGCGGCGAGGAGACGGAACTTCTGTTCCAGCAGATCCGCAAGCTCAAGGCGGAAGGCATGTCCTTCATCTATATCAGCCACCGGCTGGACGAGATCGCCCAAATCGCCGACCGCGTGGTGGTGATGCGCGACGGGCGCATCGTCGCCCGGCACGAGCGCGCCGACATTCCGGTGCGCACTGTCGTCGAGCAGATGGTCGGCCGCAGTGTCGAGCGGATGTTCCCTACGGTATCGGCGCCGGGCAACGACACGCTGCTCGAGGTCGAGAACCTGTCCTCGCCGGAACGCAGCTTCCAAAATGTCAGCTTTTCGGTGCGGGCCGGCGAAATCCTCGGCATTGCCGGGCTGATCGGCGCCGGACGCACGGAGCTGGTGCGGGCGATCGCCGGTGCCGATCCGATCTCATCGGGATCGGTGCGCGTCGCCGGCAAGCCGGTGCATCTCAATGGCCCGGCGGCGGCGATCAAGGCCGGCGTCGTTCTGGTACCGGAAGACCGCAAGGCGCAAGGCGTGGTGCTCGACCAGACGATCGGCGAGAACCTGGCGATCGGCAATTTCGACCATGTCGCGCCGAATGGCTGGGTGTTCCCGAAGGCGGTGCAGAAATTCGCCGAGGCTGGTATTCGCCGGCTCGGCGTCAAGGGACGGCCGAACCAGGCGGTCAGCAAGCTCTCCGGCGGCAACCAGCAGAAAGTGATCATTGCCAAATGGGTGTCGCGCCCGCCCAAGGTTTTCATTCTGGACGAGCCGACGCGCGGCATCGACGTCGGTGCACGCGC
Source organism: Mesorhizobium sp. M1348 (assembly GCF_040317925.1). NCBI lineage: Bacteria > Pseudomonadati > Pseudomonadota > Alphaproteobacteria > Hyphomicrobiales > Phyllobacteriaceae > Mesorhizobium > Mesorhizobium sp. M1348. Next base: position 72,288 of record NZ_JAMYLH010000023.1, on the reverse strand, counting down.
CGCGATCTATGATGTCATCGCCGACCTTGCCCGTTCCGGCATGGCGGTGGTGGTCGTGAGCTCCGACCTCGAGGAAGTGCTCGGCCTGTCGCATCGTGTGCTGGTGCTGAGCCGCGGCCGGCAACGCGGCATTCTTGACCGCAGCGAAGCAAGCAATGTCGCTGTGATGGAACTCGCCACGAGCTAGGACAGCCCATCGAAACAAAGCGCAGCAGGTGGTATCCTCCCAGGCACCAGACCGCGCGGGGCGCCAGCAACAGAGTTGGCGCCCCTTTATTTCCGGAGGACGGCGGTTGGAGCAAAGGGACCGACGATGAAACTATTCGAACTTCATGGTGACGTGGCACTTGTGACAGGCGCCGGCAGCGGCATCGGGCAAGCAATCGCCATTGGGCTGGCCGAGGCCGGCGCCGACATCGCTTGCTTCGGCCACGCCTCCAAAGGCGGGCTGGAGGAGACCGCACACCAGATCACCGCATTGGGCCGCAAAGCACTGGTGCTGACCGGCACGGTGACTGCAGAGGCCGATCTCGCGGCCGCGATCGAGCGTACGGAGGCGGAACTCGGCGCGCTGACGGTCGCCGTCAACAATGCCGGAATCGCCGGAGCTGAGCCGGCAGAGACGCTGTCGCTGGAAAAATGGCAGAAGCTCTATGACGTCAATGTCAGCGGCGTGTTCCTGTCCTGCCAGGCCGAGGCCCGCGCCATGCTGACGCGGCGCAAGGGCTCGATCATCAACATCGCCTCGATGTCGGGCTCGATCGTCAATCGCGGCCTGACCCAGGCGCATTACAATTCGTCGAAGGCCGCGGTCATCCACATGTCGAGGAGCCTCGCCATGGAATGGGCCGATCGCGGCCTGCGCGTCAACGTCGTCAGCCCCGGCTACACGCTGACGCCGATGAACAAGCGGCCGGAGGTCGCCGACCAGGTCAGGATCTTCGAGCGCGATACGCCGATGGGCCGCATGGCGGCGCCGGAAGAGATGGTCGGCCCGACCGTGTTCCTGGCCAGCCGCGCCGCGAGTTTCGTCACCGGCATCGACCTGATCGTCGATGGCGGCTTCGTCTGCTGGTAGGAGAAAAGATGCAGAAGCGATTCCAGGGAAAAACGGCGGTCATCACCGGCGCCAGCGGCGGCATCGGCGCGGCAATGGCCAGGCGCTTCGCGGCGGAAGGTGCCGCGGTCGTCGTCAGCGCCATCGACGCGCGCGTCGACGAGGTTGCCGCCGATCTGAAGGCTGCGGGCGCCAGGGTCGCATCGCTGCGCATGGACGTGACCAGGAAGGACGAGGTCGTTGCCCTCTACGACCTGGCCGAGCAACAGTTCGGACGCGTCGACATCTCCGTACAGAATGCCGGTGTCATCACCATCGCCAGGATCGAGGCGATGACCGAGGCCGAATGGGACAAGGTGATGGCGGTCAACACCAAGGGCGTGTTCCTGTGCTGCCAGGAGGCGATCGCGCGCATCCGCAAGCATGGCGATGGCGGCCGGCTGATCAACACCGCATCCGGCCAGGCGCGGCAGGGTTTTATCTACACGCCGCATTATGCGGCCTCGAAATTCGGCGTCGTTGGCATCACCCAGAGCCTCGCCAAGGAAGTGGCCAAGGAGAAGATCACCGTCAACGCGATCTGCCCCGGCATCATCGACACCGACATGTGGGCCTATAACGATGCCGCATGGGGCAAGTTGATGGGCGACTACAAGCCCGGCGAGCTGATGGCCGAATGGGTGAAGAACATCCCGATGGGCCGCGCCGGCAGCGGCGAGGATGTCTCCGGCCTGGTCAGTTTTCTGGCCAGTGACGATGCAGCCTACATCACCGGCCAGACCATCAATGTTGATGGCGGCCTGATCATGTCGTGAGCGGCGGCGCGGGCCAACGTACCATCGACCGGGATATGAAAGCCGCTTCGCTGCGTTCAGGCTGCTCGGCCCGCCCGTGCCAATCCATGTTCCACGAGCCGGTCGATGATTTCGGAATAGCTGACGCCGCTTGCCGCCATTGCCTTGGAATACATGCTGATATCGGTGAAGCCGGGGATGGTGTTGATTTCATTGACCAAGAACTGCATGTCCGGTGTCAGGAAGAAGTCGATGCGCGCCATCCCGTCACAGCCGACGGCTCTGAAAGCCCTTGCGGCTACATCCCGCATGCTTGCCTCGACCTCCGGCGGCAGTTCGGCCGGCACTTTCAGCACCGCGCCGTTCTCGTCGATGTATTTGGCATCGTAGCTGTAGAAACCGTGGCTTTCCGCCGGCACGATCTCGCCTGGCCGCGAGACGAACAGGTCGCCTGCCGGGTCCTCCAGCACGCTATATTCGACCTCGCGCCCACGAATGAATTCCTCGGCCAACAGCTTGCAATCGTGCCGGAAGGCTTCAGCAAGCGCTCCATCGAATTCCTGGCTGGCATTGATCTTTCTGACGCCGACAGACGATCCCTGACGCGCCGGTTTGATGAAGAACGGCAGGCCGAGTTCGCTTTCCAGTGTAGCGAGGGCGGGTGCCGCACCTTCATGGATCGTCACTGAGCGCGCGATTGGCAGCCCCGCCGCTTTCAGGAGCCGCTTGGCGATATCCTTGTCCAGCGCGGTTGCTGAACCCAGGATGCCGCAGCCGGCGAGCGGCACCAGAGCCACCCCGGCCACCCCCTGTACCGAGCCGTCTTCGCCATGAGGGCCGTGCAGGACGGGAAACAGGATGTCGATCTTTGGCAGATCATAGGGCGTGCCGTCGGCCGGGATCGCCATCATCCGTCCGCGCCCACCCGGAACGAGGCAAACTTGCGTGCCGCCCGCAGGTTTTGCGAGCGTACCATCCTGGAAGCTGCTCAGCAGCCACTGTCCTTCGCGCGTGACGAAGATTGGGACGGCATCGTATTTGGCGGGCAGCAGAGCCCGCATGACATTGGTTGCTGAAAGCACCGAAACGTCATGCTCGGCGGAACGTCCACCAAAGAGCACGGCGATGCGCAGTCTGTTCAGGGTCATGAAAGCCTCGGATATGATCTGGTGTTGAAAAGGTCAGAAGCCGGTGGCGATACCGCGGTTCGCAAAGAAGTAAGGCGCTTTGGTCTGCTGCATTGTATCGGTACCCTGGCCTCGCGGCTCGCATAAGGGATGACTGGCAACCTTGGCTTTTTTCAAACCCATCTACGGGTCCATGCAAAAAGACGGGCCGTGAAATTGGCACCGGCGTTAATCGTTGCGCGACATGAACGTTGGTATATATAATTTCATCTCATGAAAGTGGCTCTGGGCGAGTTGCCGAGCCAACAGCCGAGATCATGGGACTTTGATGGTTTTTACCTCAAGACCGGCGATCGATCCGCGGATGACTGCTTCGGCAGCAATCCTTCAGCAGTCATGACGCGGCCGGTCCCGCGCCACATCTTCACCAATTTGGGCACCACCCCGTTTTGCGCCGGCATCCGCTTCGGCAGCATTGTGGCGCCTACGGCCTTGCGCAACGACCAGCTTTTCCAACACAATCAAAAAAAGACGCAAGAAGGGAACTAACGATAATTTCCACCAGAGCTTGACAGGAGAACAAGCATGTCACTTCGGAGCATGATTTCGAATTTCTCAATGGGAGCCTTAACACTTGTCGCCGCAAGTGCACTGACACCTTCGGCCTATGCGGCGGCGCCGGAATCCAACGACCCGATCAAGATCGCGCTGTTCGACTGGACCAGCGTCAATCTGAACGCCAAGATCCTCGGCGGCATCCTCGAAAAGCTCGGCTACACCGTCGAGTATCCGACCGCCGACTATCTCTCCAGCCTGACCACCGGCCTGACCAATGGCGACATCGATGTCGGCCTGGAATTCTGGGACACGACGGCCGGCGAGGCGATGAAGGCCTCGGACGCGACGGGCCAGACCGAACGCCTCGGCAAGCTCGGACCCAAGGCCAAGGAAGAATGGTGGTTTCCCGAATATATGAAAGAGAAATGCCCCGGCCTGCCGAACTGGGAGGCGCTGAAGGACCCGAAATGCGCCGAGGCCTTTTCGACGGCCGAAACCACACCGAAGGGGCGCTATCTCGGCGGCCCGGTGACATGGGAAGGTTTTGACGACGAACGCGTCGAGGCGCTGAAACTGCCCTTCACCGTCATCCATGCCGGCACCGATGCGGCGATGTTCGCCGAACTGGACTCGGCCTATCAGCGCAAGGCGCCGATCATGCTGTGGATCTATTCGCCGCATTGGGCGCCGGCCAAATACAAGGGCGAATGGGTCGAATTCCCTGACTATACGACAGAGTGCTACACCGACCCGAAATGGGGTGTGAACCCCGACGCGAAATATGACTGCGGTAAGCCGCATGGCGAGATCTGGAAATATTCCTGGGCCGGGATGAAGGACAAATGGCCGGTCGCCTACAAGGTCGCGAAAAACTATACGGTCGATACCGACGAGCTCAACAAGATGAGCGGCCAGATCGATCTCGAAGGCAAGACGCCGGAAGACGTCGCCGCCGCCTGGATCGCCGCCCACGAAGCCGACTGGAAAGCCTGGGCCGAGTGACCGTCTGACTGGAAATCCGACGACCCGGCCATTCGTGGCCGGGTCTCGATCCCGTGTTCCAGAAGGACGATCGCATGACCGATACGATTGAACAGGCGGCGAAAGCGGGCAACGATGCCCGCCCGATAAAGCTTGCCTGTCGCAATGTCTGGAAGCTGTTCGGGGCGGACGCGGCCAATTTCATCCGCCGGCGCGACGGCAAGGCCAGCACGGCGGACATCGCCGCGGCCGGACTGGTTGGCGCGGTGCGCGCGGTCGATCTCGAAATCCGCCAGGGCGAGATCTTCATCATCATGGGACTTTCCGGGTCCGGCAAATCGACGCTGGTGCGCTGCATGTCACGGCTGATCGAGCCGACCCACGGCAAGGTCGAGTTTGAAGGCAAGGACCTGCTCAAGATTTCCGATGCCGCGCTGATCGAGCTGCGACGCCATCGCATGGGCATGGTGTTCCAGAATTTTGCCTTGCTGCCACATCTCGACGTACTGGAGAACATCGCCTTTCCCTTGGGCATCCAGGGGCAGGACCGACCGACGCGCGAAAAGCGGGCTCGCGAGGTCATCGAGCTGGTCGGCTTGCGCGGCCGCGAGCATTTCTATCCGCGCGAGCTTTCCGGCGGACAGCAGCAGCGTGTCGGCATCGCCCGCAGCCTCGCCACGAAGCCGGAAATCTGGTTCCTCGACGAGCCGTTCTCGGCCCTCGATCCGCTGATCCGCCGCGAGATGCAGGACGAGCTGATGCGGCTGCAGACCATGCTGCACAAGACCATCGTCTTCATCACCCATGATTTCGACGAGGCCATCCGGCTGGCCGACCGGATCGCCATCATGAAGGACGGCGAGGTCATCCAGATCGGCACGCCGGAAGAGCTGGTGGTCAACCCGGCGACCGACTATGTCGCCGAATTCACCCGCGACGTCGATCGCGCCAAGGTGATATCGGCGCGCAGCCTGATGCGCGCCTGCGACGGCGCCGAACATGGCGGTGTGGTCGCGCCGGATGCCAAGGTATCAAGTTTTTCGGCTGATATCGTCTCCGCCGGCAAACCGTTCGCGGTGGTCAACGGCACCGGCAAGCCGATCGGCGAAGTCACGCCTCAAGCGGTGATCGATCTTCTGGCAGGCATCGAGCGTCGTGGGTCCGGCGCATGACGGTCACGGCAAGCGCCAGCGCAGCGAGGCCCCGGCCGGTTCAAACCTGGCTGGCGATCTGGGCCTGCGCGCTCGCCGCCGTGCTTATTGTCTTCCTGCTGCAGGAAAGCCTGCCCTGGGCGGTCAATTACCCGGCCGACTCGACCGTTCCTGTCGCCGACTGGGTCAGTGCGCTCATGAACTGGGTGAAGTCGAACTTCTCCTGGCTGACCCGCTCGATCACCGCGGTGCTCGGCGTGCCGCTCGATTTCGCGCTCAGTCTTCTGGCCAAGAATTTCAAGATCGGCCATGGCGGGAATATGATCGTCTTGCCGCGGCTGTCCTGGGTCGGCGTCTGCGCTGCCGCCTACCTTGCGGGGCGCGCCGCCGGCGGCTGGAAGCTGGGTGCGCTGGTCGGCGGCTGTTTTCTCTACACCGCGCTGTTCGGGCAGTGGACCAGCGCCATGCTGACGCTGGGCTTGATCTCGATCGCCGTACCGTTTTGCATTGTCACCGGGCTGTTCGCCGGCATCTGGGCATGGCGCAAGCCTTGGGTGGAGAGGCTGTTGATCTCCCCTGCCCTCGATCTGATGCAGACGATCCCGACCTTCGCCTATCTCATCCCGATGCTGCTTCTGTTCGGCAACAGCCCGGTTTCGGCAATGATCGCGACGGCAATTTTCGCGACACCGCCAATGGTGCGGGCGACGATGCTGGGCCTGTCGCGGGTGCCGTCGGAGATCGACGATTTCAGCGAGATGGCCGGCTGCACGGCACGGCAGAAACTGTGGCGGGTGCTGTTGCCGTCGGCGCGGCCGACATTGATGGTCGGCGTCAACCAGGTCATCATGCTGGCGCTCAATATGGTGATCATCGCCTCGATGATCGGCGCCGGTGGGCTCGGCTATGATGTGCTTTTGGCGTTGCGCGCGCTCAAGGTCGGCGAGGCGATGGAAGCTGGCCTCGCGATCGTCGCACTGGCAATTGCACTCGACCGGCTGAGCCAGGCGATCGCCCACAATCACGCCAAGGGCAATGTCCGCCATCAGCCCGGCACCAGCTTCTGGCGGCGCTATCCCAACCTGACGCTGGCCGTCGCCATCCTCGCCGTCACCACGCTGCTCGGCCTGTTCGTGCCGGCCTTCGCCGCGGTGCCGAAGGCGATCACCTTCACCACCGCGCCTTTGTGGAAGGCGGCGGTGAACTGGATCACCATCAACTTCTTCGACACGATCGAAGCGTTCCGCGTGGCGCTTATCCTCAACGTGCTGAACCCGGTGCGCGCCTTCTGCGAGGGCTTTCCGTGGCTGGGCGCGGTGTGTCTCCTCGGCCTTGCCGGCTACCAGCTCGGCGGCTTGCGCCTCGCCGCCCTGGTCGCGGCATTGACAGCGTTCTGCGCCGTCACTGGCCTTTGGGAAAAGACCATGGCGACGGTCTATCTGTGCGGCATCTCGGCCTTTATCGCCTGCCTGATCGGCATCCCGATCGGGCTGATGGCATCGCGCAGCGACCGCTTCGAAAAGATCGTCACGCCGGTCATCGACACGCTGCAGGTGCTGCCGTCGTTCTGCTTCATCATTCCGGTGGTCATGCTATTTAGAGTCGGCGACGTCACCGCGATGATCGCCACCGTCGCCTTCGCCGTGGTGCCGGCCATCCGCTACACCAATCACGGCATCCGGCAGGTGCCGCCGGCGCTGATCGAGGCGGCGAAGGTTTCCGGCTGTACCAGGCGCCAGACCTTCTTTCGCGTGCAGCTGCCGCTGGCGTTGCCCGAGATAATGCTCGGCGTCAACCAGACCATCCTGATGGCACTGGCGATGATCATCATCTGCGCCATGGTCGGCACGCGCGATCTCGGCCAGGAGGTGTTCATCGCCCTGTCCAAGGCCGATTCCGGTCGCGGCATCGTCGCCGGCCTGGCCATCGCCTTCATCGGCATCGTCGCCGACCGGCTGTTCAACGCCTGGACGGCGAAGGCTCGGGCAAGGCTGGGATAGTCCGGGACGTCGCTAATGGCGCGCCGGTGATGAGTTACCGATCCCTATGCCTAAAGACATAGCCCTTCGGGATTATTGCTCGCTCTAGCCTCACATCGTACGGCTGTCATGGGACGGGCAGGCTCAACAGGAGAGCGAACAATGTCTAAACGCGTTCCCTTTACTCCCGGTGATCTAACGGATCGTCAATGGGGCACTGATGACACCCTCGCAGGCGATCTAAATACAAATATCTTGATCGGCGATGCTGGCGGCAGCCTGCTAGATTTCTCGAGGGGCGGCAACGACACCTTCACGGGGCCGCCATCCTCCACCACCACTGCTTACGGCGATGCCGGCGAGGATAGCTCGGACCACAGCAAGGGCGGCAATGACACTTTCACAGGCGCCTCGCTAGGCACCTACATCTTCTTCGGTGACGTCGGCGGCAACATGTTCGTCCATGCTCAGGGCGGCGACGACAGTTTTAGGGCCGAGGGCGACTCCTTCAACACTTTTTACGGCGATGCCGGCGGCGACATGTCGGACCACAGCAAGGGCGGCAACGATACCTTGAGCAGTGAAGTGGGTAGACGGGTAGACAACACGTTCTACGGTGACGCCGGCGGCAACATGTTCGGCTTTGCTCAAGGCGGCGACGACATTTTCGTGACCAGCACTCGACAAGGAGCCGACCACACCTTTTACGGTGACGCGGGCGGCGAGATGTCCGATCATAGCAAGGGCGGCAACGACACCTTCCAGGGCTCGATAGAAGCCAATAACATTTTCTACGGTGACGCGGGCAGCAACATGTCCGGCAATGCGCAGGGCGGCGACGACAGTTTCACGAGCCGGACCGACTCCTTCAACACTTTCTACGGCGATGCCGGCGGCGATATGTCGGCCTACAGCAAGGGTGGCAACGATACCTTCACGGGTAGCTTCTTTTCCACCAACACCTTCTTCGGTGACGCCGGCGGCAACATGTCTGACCATGCTCAGGGCGGCGACGACCACTATACGGACCTGGGTGGGGAGATTGGGAGCAAAACTCTTTATGGCGATGCGGGTGGCGATCTTTCCGGTTTTGCCGCGGGCGGCAACGACAGCTTCACGAGCGCGGGTGGCTCGGAGATAACTTTCTACGGCGACGCGGGCGGCAGTATGTTCGACCATGCGCTTGGGGGCGACGACGTGGCCGTGCTGCAAGGCACTCATAATTTGGGGTACGGCGATGCGGTCACGATGCTCGGCAGCGCTGTGGGCGGCAATGATTCCCTGACTGGCGGCGACAGGAGCTCCGGTCCGGATGTTCTAAGCGAGTTGTACGGCGACGCCCTCGCTATGTCCGGTTCCGCCCAGGGCGGCAACGACATTCTTACCGGGGGCGACAACAACGAAAGCGGCCAGGTCCATAACTTCCTGTGCGGCGACGCTCTACAAATGTCCGGTTCGGCCAAAGGTGGAGATGATACCCTGTACGCCGGGAGCGCGGCACCTGGCTGCACGGTCATCAATGACATGTGGGGTGACGGACAACTGAGCGAGTTGGCTCAGGGCGGCGCAGACCAATTCATATTCAAGGACGATGGTTCAATGACGGTCGGAACCCAAAACACCATTTACGACTTCAGCCAGACCCAAGGCGACACTATCGTGTTTAGTGGCGTGGAGGGCGTCCAATCGTTCGATGATCTCACTATTTCGCAAAATGGAACCAGCACCATCATTACCGCGGGAGTCGATCAAGTTACTCTCGCAAACTTTACAAGCCCGCTGACGACGAGTGACTTTTTGTTCGTCTGAAAGCGAAGCTCTTATCGCATTCGAAGAGGGGGAATGGGTGAGAATTCGTTGAGCATCGTCGCGCGGCCGGTCGCCCCAATTCTGCTCGACCGGCCGATCGACAATCCAAGCCGCAGGTATGGCTCAAGCGGCCAGAAATCTCTCGGTCAATCGAGCCCAGAGCGCTGCGCCGACGGTCAAATTGCCGTCGTTGAAATCATATTTCGAGCTGTGCAGGATGGCTGAATCCTCGCCGTTGCCGAGGCGGAGGAAGCAACCAGGTTTGTGCTCAAGGAAATAGGAAAAGTCTTCGCTGCCGGGGATCAGCGGGCAGACGGACACCTTGTCCTGACCGACGAGTTCGACAGCGACGTCTGTCGCGAAGGACGTCTCGCCCTCGGAATTGATCAACACCGGGTAGCCGCGCTCGTAGTCGATCTCGACCGTTGCGCCATGTGCCTGCGCCACAAGTGCTGCGATACTGCGAATGCGCTTCTCAAGCGTGTCGCGAATCTCGGCCGAGAAGGAGCGGACGCTCAGCGTGATCTCGGCGTGTTCCGGGATGACGTTGGAGGCCGTGCCGCCATGAATGGTGCCGACGGTAACGACAGCCGTCTCGATCGGGTTGACGTTGCGCGACACCACCGTCTGCAGGGTCATCACGATGTTGGCGGCAGCGACGATCGGGTCAACCGTCAGGTGCGGACGCGAGGCGTGGCCGCCACGCCCGGTGATCTTGATCGTGACGGTATCGCTCGCCGCCATCAGCGGCCCGGCGCGCATCAGGAACGAACCCGTCGGCGCGCCCGGATGGTTGTGCAGCCCGAATATCGCATCGCAGGGAAAGCGCTCGAACAGGCCGTCGGCGATCATCGCCTGCGCCCCGCTTCCCTTGCCGGCTTCCTCGGCCGGCTGGAAGATAAGGTTCACCGTGCCGTTGAAATGCCGCGTGCGCGCCAGGTATTCGGCCGCGCCGAGCAGCATCGTGGTGTGGCCGTCATGGCCGCAGGCGTGCATCTTGCCGCTGGCTTGGCTGGCATAAAGGAGATTGGTCGCTTCGGTGATCGGCAGGGCGTCCATATCGGCGCGGATGGCGATGCTGCGGCCGCTGCCCTGGCGCAAGCGGCCGACGACCCCGAGCCCGCCGACATTGCGCGTCACCTCATAGCCCCAGCTTTCGAGGCGTTCGGCAACGTATGCAGCGGTTTCGTGCTCCTGGAAGGAAAGCTCGGGATGCGCGTGCAGGTGCTGGCGAGCCGCCGCAAGCTCGGCGGACTTGTCGGCGAAGTCGGAAACATCGGCGAACTGGTTGGAGGTCTTTGGCATCGAAGGTCCTTTGCCGGCCGAGCAGGTAATCGCGCCGGCTTTGCTTTAGATGAAACGGCTCAAGAAAGCCCGCGTACGCGGGTGCCTGGGTTTGGCGAGAACCTCGTCCGGAGGCCCGGCCTCGATCACATTGCCGTCGTCCATGAACACCACCCGATCCGCCGCTTCGCGCGCGAAGCCGATCTCATGCGTGACCACGATCATGGTCAAGCCCTGCCTGGCGAGATCACGCATGGTGGCGAGCACCTCGCCGACCAGCTCCGGATCGAGCGCCGACGTCGGCTCGTCGAAGAGCATCAATTTCGGGCGGATGGCGAGCGCACGGGCGATGGCGACGCGCTGCTGCTGGCCGCCTGAAAGCTGGCGCGGATAGGCGTCGATCTTGTCGGCGAGACCGACACGGGTCAGCAGTTCGCGGGCGTAGCCGATCGCCTCCTTGCGGTTCTCCCGGTGAACGCCGACCGGAGCCTCGATGACGTTCTGCAGGGTCGTCATGTGCGGATAGAGATTGAACTGCTGGAACACCATGCCGATCTTGCGCCGCTGCGCGGCGATCGCCCGGTCGGAAAGCTTGTCGAGGCGGCCGTCGTGCAACCGGTAACCGAGCTGCTCGCCGTCCACCTCGATCGACCCTTGGTCGATCGCCTCGAGATGATTGATGCATCGCAGGAAGGTCGACTTTCCGGAGCCGGACGGTCCGAGAACGACCACCACCTCGCCAGGCGCGACGTCCAGGTCAATGCCTTTCAGCACCTCGAGCGGGCCGAACGCCTTGTGAACGTTGCGCGCCCGGACCAGGGGCGTGTCATGCGCGCTCATTGGCGGCCTCCAGGGTGGCGGTCGCCGTCTTCTCGCGGTCGCCGCGGCTGTAGTGGCGTTCGATCGCGCCCTGCGCGACGTTGAGAATGGAGGTGATCAGCAGGTACCAAAGCACCGCAACCATCAGCAGCGGAATGATTTCGAAGGTGCGGTTGTAGATCGACTGCACCGAGTAGAGCAGGTCGGCCATGGCGATGACGCTGACTAGCGACGTCGCCTTGATCATGCTGATCAGCTGATTGCCGGTCGGCGGGACGATCGACCGCATCGCCTGCGGGATGATGATGCGCCGCAAGGCCCGCGGGCGGGTCATGCCGAAGGCTTCAGCCGTTTCGGCCTGTCCCTTGTCCACCGACAGCAGCCCGCCACGGATGATCTCGGCCATGTAGGCGGCCTCGTTCAGCGCCAGACCAAGAACCGCGGCCGTCAAAGGCGTGATCAGGTCGTTGGTGTTCCAGCTGGCGAAGCCGATGGAAATGCGCGGAAACAGCGTCGAAAGGTTGTACCACAAGATCAGTTGCACCAGCAGCGGCGTTCCCCGGAAGAACCAGATGAACAGGCCGGAGAGGAAGGATGCCAGCCTGTCCTTCGACATGCGCGCGATGGCGAGCAGCAGGCCGAGCACGATACCCAGGATCATCGCCACGACCGTCAGGCCGAGCGTTACGGAAAGCCCCTGCATGACCGTGGGATCGAAGAAATACTGGGCGACGACCGGCCAGCCGAAATTCGGGTTGACCGCAACGATATAGGCGAAGCCGGCCGCCACGGCGACGGTGAACGCCCAGAGCGCCAGCCGGACGAGCGGAAACGGCCGGTGGGCTCGTTTGACGTCGCGCAGCGCGTCGTCGGGACGTCGCGGCAGCCCGGCCGCGTAGGCAGCGGTCGCGTCGGTCATGGCAGCCTCTACTGGCCCTGGTTGATGCCGGGTGCATCGATCATGTTCTTCTCGAGACCCCACTTCTTCATGACCGCGGCATAGGTGCCGTTCTTCATCAGGATTTTGAAGGCGTCGAGCAGCACACCGCCCAGCGGCGAGCCCTTCTTGACGACGGCGCCTTGATAGATGTCCTTGAAGCCGTTGGCCTGGCCGACACCGGCGAGTTCCAGCTGGCCCTTCGCCTGCTCGACGAAATAGGTCAGCGGCGCCTGCGAGGAGAAGAATGCGTCGGAGCGCTTCGACCGGACGGCCAGTATCGAACTCGGCTGGTCGGTGAAGGATTGCACCTCGACGGCCGGCTTGCCGCCCTCGGTGCATTTCTGCGCCTGCTGCTTGATGACCTTTTCGGCCGACCCGCCCGACATGACGGCGATGCGCTTGCCGCAAGCGGTGTCGAGCGAGGTAATGTCTTGCGGATTGCCCTTCTCGACGGCGAAGACGACGTATTCGCGCACCCAATCGACGAAGTCGTTGGATTTCTGCCGGTCGGGATAGTCGCCGACAGGCCCCATCGCGAACTGATAACGGCCGGCATTGATGCCACTCAGCAACGCCGGCAGGCCGGCGACCGAGGCATGATCGACTTCGACGCCGAGCAGCTGGCCGATGGCGTCCGAAATGTCCTTGGTCGCCCCCGACAGTTCGGTGCCGGTGACGATCTCATAGGGCGGGAACGAACCGTTGTTGACGGCCGTGATCTTTCCCGCCGTGCGGATCTCTTCCGGCAGCCGGGCCCGCAAGTCTTCGTTCACCGATTGCTTTTGGACGTCCTGGGCAAAGCTGGCCTGCGCCAGCATGGTGACGAGCGAGGCGAATATGAAGCTGATTGTCCTCATGGCATTCTCCTTCGTGTTCTCCGTTGCGCGTTGTCAGGCTGCAGTGGCCCGCGACCTGGCCTCGAAAGGAAACAAGGCTTCGGCGGAAATCGGTTCCGTCAGAATGCCCTGGGCATGTAGCTCGGTGACGAAATCCTCGATCATGCGCCAGTTGGCAGGCAGGCCGCTGGCGTTCCAGGAGGCAGGCAGGTCGCGCCCCGCATGAAGCAGCTCCTCGAGGACCCAGGGCGAGGTATCGGCATATTTTCGGCGCTTTGCCGTCCAGACGCGCTGGCTTTCGTCGATCAGCCTGGCAAGTTCCTGCGGCAGCCAAGAGTGCTCCCTGGCTATTGCGGCCTTGACGGCGACCAGATGCATGCCCGGCACATAACCGACGTCGGCGAAATAGGCGCGTTCGGCCGCGCGAAAATCGCGCAGCACTTGCCGGAAGCCGGAAGCCGGGCCGAAAAAGCCGTCCGGCATGAAGGGCGTGAAAACGGCGTCGAGCTCGCCTTGCGCCAGCAGTTCCATCATCGGGCGCTCGCCCGGTGCCGCTTCGATGCGCCCCGGCCTGCCGAATCCGTCGAGGCGGTCGGCGACCGGGTGCTCGGATGTCAGCCTGCCGGCAAACCAATAGGCATCCTCGATGCCGACACCTTCCCGGCGAAGTGCTGCTCGCGTCCATGTGTTGCCGGAATCGCGCCAGCCGGTCACGCCGATGCGTTTGCCGGCAAGGTCGGAGAGCCGCTCCAGCGGGCTGGTCTCGACCGTTATGATGCAGCGATGGCGAAAGCCGCGCATGATGAAGCACGGTATTCCAACCACCGTATCCCGGCCCGACTCCATGGCCGACACATAACGGCTGAATGAGACCTCCGCCGCATCGTAGTTCGGATCGGTGCCGAGATCCGCGATCAGCGTGGCGACACGATCAACCTTCACCGACAAGCGGCTGGAGGCGACGTCACCCAAGACCAAGGGAGTGAGATAGTCCCAATCGCGGGTGGCTATAGTGATGGAGACGGGCATCGGCATGAACTTCAAAGCTATGTTTGACCGGCGATTGGTAAATGTTTATTTTTGGCCGATCAAATGTTATTATGTTACTGAACATTCACCCTGACAGTTGTTGATTCGATGGACTTCGATGCAGGATGGTTCGCTGAACGCCTTGGCGACCGCACGACGCGGGGCATCGCGCGCGAGACCAGTGCGCTGATCAGAAGCGGCGCGCTGCCTGTCGGCGCAAAACTTCCGCCGGTGCGCGATCTGGCCTATGTGCTTGGCGTCAGCCCGGCGACTGTCTCGCAGGCGTGGAGCGAGCTTCGGCGCTACAAGATCATCGGCGGCCGTGGGCGCAACGGCACCTGGATCATGGGCAACCGCTTTGCCGCCCGGCCCGAGCGCCACATGAGCGGCGGCAATTACGGTGCGGACGTTCTGAACCTGGCGATCGCGGAGCCCGATGTGATGCTGTTGCCGCCGCTCGACATCGCGCTGGCGCATGGCGCGCGCGCCGAAAAGCTCAACAGCTACGAGCGGGTGCGCATTCTGCCCGAGCTGGAGGCCGCCGTGCGCCCGTCATGGCCGTACGATCCTGGCGCGTTCCTGGCCACCAATGGCGGCTACAACGCCATCTACACCTTGCTGCATGCGCTGGTCCCGTCGGGGGCGCCGGTGGCTATCGAGAACCCGACGGCGCTTCGCCTTCTCGACATCCTCGAAGATCTCGACGTGCCGATCATCCCGGTGGACTGCGACAGTGAAGGTCCCTTGCCGGATGCACTTGCCAACGCTCTGCGGCAGCGGCCCGTCGCGTTCCTGTTCCAGCCGCGCGTCCATTCGGTGACCGGCGCCTGCATGTCGTCGGCGCGGCTGGAAGTCATCGGCGACCTGCTCGCCGGCACCGACGTACTGATCGTCGAAGATGACGGCGTCGGCGATATTGCCTCGGCGCCGCGCATTTCGCTGGGCCGGCGCTTTCCCGATCGCGTCGTCCACATCCTGTCCTATTCCAAGACCCATGGCCCGGACCTGCGGCTCGCCGTGCTGTCCGGATCGGCGACGATCGTCGAGCAGATCCAGTCCTATCGCAGCTTCAGCTCGGGATGGACCAGCCGTATCCTGCAGGCGGCCACCGCCTGGCTGCTACAGGATCCTGCCACGGCTGACCTCGTTGAGCAGGCGAAGGAGGTCTACCGCCGCCGTCGCGCACGGCTCGCCGGCGAACTGGCGAAACGCAATGTCGCGATCGACGCCGGACACGGTCTCAGCGTCCTCATTCCGGTTGCCTCGGAACCTTACGCGATGGTCACGCTGGCCGCGCACGGCATCGCGGTCCATGCCGGGGCGAAGTTTTCGACCGGAAAAACGAACGCCGTCCGCGTCGCGACCAGCATCCTGGACGAGGAGCACCTCGAGCACGTCGCAAATTCCCTGGCGCTGGCAGCCGACCCGGCGCGGGAGGTTAGCTGAAGGCAGGCCTCCGATGGATAGTCGCCGACTTGCTATATACAGGCCCTGTCCTCCGTCGCGCTCAACTGCCACTGGCGCTTCTCGAGATCATGCTCGGCGTCAACCAGTCCCTCGTGATGGCGCGGCGATGATCAGAAGATCTCACTAATCCGCCGTTCACCGAGACGAGGCTGCAGGTCTAGGCGGGGCCGTTTCCACGGCCCGCGGTGGAGCTTTCCACGCTGACGCACACGCCTGCTTCCATATCGCTGGCCGATGACAGCTTCGAAGAGATCCTTCGAGGGGCAAGAACATGTCGAATCGTCAAATATCACCAACTGCAGGCAGGGAGGTTCGGGACAGCACAATACGGCTGCGCGGCCTATTGGCCGCGGCCGGCGCCACGATCGCCATGGCTTTCGGATTTGGCAGCCTGGCACTCACATCCGTTTTCATCAGACCGCTTGAGGCGGAGTTTGGCTGGTCGCGAGCCGACATCAGCCTTGCCTACACGCTATCGAGCGTCGGCATGGCCCTGGGCGGGCTGTTCTGGGGCCGGCTTGTGGACCGTTTGAATATCAGAACACTGCTATTCATCGGCTCGGCTGGCATGGTGGTCGCGCTCGCCGCGCTTTCCTTTGCCACTTCGCTCTGGCAGATCTATGCCGCCAACTTCGCTTTAGGCGGGCTAGGCTTTGCCTGTCTCTATGCGCCGGTACTTGCCGTGACCGGGCTCTGGTTCGACCGCCGCCGCGGCCTGGCGATAGGGATCGTCACAGCAGGCGGAGCCCTGGGCCAGGGCGTACTGCCCTACGCCGCAAATGCATTGATCGATGGCGTCGGCTGGCGCCTCGCATACGCGATCATGGCTGTGGCGACGACGGCTGCGCTGGCGATCTTCATGCCGGCGGTTCAGGCGCCGCCCGTCAATCGGATCCTTGCCGCACCGGCGCATTTTTCAGCGAGGCCAGGCTTCCAAGGTGGCCATCTTTCCCCGGTGACGCTGCTATCTGCCGCAGCCTTCCTCTGCTGCGCCTGCATGGGCGTCCCGCTGATGCACCTCACGAGCTTCGTCACGGCCGTGTGCGGATCTTCGGATGTCGGATCGCTCAGCCTGCTGATCGCCATGCTGTTCGGCGCCATCGGGCGGATCGTATTCGGGCTCCTCGCCGACCGGGCAGGCAACATTTCTGCCTACGCCCTGGCGTCGTTTATTCAGACGGCATGCGTTGCGATTTTTCCCGCGCTGGACCAGCAGCTGAGCCTGCTGGCGCTGTCGGCGGTTTTTGGCTTCGGCTTTGCCGGAAACATGACATGCCTGATCCTTTGCGTGCGCCAATTTGCGCCAGCCGAACGCTTTGGCCAGTCACTCGGCATCGTCATGCTGATCGCCTGGGTGGGGATGGGCGTGGCCGGATATTTCGGCGGCTTTGTCTATGACAGCTTCGGCAGCTATGGGCCCGCTTTCCTGGCGGCATTTGTCGCAGGCGCGGCCAGTCTCGTGGTTCTGGGCGCATTGGCGGCATCATCCAGCGCAAGAGCGCAGGTCCCATGCAGCCGCGTTCCGGATCCTGCGATGTGCCGCTGATTCAAACGTCGAAATCCATTTACTTCAACGTTGGTTCGAACGCTGCAAACCACGGCCTTCCTGCCAACCTCAGAGATCGAACGGACCGGCGGAGCACCGTCGTCACCAAGCAAGGACCAGCTGAGATGAGCAGTATCTACGACAGCATTCTCGACACGATCGGCAATACGCCGGTCGTCCGCCTTTCCCGCATCAACAACGGCGCCGCTTCGCTCTATGCCAAGCTCGAGGCGTTCAATCCTGGCGGCTCGGTCAAGGACCGGCTTGCCGCCGCGCTCATCGAAGAAGCGGAGAGTTCCGGCGCACTTCGGCCTGGCCAGACGGTGATCGAGGCGACGAGCGGCAACACGGGCATAGGACTCGCCATGGTTTGCGCGAGGAAAGGCTACCCTCTCGTCATCGTCATGCCGGAAAACGCCAGCCTCGAACGCCGCAAGCTGATGCGTTTTTTCGGGGCCAAGGTCGTGTTGACCCCTGCCGTCGAGCGCGGCAGCGGCATGCTCGCCAAGGCGGTCCAACTGGCCGGAGCGCACGGCTGGTTCCTGTGCCGGCAATTCGAGACGCCCGTCAACGCCGATATTCATGCCCGCACGACAGCGCTTGAAATCCTCGCGGCGTTCCAGAACCGTCCACTCGACTACTGGGTCACCGGCACCGGGACCGGCGGAACACTTGCCGGTGTGGCGCGAGTGCTCAAGCGCGAGCGGCCGGAAACGCGGATCATAGTCTGCGAGCCCGACAATTCGGCGCTGCTGTCGAGTGGCATTCCCCAAACTTTCGACGAACAGGGGCTGCCGACTCGGGCGCACACCCGCTTCCGGCCACATCCGATGCAGGGGTGGAGCCCTGATTTCATTCCGCAGATCGTCGGCAACGCGATGGCTGACGATCTTGTGGACGAGATCCTACCCGTTTCAGGCGCCAGCGCTCTGGAAGCCGCGCGCCGGCTTGCGACGGAAGAAGGAATACTGGCGGGCATCTCCGGCGGGGCAACCTTGAGCGGGGCACTGGAAATCGCTCGACGCGTCGGCCCGGACCGAAACGTGCTCTGTATGTTGCCTGATACGGGTGAGCGGTATCTCAGCACGATCCTGTTCGATCACATCAGCGAGGAAATGTCGCCCGCCGAAGAGGCGATCTCTCACTCCACACCCGGCTACCGCTTCGACCGGCCGCCATCCTTCGCCCTTTCATCGGCACCTGTAAACGAAATCCAAATCGATCAGTCGGCGCATGCGATGGTCGACAAGGCGATCCGTGATCCGGAGCGTCCGGTGGTCATGTTCGCGCTGACATGGTGCGAATTCTGCTGGACGGTAAGAAAGCTCTTCGACCGCGCGGGAATCGCCTACAGGTCCATCGAAATCGATGCTCCAGAATTCCAGAAGAACGGCCTGGACGGGGAAATCCGGAAGGCCCTGAGGGCCCGGATCGGTTCGCCTACAATTCCGCAGGTCTTTGTCGGCGGCGAGCATATCGGTGGCTGCATGGATACGCTTGCGGCCTGGCGGGACGGCACGCTCGCCGCCCGGCTGGAGTTCGTCGGGGCAAGCTACACGTCCAGCGCATGCGCAAATCCCGAGAGCCTGCTGCCTCGATGGGTGCGCGCGGCAGCGTGAGATCCCGCCTACGGGCTTTTCAGAGTGCCGTTACCAGCACTAGCCGAGCCGGAACGGGCGTGATCCCGTTTCCGGCTCGGCTTTCATCCGCACCTGTCCGTCCCGGCTCTCTCACGAAGAGAAGAGCAAATCAGCGCAGGCGGAAACCTCGCGCTCCGGAAACGAACGCTTTCGGCAGCGGCACGGACTTGATACAATCCATCGCTAATTTAGCAGGCGCACTAGGATCAACAAAGTGTCGCTCGAAATTCGCGTTCTCGGAGATCTGACCGTCCTTCGCCTTGGCGAGGTCGTTTCCTTGCCGCCTTCGAAAAAGACGCGGGCGCTGCTGGCCTATCTTGCCCTCGTAGAGCGCCCGCAGCGGCGCGAGCGCCTTTGCGAGATGTTCTGGGAGGTACCGGACGATCCTCGCGGCGCCCTGCGCTGGAGCCTCTCGAAGATCCGACAGGTTGTCGAGCTCGGGGACGGCGGGATCCTGGAAGCCGACCGTAACGCAGTTCGCCTGAACACCAGCGAAATCGTGCTGGACGTCGCGCCGCTCCGCGGCCTTGGCGCTCGCGACATAGAGGCTCTCGAAGGGGAGAAACTGGAGGCACTCGCCGGAGCGTTCCGCGGAGGTTTCCTGGATGACCTCTCATTGCCGCGCTGTCCGGAATTCGAAGCCTGGCGCATTGCGACCGCCGACGAACTGCACGTGACGCATCTGCGCATCCTTCGGGTGCTCGTCGACCGGCTGGCGGATGAGCCGGCGCGGGCGCTTCCGTACGCCCATGTCCTTCACGGGTTGGAGCCCGAAGACGAGGCTCTTCGAGCGGACATCCGCCGGCTGAGCGAGGCAGCACGGCAATCCGCCATGGTCCAGAGCCGCGCTTCGAGAACCGAACCCGCGGCCGCTCCCAGCGGAGAGACCGTCACTCCGCAGGTTTGGCCTGCAGCGGAGATACAGCTCCGTCCTCCGCCGGAGCGAGTCCTCGCGCAGGAGATCCGCCGGTGCACGACGCCCGATGGCGCGCGCCTGGCCTATTCCTTGAGTGGTCAAGGTCCCCCTTTGGTAAGGGCCGCGCACTGGATGTCCCATCTCGAGCTCGAATGGGACAGTCCGGTGTGGAAGCATTGGATCGAGGGCCTCTCGGCGCACTACCAGCTGATACGCTACGACCAGCGCGGCAACGGTCTGTCGGACCGGTATCCCGCCGACCTATCCTTCGAAGCCATGGTCGCCGACCTGGAGAGCATCATCGATGCGGCCGGTCTGCGCCGCGTTTCCCTGCTTGGCATTTCCCAAGGGTGCGCCGTTTCGATAGCCTATGCCGTCCGGCATCCCGAGCGCGTGGCCGGGATGGTGCTGTATGGCGGATTTACCAAAGGCTGGCGCAAACGGGGCAATCAGCGCGAAATAGCGCGCCGCGAAGCGATGGGATCGCTGATACAGGAAGGGTGGGGCCAAGACGACCCTGTGTTCCGGCAGATGTTCACCTCCCTCTTCATTCCTGAAGCAACGCCGGAACAGAGGAATTGGTACAACGAGCTGCAACGCAATACCGTCTCGCCGGAGATTGCCCATCGCATTTTCGAGGAAGGCGCCGTCATCGACGTGGACGAGCTGTTACCACGGGTCCGCGTTCCGACTCTGGTGATGCATGCCACGCGGGACGCAGTCATTCCGTTCGACCATGGCCAAGCGATGGCAGGGAAAATTCCCGGCGCGCGTTTCGTCGCGCTCGACAGCGCCAACCACGTGCTGCTTGGCCATGAACCGGCATTCGCGACCTTCGTGGAGGAAACGCGTCGTTTCCTTGCCGACCCTGAACAGACGCAGCAATTGGCCGGCCCTCCGGCGTCCTTGGGAATCAACCGCTCCCGGCAGTACATAACCGTACTAGCCACGGAAGTGGTCAGTCCCATGCATCTCCTCGAAACGGAGGATCCGGAAGTGGCGATCCGCGAATTCCAGCCCGTCGAGGATCGGGTGATAGAAGTCGTGGAGAGTCATGGCGGCGTCGTCACGTCGGCTGCTGACGGGACAATCACCGCAGCATTCGGCCTCGCTCGCGCCACGGAGGATCACGCTTATCTTGCATGCCGCGCCGCGCTTGCGGCCAAGCTGGCGGTGGAGGAGCTTTCCCAGGGCGGGATCCAGTTGAGGGTCGGAATAGACACCGGCGAGGTGATCGTACGGCAGCAATGGACGACCCAAGCCAGCAAGGTTGAACTGGCCGGAGCCGCGCCGCGTGCAGCCAACCGGCTGATGCGTGCCTTGCACCGTGCGACGATCGCCGCGACAGGCCGGGCGCGCGCAGCAGCCGGGGGCTATGTGCAGATGCACCGCTTGGCGCATTCGGAGCATCCACAACTTGGCCGCGACGAACGCGTTTACGAGCTGTTGGGCGAAAATCACGCTCTGTCGCGCTGGCACTTGAGGGCCAACCGCGGCCTCACCGGACTGGTGGCCCGCGAGCTCGAGCTCAAAATCCTTCTTGCAACCTGGCGCAGGGTCAGGGAGGGCCACGGCCAGGTCGTCGGGATCGTCGCGGACCCCGGCATGGGCAAGTCGAGGCTTGCCCATGAATTTCTCTCCCTCGACGAGGTGGCCGGTTTTACTGTGCTTGAATGCGGCGGTCTGGAATTTGATTCGTCAGTTGCTCTCGGGGCTGTAAAGAAGCTGCTGCTCTCGGCCTGTGGCATTCGCGGCGAAGACGGCTTGGCGGAAGCCGAGCGCCTGTTTGCCTTCAAACAGGCGGAGTTGAACCTGGATCCACGTCACACGGCGCCGCTCTCCTTCCTCGCGGACCTGCCGGTCAACGATTCTTCCTGGCGGCATCTCGATGCGCGGGAGCGGACCTCACGCGTATCCGAAGCGATGAGCGCTTTTCTCGTTGCCTTGAGCCGAGCCGCACCCGTCGCCGTGCTTATCGAGGATCTGCACTGGATCGATGCCGAGAGCGAGGCTGTAATGAACAGGCTGGTCGAAGTCATGGGTGCCAACCGCATCATGCTGCTCGCCACCTACAGGCTGCAGTATCGGCACGAATGGAATCGCCGCGGCTATTTCCAGCAGATAAGACTGGAGCGGTTCGCGCGAGATGAAATGGAGCAGTTCCTCACCGAATTGCTAGGATCCGATCCCAGCCTGGGGGAACTGCGGAAATCGCTTGCCGAGCGGGCCGAGGGCACACCGCTATTTCTGGAAGAAATGGTGCGCGGACTGGTGGCGGACGGCGTCCTTGCCGGCCAGTTGGGCCGCTACGAGCTCACGAGACCGGTGGAATCCATCACCGTCCCGTCGACGGTTCAATCGCTCATCGCCGCACGCATCCAGCAGCTAGGTGACTCGGAAAGGCAAGTACTCCAACTGGCTTCGGTTATCGGCAAGAATGTTCCGTTTCCGCTGCTGAGGGCGCTCTCGCCGCTCTCGGAGGCGGAGTTGGAGGCATGCCTGGCCAAACTGCAGAGTCTGGAATTCCTGTTCGAGGTCCAGAGCTATCCTCACGTGGAATATACCTTCAAGCACGCGTTGACGCTGAAGGTGACCAACGAATCTCTGCTGGCGGAGGACCGAAAGAGGCTGCATCGGGCTGCGTTGGTTGCGACGGAAAGACTCTATGCCGGGTCGCTGAACCACCACATCGAGCAATTGGCCGAACACGCTCTTCGTGCCGAGGCATGGGAATCTGCCGCGGATTATCTGCTGCAAGCGGCGGGTCGGGCGGAGGAACGTTCGGCCTATTCCGCCGCGGTCCAGTTCCTGGAAAGCGCCCGCAAGGCGGTCGCCGCGCTGCCCCGAAATCCGACAACCCTGGCCCAGGCGATCAACCTGCGGGTGCGGATGCGACCCGCCTACGGCGCCCTCGGGGCCTACCGGAAGGTGCTGCCGCAGCTGTTGGAAGCGCGCGAACTGGCCATGGAACTGGGCGATCCGCAACTCATTTCCGACGTGTTGCTCCACTTGAGTTATCTTAACAGCTCCCACGGCCGCTACGAGGAGGCGCTGGAACCGGCCGATACACTCAAGCGCGGCGCCACGGCAAACGGCGTGCAGCGCTGCATAAGCGAGTCGGATCTGGCCGCCTCACAGGCGCTTCTGATCCGCAGCGAGGCCCGGCAGGTGCTGGAGCGGCTTGTTCCGCATGAGGAGAGATTCACCAAAGCTTGGCGTCTGGAGCGTTTCGGACAGCTCGGTGCGCGTGCGGTTTGGTACCTGGGGCACCGTGCGCAAGCGGAAGCGCGCCTTGGCCGGTTTGACGATGCGGAGCGTTCGCTTGCCGAACTGCATAAGGTCGCCGCCGAAGTGGCGCGCCCGATCGACAGCTGCGCGGCCGCCTATTTCACCGGTGTGGTGGGCGTCCTGCGCGGACCCGAGCCGACGCTTGTCGAGGCGCTGCAATTGTGGTCCTCCGAAGCCGCGACCAGCGGATCTATCCTACTCCGGCCATGGCTGTTGACGGTGCTCGGGCATGCGGAATTCCTGCTGGGCCGCAACCACGACGCGGGCGCCACCTTGGAGATGGCGGTGACCGAGTCTGAGCGGCTCGATCTTGCCCAGTTCGAATGTCACGCGCGCGCTGTGCTCGCATGCGTGCGTGCGCGCCTCTGTGAGCCGGAAGCTGCGGCCAATCTCGGCCATGCGCTCGAGTTAGCACGGGGGCGCGGCGATCCGTGGAGCCAGATCATCGTACTGCGCGGCCTTGCCGAGCTGAAACCTTCCAGATCGGCGATTGGCTGGCTCGAACAGGCCTGCAATCTTGCCAGGCGGGTGGAATTGCGGCCGGAGCTTGCCCGCTCCTTGCTAGCTCTCGGGCTTGCGAAGCGGCGCGGCAAGATCGCTGGCGCGGATGCCACTCTCGCGGAAGCGGCCAAGCTCTACACAGAAATGCAGATGCGGGACGATTTCTTCGACACGGAGGAGCCGGCCGGAAATATGATACGCGATCGCATAGAAGCTACGGTGTGAATTCTCCGCACCCACGGATCTGCTTCGAAGGGTCGTGCTGCCTGTGGGACAGGCAAGTTGCGGTCATGCAGCTCGCGATCCCGCGGTGTCATGGGACAAAATCTGCCGGACCAAACGATCCGCCACCAGATCTGCGTGGGTCAGCGGCCCCATGTGTCCCGCGCCAGGAACAATCGTACCGATTGCGCCCTGAACGCGGGAAATGAGTTCCCGGGCGATGAGCCGCGTCGGAACTGAAGCAAATTCGCCGCGCAATACCAAGACCGAAAAGCCAAATCGGGCATATTCGCTTGCTGACATCGACTCATGGATCAATGCGTGGAAGTCGAGGCTGGCCTTCGGCAGAAACTGCACCAGTGCCGCCTGAACGCGTGCGGCGGCTGGGGTCACGCCCGGCAAACCAGGTGATCGAGTTGATCTCGAAGCGGGTGATGCCGACGTCGCGCAGGATGTAGTCCGGCAGCTCATTAAGCTGTCGACGGTCCCGCTGGATGCGAATGAAATGCCAGACTGCGGCCAGCATCGTTCCGCCGGCCCAGCGCAAACCTCGCGTTGTGGTGAGGGACAGGGAAGGGTTCATCATTGTACTCATTTCGATTTTCTCCATGGTTGCGGGCGCTAACTATGGCGCCAGTGGAGCCCTTGTCGTGGTCGGGCGTGAGCGTCAGCGTTGATGGCAACGTCGATTTTTGCCGCACCAGCGTTGTATTCGGCGGTCAGGCCGCGGCTCGGCGAGAGGCGTCGAGAAACATTGCCATGTGAGCCGCCAAAGCCTCGGCATCGCGGCCGACGCCGTCGAGGAAGCTGGAGCTTCGATGGCGCATGAAATTCAGGCCTAGCACGTAAAGTCCCGGATACGCGCAGACGCCGCCATCGTTCAGGATTTCGCCCCGGGCGTCGAACACATCCAACTTCAGCCATGGGTATTCGCGGCGATAGCCGGTGGCCCATATGATGGTCTCGATACCCTCGTCGATGAGGTCGATTTCGGTCGGTTCGGCGCTCAGGATCAGGCTCGGAATGGAACCGGGATCGATTGAGTAGCGGCCCTCGCCGGCGGCCGCGCGGTCTATGTTGGCCAGCACGCGCCTCAGTGTGCGTTCCGCCGCCGCGGTCGTGTCGGCGAGATCGCCATTGAACCGAATGCGTGTATCGCAAGCGGCAATGGCTCGACCAACAAGACGAACGCCTTGCTGCCGAAGGCCGGCGAGATCGAGCGACCTGCGCTCGGGTGTACCTATGAGCTGTAGCGAGGGCTGCCGCCGTGCCGCGGCGAGATCCGAGACTTCGGCGACGGGCTTGGCAAGCATTCCCAGCCGGTCGAGCCACCACAGGATGTCGTGCCCGCGGTAGAGCCTCGGCAGGCGTGTATGGCTGCCGACCGACAGGGTTACCGGGCGGCCGGACCGATTGATCTCCTCCGCAAGTTGTATGCCGGTCGCCGAGGCCCCGGCCACGAGAACGCCGCCCTGAGCCAGTTGCCGGGGATTGCGATAGTCCCGCGGCACGATCTGCCTGATGCGGGAGGAGATCTCCTTTGCCAGTGGCGGAATGCGTGGCCTGTCGCTGTATCCGGTCGCGATCACGACCGCACGCACGCTCCATTGGCCGCGATCGGTCAGCAGCCGGAAGCCTCCGTCGATCGTTTCGACCGAAAGCACCTCCACACCGTCCTCCACCGGCGCGGTGATCGAGCACGCGTAATCCTCCAGGAACCCGACGGTCTCAGCCATTGTCATGAAGCCGTTGGGATCGGCGCCGCGATAGCCGCCGCCGGGCAGGCGCGTCATCCAGTTGGGCGTCAGCAGGCGGAGCGAGTCCCACCGTTCGCTGCGCCAGCGCTCCGCGATCCGGCCGCGCTCCAGCACGACGTGGTCGACGCCGCGCTCGGACAGGCATCGGCTCATGGCTAGACCCGCCTGTCCGGCGCCGATAATGGCCACGTCTGTACGCTGCATGGAATCCGCGCCTTGCAAGCAGGGGCAACAGATCGCCGGCGCCATCCTTTTCCAGGACGAGGCCGGCGATATTGCTCTTCCGGACCGAAGTCAGCCTTTCACGACAACCGAGACCGGCACGCCGTTGGTCAGCACGTCGAACACGGCGGAACGGGCACGCGACTGCGTCACGATTTCCTCGAGCTTCTCAGCGGGAGCATCGCCCTTGATCTTGAAGGAGATACGGATGCCTTGGTAGCCGTTGCGGACCTCGTTCGAGATGCCGAGGATGCCGCGAAGGTCGATGTCGCCTTCGACGGTCGATTCCACCTCATGCAGCGTCACCCCGCGCACGGCCGCGATGTTCGCGATGCCGGCCGTGAGGCATGAAGCAAGCGCGTGGAGAAGATATTCGACCGGCGTCGGGCCGTTGTCTGTGCCGCACAGCACCGCTGGATGGTCGCTGTCAGCCTGGTAGGCCATCTTGTGAGACTGCTCGGTGCCAGCGCCGAAGAAATTGGCCATGGTGCTGCTGCTGTGCGTGCCGGCAATCCAGCGGCTCTTGGCACGGAACTGGAACTTGGCAAGCTCGGGCTGCCCCGCGACTGCGTTGATGGTGGCCAGAAGGGTGGGCGTGTCAACGCCGTTCCTTGGCTCCCGCGGCGCCTTCTTAACGGAAGACTTCTCCATGACCATTGTATCCTCCTGCATGTCATTCACTCCTGGTTCGGATGTTGCTCGACCGGGATTGCCCGGACGGCTAAACCTCGGCCGGCAGCGTTTGACGTGCAGTGGGAACAATAGTGGGAAAACGAGAGGTTTTTTGCGTCAGCCGGTAGTGAAGAGCGCCAGGACCGTAATCAGCGAAACGACGGGCCTTCAAACGCTTGCTTCCCGCGACACCGCGATCTCACGCAGCGCCGAGAAGGCGTCAAAACCGAAACCACAGGGTCAACTTGCGTCGTCCGGACCTCTGCGACGACGCAGCCCGTCCAAACGATTTGGGTATTCGACCCCTGGCCTACTCCGCCGCGACCCCCTTCACCTCGAGATAGCTTTCCATTGAATCGTCCATCGCCTGCAGCCAGGGCGTATGGTGCAGCGGCGCCATCGTGCCGGTCATCAGCGAGCGATAGGAATGGTCGCGGAAGCCCATGATGTCTTCCGCCTTGTGGTGCTCCCACTCCATGAAGGTCTGATTGACGGCCTCGACATCGAAGCCGGGATAATCGGTCTGCTCCATCAGCTTCCTGGTGTAGTCGCCCTGGAACCAGATCATCTGCTCGGCGTCTTCCAGCGTTTCCTCGCGTGCCCGCCACTTTTTGCCGTGCTCGGCCATCGCTTCGGCCGAGGGCAGCTTGATGCGACCCATGATGACGTCGCGGGCGAACCAGGCCTGCGCGTCGAACATGTTGAAGGTGTAGAACTGGTCCTGCATGCCGATATAGGACAGCTTGGGGTTTTTCTCCCAGACGACGCCTTCGTAAAGCCCGTCGGGCCACATGCGGTTGGCGGTCTTGAGCTTCAAATCCTCGGTGAGGAACGGGAAGGAATGGAGATAGCCGGTGCACAGAATGATGGCGTCGACGTCTTTGGTGCTGCCGTCCTTGAAATGCGCCGTCTTGCCGACGACCTTCTGCAGCAGCGGCACTTCCTTCCAATTCTCCGGCCATTTGAAGCCCATCGGCTTCGAGCGGTAACTGGAGGTGATCGATCTGGCGCCGTATTTGTAGCATTGCGAGCCGATGTCCTCGGCCGAATAAGAGCGGCCGATGATCAAAATGTCCTTGCCCTTGAATTCCATGGCGTCGCGGAAATCGTGGCTGTGCAGGATACGGCCGTTGAAGGTCGAAAAGCCCTCGAAATAGGGAACGTTGGGCACGGAGAAATGCCCCGAAGCGACGACGACATTGTCGAACTCTTCCGAATAGGTGAGGTCGTTGGTGCGGTCATGCGCGGTGACGGTGAATTTTTTTGTCGTTTCGGAAAAGGTGACCATGCGCACCGGGCTGTTGAAGCGTACCCATTGGCGCACGCCGGACTTTTCGACGCGGCCCTTGATGTAGTCCCACAGCACGGCGCGAGGCGGATAGGAGCCGATCGGCCGGCCGAAATGCTCCTCGAAGGTGTAGTCGGCGAATTCGAGGCATTCCTTCGGGCCGTTCGACCAGAGGTAACGGTACATCGAGCCATGCACGGGATCGCCGCGTTCGTCGAGGCCGGTGCGCCAGGTGTAGTTCCACAGGCCGCCCCAGTCGGACTGCTTTTCGAAGCAGACGATTTCGGGAATGTCGGCGCCCTTGTCGGCGGCCGACTTGAAGGCCCGGAGCTGGGCCATGCCGGACGGCCCGGCTCCGATGACGGCAACACGATCTTTCATTGCGGGCCTCCCGATCTCATTTCCCTAACGAAACAAATTTCACTGACAGGACAGTAATTGCCCCTTCGATGCTGTCAACAGGTCTTGTCGCGAAACCCTCGTTTCACCAAGCTGGATTTCCAAGCGACGTGGTAGCTCGGGCGAAATCCGGACATTGCGCAATTCGACACGGGTGGCTTGCCGTGAGAGTTGCGCTTCTGTATCGGCACCGAATATGTTCACCGTGAGTGAAATGAATCGGCAAGGTCCGGGGTGGCAACATGGCGAAAAAAGCATCCAGTCTAAAGCCTGCTGCAGCCGCCGCGGGCAAAGCCAAGCCGTCGGTTGCTGTAATCGATCCGCGCAAGATACGCGCGCCGCTCACACAAAACCCGCACGCCATTCGCGATACCCGCGAAAAAGTCCTGGAGGTCGCGATCGGCCGCGAGGTGCGGGCATTCCGCAAGAAGCTCGGCATTACGGTGGCCGATCTGGCTGCCGCCACCGACATTTCGTTGGGCATGCTGTCGAAGATCGAGAACGGCATCACCTCGCCGTCGCTGACCACGTTGCAGGCGCTGTCGCGGGCGCTAGGCGTTCCTGTCACCGCTTTCTTCCGCCGCTTCGAGGAAGAGCGCAGTGCCGTCTTCGTCAAGGCCGGCGAAGGGCTCGACGTCGAACGCCGCGGCACGCGCGCCGGCCACCAGTACAATCTGCTCGGCCATATCGGCTCCAACACCAGCGGCGTCGTCGTCGAACCCTATCTGATCACGCTCACCGAGGATTCCGACGTGTTTCCGACCTTCCAGCACGAGGGCATGGAGTTCCTCTATATGCTCGAAGGCGAAGTGGTTTACCGGCACGGCAGCAATCTCTACCCGATGAAGCCCGGCGACAGCCTGTTCTTCGACGCCGACGCGCCGCACGGACCGGAAGTGCTGAGCGTTCTGCCGATGCGCTATTTGTCGATCATCTGCTACCCGCAAAGCGCGGGTTAGCGGAGCTCGATCTCCCCCTTGGTCGCCTCGTGAGGGAGATCGGCGGCTTCGCGACGGCTACTCTTTTGCAGCATTGGGGATTGGCGAAAGCCGAAGTGACATTCGATCTCCCCCCTTGAGGGGGAGATGTCCGGCAGGACAGAGGGGGGCGAACCGCGATGACGCATAATCTAGTATCCGCCAACAACCGCCGCAATGCGCGCAGGATGCGCAAGGCGATGACCGATGCCGAACTCAAGCTTTGGAATGAGATCAGGGCACACAGGTTGATGGGACTGGGATTTCGACGCCAGATGCCTATCGCCGGCCATGTCGTCGATTTTGCATGCCCGGACAAAAAGCTGATCGTCGAGCTTGATGGTTCCCAGCATGGCCAGGCCGAAACGTCGGAATCGGACGCTGCAAGAACCGCGAAGTTCGAAGCGCTGGGCTGGACGGTCCTGCGCTTCTGGAACGACGATGTCATTCGCGATATCGACAATGTCTGTCAGCATGTCGTGATCGTGGCTGGGCTGGGCGGCGCGGCGTGAGCTTCGCGGAGGCGCTGGGGTGGGAGATTGGGCAAGGCCGGCGCTCCACGGCGCCCCCCTCTGCCCTGCCGGGCATCTCCCCCTCTAGGGGGGAGATTGGCTGCTTTAGGGGCAGCGCCAACAGGGGCGAGAAAAACTCAATCCGGCCCGAACCCAGGCGACGTCGGGCTGCCATCATCCAACCTCGACAGCCACTCGACCAGTGTCGGCCGATAGCGCGTCAGGCCTTTGTAATTGGCGAGTTCCTCGGGCAGGTCGCGGATGACGCGGTGCAGGCGCCGTGCCCATTTCGGCTGCGTCACCAGCTCGTCCATCTTGATCAGGTAGCAGCGGATCGGGAAGACGATCGCGTTCGAGCGCGGCAGCCGCCAGAAGCTCTGCAGCTCAACGCGCAGATGCACTTTTTCGCCGACATTTTCCGGCGTCACCGTGGCGCGGTCCGAGCCCCATTTGTGGTAATTTTCCGGGCTGGTGTCGAGGCGCGGATTGATGGTCATCGTCCAGTTCAGCCGGCGCGCCGGCTTGCCCTGCTGAATGTTGGTGAGGAACTTCAGCGCCCGGACGAATATCCCCTTCTCATGCGCCAGCGGCACCGGCGCGTGCCATTCGAAGAAGTTCATGCCGATGTCGAAATCGAGCGACCAGTCGGCCTGGGTGGTGACCATGCCGGCATCCATCCACAGATTGCCGTCGCGCTGGTCGAGGATGCAGAAATCGCCCTGGCTCTGGCGGGTGATATATTCCATCGGCCCATAGGGCAGCGTCGAGACGTCACCGAAGGTGAAGCTGTCGTCGATGCCGAGCGGCCGGTTGATCCAGCGCCAGCGGTCGCCGTCGCGCGTCAGCGTGAAATGCTCGGGATAGCCCAGCGCCTGCTGCTCCATCAAAAGCTCGAGCAGATCCCAGCCGGCCAGCGTCATGTGCGGCAGCGACTGGCAGCGCAGCGGGTCTTCGGCCAGCACCAAAGCGCGGTCCTGCATTTCGGCGACATAGTGCTCGTCGACGTCGATCAAATTCTCCAGCACGCTGCCCTTCGGCCCGACGACATGCGGCTCGATATTGACCGCATACATGTAGCTGTCTTCATGGAACGGGAAAGGAAACCGCCTGATGTGCTCCGGGCTGTTCCTGAAGGTGAAGTCGTCGCGGAACGTTTCCTTGCGAAAGGTGATGCCCAAGCTCGCCTCCTATCTTTCCAGCACCAGCGACCGACCCTCGAAGCGCGACACGCAGGGCATGATCTTGCAGCCCGAACGGTGGTCTTCTTCGCTCAGCCAATGGTCGTTGTGGATGAATTTGCCGTCATGCGAAATGACGTTGGTCTCGCACTGGCCGCAGACGCCGCCACGGCAGAGATAGGGCGGATCGACGCCGGCCGCCTCGATTGCCTCGAGCAGGCTCTGCTGCTCGTCGACACGGATTGTCTTGCCGCTGAGCGCCAGCGTCACGTCGAAAGGCGCGCCGGGCTGCGGCGCCGCGAAATGCTCGAAATGCACGGTCTCGGGAGGCCAGCCGAGCGCCGCGGCACGCTCGCGCACCCAGCCGATCATGCCGGACGGGCCGCAGACATAGAGATGCGTGCCGAGCGGCTGCGACGACAGCAGCCGGTCGAGATCGACGCGCTCGTCGCGGTCGTCGTGATAGAACCTGACCCGGCGGTCGTAGCGCTCTCTCAGCAGATCGGCATAGGTGCCGAGCGAGGCGGTGCGGCAGGTGTAGTGCAGCTCGAAATTGCCGCCTTCCGCCGCCAGCTGCGCGGTCTGCGCCATGAACGGGGTGATGCCGATGCCGCCGGCCAGCATCAGATGCTTCCTGGCGCGCAGATCGAGCGAGAACAGGTTGACGGGATAGCTGACCACCATCTCCGTGCCCGGCCTGACCTGCCTGTGCATGAACAGCGAGCCGCCGCGGCCGGCGTCGTCGCGGCGCACCGAGATGGTGTATTCGCGGGTGTCTAGCGGCGAGCCCATCAGCGAATAGGGATTGAGCCTGGTGCGTTCGCCATCGCGCATCTCGACGACCACATGGGCGCCGCCGGAAAAGGTCGGCAAAAGCTCGCCGTCGCGCCTGCGGAAATGAAAGCGCGTCACCAGCTCGTTGACCGGAACGACATCGCTGACGACAACGTCGAGCTTGGTGGTGCCGGTGCTCATCGAAAGACCTCCTCCGTTGGAGGAATTTCGCTGCGGTCCTCGGCATTGATGCAGACGCCCTGGAACGCGGCGAGGCGCCGCGAATAGTGGTCGCGCACCAGAAGCAAGAGGCCGCAATGCGAACAGGTCGCCGGCTGCGTCGTGACGTTCTCGGTGATGCCCTTGCAATGGACGCACTGCATGCGGCGCGCCAGCGAGCCGCGATGCTCGGTCTGGATCGAGGTGTGGTCGATGCCGGCTTCGAGCGCCGCCTGCATGGCCTGGCCGATCAGGCCTTCGGTGCCGGCAAGATAGAGCCTGAGCCCCATATGCGCGTTGGCCAGCGTCTGCTTCAGCCGCGGCAGGGCGCTGGCAAAGGAATGGCCGAGGTAGAACTGCGCCGGCTTCAGTGCTTCGAGCACATCGGCATATTTGCCGTCGCGGCCGGGAATGAAGATGATGTGGGCGCCGCCGAAGAAATCCGCCGGGGCCTTAGCGGCCAGATCGGCAATCGCCAGCGCTCCCTCTGCATCCGCTATGAAAAGATGATGCTTGCCAGGCTGCGGAGACAGGGTCCCATAGACCGGGCGGCTGATGATGCTTTTCGCTGCCATACCCGCAGTATGCCTCAGCCTTTCGCCGTGCGCTTGGTCTTCTTCGGATCGTCGAAGGGAAGCGGCTCGGCCGTTGCGCTGATGGCGCCGCTCTTGTTGCGAATCTCAAGCCTGGTGCCCTGCACCGCGCAGTCGACGTCGAGCCGGGCGATGCCCATCGATTTCCTGACCAGCGGCGAATACATGGCGCAGGTCACCACGCCGACTTTTTTGCCGTCGCGATAGACCGGTGCGCCCTCGTCGGCTGGCTCCTTGCCTTCGAGCAGCACGCCGAAGATCTTGAAGCGTTCCTTGCCCTTGAGGCGATAGTGCTCCTCGGCGCCGCGAAAGCCCGTCTTGCCGGGGCTGACGGTGAAGTCGAGACCGAGCTCCCACAGCGTGTCGCCCGGGCCTTCGTTCTCGAACGGGTATTTCTGCGAATTGTCGTAGGGGTAAAACAGCAGGTAGCTCTCGACGCGCAGCATGTCGAGCGTGGTGAAGCGGCACGGAATGATGCCGGCGCTCTTGCCCTCGTCGAGGATCCTGTCCCAGATCGTGCCGGCGTCCTGGCCGCGGCAGAAGATCTCGTAGCCGCGCTCGCCGGTATAGCCGGTGCGCGAGATCATCACCGGAAAACCGAACAGTTGCGTCTGCATGTGGTGGAAATAGTTGAGGTCGCGAATGCCGGGCACATGCTTTGCCAGATAATCGATCGCCGTCGGGCCTTGCAGCGAAAGGTCGTGCAGATTGTCGTCGAAGCGCAGCGACACGTCACGACCGACCGATGCGCGCTGCAGCTCTTCATGGCCGGTGCCCGAGCCATGCACGACCATCCAGGAATTCGGGCCGGTGCGGTAGAGGATGCAGTCGTCGGTGAACTTGCCGGCCACGTTGAGCATGCAGGCATAGGCCGACTTGCCGGGATAGATCTTTTCGACATCGCGCGTCGTCGCCAGGTCGATCAGGTGCGAGGCGTGCGGCCCGGTGATGTGGACCTTCTTCAAACCGGACACGTCCATCAGGCCGGCCTTGGTGCGGATGGCGATGTACTCTTCGTCGGCGTCCTTGTCGTAGGTCCAGGCGGTGCCCATGCCGCTCCAGTCCTCGAGCTTCGAGCCGAGCGCCCGGTGGCGGTCCGCAAGGGCCGAAAATCTCCAGGATGCCGTCATCCGCTGGTCCTCCGTTCGACAGAACTTTTTGCTTTCCCCTGCTCCCGGCACACAGGCGGGAGCGTTGCCGAATATTGATCGCAAACGCCGGGAGCCTGCAATACCCGTAAGCAAATAATTTCATTGTCAGGCAAATCCGCGGACCAAACAAACGGTTAACGCTGTGTAAAATCGTCTTGACAATTCCAAAATTCGGCCGGATTTTATGAAAAAAATTTCACTCTCTTGAAAGAGGGCAATGACCGGCCAATCCGGACCGGGCGTTGAAAAAGGGGAAAGCCGATGTCCGACCTGCAACAGCGCGTCGAAGCGTTGTACCGTTCCGACGTGCGTGGATCCATGCTCCTGATCGTCTGCCTGTGGGCGACGATCCTCTTTGTCCTGTTCATGACATGGCCGTACATTCCCGACGCCGGCATCAAGCTCGTTGTCGCGGTCGCCGCCGGCGCCGTGCTGATCTTCAACACGGCCGCGATCCTGGCGATGGTCAACCACTACAAGGAAGACAAGGACTTCATCTACGGCCTCGACATCAAGAATGCCGACGCCTACCGCAACCGCAAGTCCTGAGGGGGAGACGCATGGCCCGCTATACACCGCCCGAACAGAGCAAGGCCGGACAGGTTTTCGATATCGCCGTCGTCGTGGTCGCGATTTTCGTCGCGCTGTGGCTGCCGCTGAAACTAGGGCTGGCAGGGGCGGCAAAATCCATCGACGCGCTCGACGCCAAGACGTGGGAAGCGCTCGGACAAAACCCGACCATGGCCTCGATCTGGGAAAAGCTCGGCTACACGCCGGAAACCGCGCACGACATCATCCAGAACCGGTTCCACTACATCATCGACTGGCCGACGCTGATCATCATGGCCGCGGTGCTGATCGGCTATTTCATCTTTCTGTTCCGCGCATCGGACCGCGAATACCGCGACGTCATCGACGAAAAGTTCGGCGACAAATAGATAGGGAAGCATCGTCATGTGGGTGGCACTCTCTTACGCATGCTGGGGCATCTCGATCGTGCTCGCGCTGTGGATGCTCTACGACTGGTTCAAGATCGATACGACCTATTCCGAAGAGATGCTGACCTCGTCCAGGGAAGGCGAACTTGAAGCCGTGTCCGAAAAACACCGGATCTGAGTGGGGGATTGAACGATGACGATCACGGCTGAACCAGCGGTGCAAGTGCAAGGCGACAGGGTTTCGCTGCTCAGGGTGCTTGGCCCCGCCCATGTCTGGGCGCTCGGCGTCGGCATCGTTCTGGTCGGTGAATTCACCGGCTGGAATTTCGCGGCGGACAAGGGCGGCGCGCTGGCCGCGCTGATCGTCTGCTGGATCGTCGGGCTGCTCTACACGTCGGTGGCGATGATCGATTCCGAAGTCACCTCGACGGTCGCTGCCGCCGGCGGCCAATATGCCCAGGCAAAGCACATTGTCGGGCCGCTGATGGCCTTCAACGTCGCGCTTTTCCTGGTCTTTGCCTATACCATGCTCGAAGTGTCGGACGCGATCCTGCTCGGCGACACGATCGTCGCCAAGGCCGGCGTCGAGGGCCTCAACCACAATTCCTTCATCGCAGCGACCATCGTCGTTCTGGCGTGGCTGAACTATCGCGGCGTGCTGATGACGCTCAACGTCAACTTCGTCATCACCGCCGTCGCCTATGTCTCGATCGTCATCCTGTTCTTCTCGGTCAGCCCGTGGACGCAAGGCGCCGTGCTGAAGCTGAACGAGTTGGTGACCCCCGGCAACGCCCTGCCCTATGGCTGGATCGGCGTCATCGCCGCCTTCCAGTTCGGCATCTGGTACTATCTCGGCATCGAGGGCACCACGCAGGCCGCCGAGGAAGTGCGCTCGCCGGCGCGCTCGCTGCCCTACGGCACGATGGCCGGTATGATCACGCTTTTGATCGCCGCCGCCATGACCTGGTATGTCTGCGCCTCGCTGATGCCCTGGGAATATCTCGGCATCACCTACTATCCGCTGTGGGACGCAGGCAAACTGACCGGCAGTGCGCTGCTGGAGAACCTGTTGTTCATCGCGACGCTGCTTGCCGCACTCGCCTCCGCCAATGGCTGCATCAACGACGCCGCGCGCGCCTGGTTCTCGCTCGGCCGCGACCGCTATCTGCCGACCTGGTTCTCGGCGGTGCATCCGAAATACCGCACGCCCTACCGTTCGATCCTGTTCCTGCTGCCGATCGCGCTGGCCTTCGCCTTCATCGCCGACCTCAACCAGGCGATCACCTTCTCGATCCTGTCGGGCGTGCTGCAATACACCTTCATGAGCATCAACATCATCATGTTCAGGAAGAAGTGGCCGCTCGGCTCGATCCGCCGCGGCTACACCCATCCGTTCCATCCGCTGCCGGCGATCGTGCTGTTCTGCCTTTGCGTGGTCACCTTCTTTGCGATCTTCCTCGGCTTCGGTTCGCAGCTGATCGCCATGGTCGCTTTCTACTTCCTGATCTCGCTGTGGTTCCACTTCTACCGCTACAAATTCGTGCGCCGCGGCGCCCAGTTCACCATGCCGTGGCCGAAGCCGCAGGGGTACTGACGGGAGGCGCGCCCTGTCGGGCGGACATTTGCGTGACAAGGTGCGTTAGGTGATCTCAGCATTGCTCGCCGGGGCGGTTGCCCTGGCTCTCGTCCTTCATTTCGCCTGGCTTGCGCGCGCCAGCCGCATCAAGGCCTTGGCCGCGCTTGCCGCCGAGGAAGCCGGAATCCGCGCCGTCATCCCCGACGTCGCCAATATCTCGGACGGCACTACCGGCGTCGTCACCTTCGCCGGCTCGTGGAACGGCCGGCGGGTGCAGGTGCGGACCATCGTCGACACGCTGGCGATCAGGAAGCTGCCGGCGCGCTGGCTGAGCGTTTCGATCACCGAAAAGGTCGCGATACCAGGCACTTTCGACATGATGATGCGGCCAGGATCGCCGACGACTTTTTCCAATTTCGATCATCTCGACCATACGCTGCCGAAGGCGGCTGGATTTCCGGCCGAGGCGGTGCTGCGGAGCGACCGCAAGGGCGTGCGCTTCCCCGAAGCCGTCATCGCCGATCACCTCGATGTCTTTGCCGAGGGGCGCGCCAAGGAATTGCTGATCACACCGAACGGCGTGCGCATCGTCTGGCTTCTGGCCGAGGCCGAGCGGGCGCGCTACGGCGTATTCCGGCAAGCCGAATTCGGCACGGTCAGGCTCGATCCGGTGCTGATCGAGAGGCTGCTGTCGTCGGCTTCGGCGCTGCGCGATGCCATCAATCAAAGCGAACGGCAAGCGGCATGACCAGCCAGATCACCACCTCCCCCGCACCACCGAGCCCATATCTGGTTCTCGGCGCTGCGATCGTCTTGCCGGCGAGCGGGCATGTCGTTCTCGGCGTGCCGGTGCGCGGCCTGCAATTTCTGTTCTTCATGGTGATCTTCGCCTGGGTCACCGCCAAGATCGCGCCGCCCGACGCCAGCTTCATCGGACGCCATGCCGGCGGCTTCCTGATCTATGCCCTGTCGATCCTGGATGCCTACAAGATCGCGCGCATCCGCTATGCCAAATGGGTTCACAATGGCGGCGCGCGCGGCGATAGTGCGGTTGGCGGCGCCTCAGCCGATATATAACGACAGGAAAATTTTTTTCATACCAATTGAATTCCCCGGACGCATTCGATACATCTCCAAGGGAACAAATCTCGGGAGCCTGACATGTGCGGAATCGTCGGACTGTTTTTGAAGGACAAGTCGCTCGAGCCACAGCTTGGCGCGATGCTGTCGGAGATGCTGATCTCCCTCAGCGATCGCGGTCCCGACAGCGCCGGCATCGCCATCTATGGCGCGCCCTCCAATGAAGCCAAGATCACCATCCAGTCGGCTAAGCCGGAGCACGATTTCCGCGGCCTCGACGCCGAACTCGCCAAGGCGATCGGTGCGCCGGTGAGCATTGCTGCGAAGTCGACGCATGCGGTGGTCCGGACGACGCCTGCCAAGATCGACCAAGCGCGTGAGGCGATCCAGGCGCTGCGCCCCGACATCCGCATCATGGGTGCCGGCGACGTCGTCGAGATCTACAAGGAAGTCGGCTTGCCCGAAGCGGTCGTCGACCGTTTCGGCGTCCGCGAGATGACCGGCACGCACGGCATCGGCCATACCCGCATGGCGACCGAATCGGCGGTGACAACGATGGGCGCGCATCCGTTCTCGACCGGCGCCGACCAGTGCCTGGTGCATAATGGCTCGCTGTCCAACCACAACAATGTCCGCCGCGAGCTGATCCGCGAAGGCATGACATTCGAGACCGAGAACGATACCGAGGTCGCTGCCGCCTATCTCTCCTCGCAGATGGCGCATGGCAAGAATCTGGGCGAGGCGCTGGAAGGCACGCTGAGCGATCTCGACGGCTTTTTCACCTTCGTCGTCGGCACCAAGAACGGTTTCGGCGTGGTGCGCGATCCGATCGCCTGCAAGCCTGCCGTAATGGCCGAAACCGACCAGTATGTCGCCTTCGGCTCGGAATATCGTGCGCTCACCAAACTGCCCGGCATAGACAATGCGAAGGTCTGGGAACCCGAGCCCGCAACCGTCTATTTCTGGGAGCATTGAACCAATGCCGGCAATCAACCTCTCCAAGGCCGCGCGAGAGCCGGGCCAGGCATCGAGGGTCTTCGACCTGGCCGAAATGTCATTGCGCGAGCTCAACCAGGCGCTGCACGATCTGGCCCCCGGTTCAAATGAGACCGCCTGGGAGGTGCTGCACCCGCGAGGCAGCCATTCGGTCGCCGTCGGCGTCGACCAGCCTGTCGCCATCGATGTGCGCGGCAGCGTCGGCTATTATTGCGGCGGCATGAACGACGGCGGTACCATCACCGTGCATGGTTCGGCCGGACCCGGCGTCGGCGAGAACATGATGTCCGGCCAGATCATCGTCAAAGGCGATGCCAGCCAGTATGCCGGCGCCACCGGCCGGGGCGGGCTGCTGGTTATCGAAGGCAACGCGTCATCTCGCTGCGGCATCTCGATGAAAGGCATCGACATCGTCGTCCATGGCAATATCGGCCACATGTCGGCCTTCATGGCGCAATCCGGCAACCTCGTGGTGCTGGGCGACGCCGGCGATGCGCTCGGCGATTCAATCTACGAGGCGCGGCTTTTCGTGCGCGGCAAGGTCGAAAGCCTCGGTGCCGACTGCATCGCCAAGGAGATGCGGCCCGAGCATCTCGAATTGCTGCAAAACCTGCTCGACCGCGCCGGCGTGACCGGCGTCAAGGCGGCGGAGTTCAAGCGCTACGGCTCGGCGCGCACGCTTTACAATTTCAATATCGACAACGCCGACGCGTATTGAGGCTCAATGACCTATCGCAACCCGCCGACGACGCCGCGCAAATCCGCGACCTTCGACGACTACACGCTTTCCGAGATCCGCCGCGCCGCGGCGACCGGCATCTATGACATCCGCGGCGCCGGCGCCAAGCGCAAGCTGCCGCATTTCGACGACCTTCTGTTCCTCGGCGCCTCGATCTCGCGCTACCCGCTCGAAGGCTATCGCGAGCGCTGCGACACCAGCGTCGTGCTCGGTTCGCGCTATGCGAAAAAACCGATCGAATTGAAAATCCCGATCACCATTGCCGGCATGAGCTTCGGCTCGCTGTCCGGCCCGGCGAAGGAAGCGCTCGGCCGTGGCGCGACGCTGTCGGGCACCTCGACCACCACCGGCGACGGCGGCATGACCGAGGAAGAGCGCGGCCATTCGAAGACGCTGGTCTACCAGTATCTGCCGTCGCGCTACGGCATGAACCCGCGCGATCTGCGCCGCGCCGATGCGATCGAAGTCGTCGTTGGCCAGGGCGCCAAGCCCGGCGGCGGCGGCATGCTGCTTGGCCAGAAAATCTCCGACCGCGTCGCCGAAATGCGCACGCTGCCGAAAGGCATCGACCAGCGCTCGGCCTCGCGCCACCCCGATTGGACCGGGCCGGACGACCTCGAGATCAAGATCCTCGAACTGCGCGAGATTACCGACTGGGAAAAGCCGATCTACGTCAAGGTCGGCGGCGCGCGGCCCTATTACGATACCGCGCTTGCGGTGAAATCGGGCGCCGATGTCGTCGTCGTCGACGGCATGCAGGGCGGCACCGCCGCAACCCAGGAAGTGTTCATCGAAAATGTCGGCCAGCCGACGCTTGCCTGCATCAGGCCGGCGGTGCAGGCGCTGCAGGATCTCGGCATGCACCGCAAGGTGCAGCTGATCGTCTCCGGCGGCATCCGCAACGGCGCCGACGTCGCCAAGGCGCTGGCGCTCGGCGTCGACGCGGTGTCGATCGGCACGGCAGCGCTTGTCGCGCTCGGCGACAACGACCCGCGCTGGGAAGCGGAATACAACGAGCTCGGCACCACCGCCGGCGCTTATGACGACTGGCATGAGGGACGCGACCCGGCCGGCATCACCACGCAGGATCCCGAGCTAATGAAACGGGTCGATCCGATTGCGGCCGGACGACGGCTGGCGAATTATCTCAAGGTGATGACACTTGAGGCTCAGACAATCGCCCGCGCCTGCGGCAAGAACAGCCTGCACAATCTCGAGCCCGAGGATCTTGTGGCCTTGACGATCGAAGCCGCCGCCATGGCCGGCGTGCCGCTGGCCGGCACCAACTGGATACCGGGCAAGAACGGCTTCTAAGACAAACCAAAAATGCCAGTAAGCGAGGAATTATAATGGGGAACGATCTCGCCGCCTTCGCCAAGGAGAAGGGCGTCAAATATTTCATGATATCCTACACCGACCTGTTCGGTGGGCAGCGTGCCAAGCTGGTGCCGGCGCAGGCGATCGCCGACATGCAGCGGGACGGTGCCGGCTTTGCCGGCTTTGCCACCTGGCTCGACCTGACGCCGGCGCATCCCGACATGCTGGCGGTGCCGGATCCTGATTCGGTGATCCAGTTGCCGTGGAAGCCCGAAGTCGCCTGGGTCGCCGCCAACTGCATCATGGACGACAAATCGGTCGAGCAGGCGCCGCGCAACACGCTGAAGCGGCTGATTGCCGAGGCGGCCGGCGACGGCATGCACATCAAGACCGGCGTCGAGGCCGAGTTCTTCCTGATCTCGCCGGACGGCAAGACGATTTCGGACGAATACGACACGGCGTCGAAGCCCTGCTACGACCAGCAGGCGGTGATGCGCCGCTATGACGTCATCGCCGAGATCTGCGACCACATGCTGGCGCTCGGCTGGGGCGCCTATCAGAACGACCACGAGGACGCCAACGGCCAGTTCGAGATGAACTGGGCCTTCGACGATGCGCTGGCGACCGCCGACAAGCATTCCTTCTTCAAATTCATGGTGAAGTCGGTTGCCGAAAAGCACGGCCTGCGCGCCACCTTCATGCCGAAACCCTTCCAGGGCCTGACCGGCAATGGCTGCCATGCCCACATCTCGGTGTGGGACAGGGACGGCAAGACCAATGTCTTTGCCGACAATGCGATGGAGCTCGGCCTGTCGGCCAAGGGCAGGAATTTCCTTGGCGGCATCATGAAACATGCTTCCGCGCTTGCCGCCATCACCAACCCGACGGTCAATTCCTACAAGCGCATCAACGCACCGCGCACCATCTCCGGCGCCACCTGGGCGCCGAACACGGTGACCTGGACCGGCAACAACCGCACCCATATGGTGCGTGTGCCCGGCCCCGGCCGCTTCGAGCTGCGCCTGCCGGACGGGGCGGCAAACCCCTATCTGCTGCAGGCCGTCATCATCGCCGCCGGCCTTGACGGTGTCCGCTCGAAGGCCGATCCCGGCAGGCGCTACGACATCGACATGTACCAGTTCGGCCATACGGTGGAGGGCGCGCCGAAGCTGCCGCTCAACCTGCTCGACGCATTGCGCGAGTTTGACAACGACAAATCGCTCAAGGCGGCGCTGGGTGAGGAATTCTCGTCGGCCTATCTAAAGCTCAAGCAGCAGGAATGGAATTCCTATGCTTCCCACTTCACCCAGTGGGAGCGCGACCACACGCTCGACATCTGATCCGGAATTGTTGCACGCCCGGCGCGAAACAGGTTCATGAAATACTCGATCTTCTCCCTCGCCCGGGCGGCATTTTCCGGCCACAGGAACTGGCAGCGCACCTGGCGCGAAGCCAGCCCGAAGAGCCACTACGACGTGGTGATCATCGGCGGCGGCGGCCATGGCCTGGCGACGGCATGGTTCCTCGCCAGCGAATACGGCATCAGGAATGTCGCGGTGCTGGAAAAGGGCTGGATCGGCTCCGGCAATGCCGGCCGTAACACCACCATCATCCGCTCCAATTACGGGCTGCCCGGCAATACCGGTTTCTACGAGCTTTCGATGAAGCTCTGGGAGCGCATGGAGCAGGACCTCAACTACAACACCATGGTCAGCCAGCGCGGCGTCATCAATCTCTACCATTCCGACGCGCAGCGTGACGCCTATGCGCGGCGCGGCAACACCATGCGCATCAACGGCATCGATGCCGAACTGCTCGATCTGGCGGCGGTCAGGAAGATGATGCCGTTCCTGAACTTCGACAATGCGCGCTTTCCGGTGCAGGGCGGGCTTTTGCAGCGACGCGGCGGCACGGCGCGCCACGACGCCGTGGTCTGGGGCTATGCGCATGCGGGGAGCGCGCTCGGCGTCGACATCATCCAGAACTGCGAAGTGACCGGCTTTGTCCGCGAGGCCAACGGCAAAGTGACGGGCGTCGAGACGAGCCGCGGCAGGATCGGTGCCGCCAAGGTCGGCATGGCCGTCGCCGGCTCCTCGTCGCGCGTTGCGGCGATGGCCGGCATGCGGCTGCCGATCGAAAGTCATGTGCTGCAGGCCTTCGTCTCGGAGGCGATCAAGCCGCTGATCCCCAATGTCATGACCTTCGGCGCGGGCCATTTCTACGTCAGCCAATCCGACAAGGGCGGGCTGGTCTTCGGCGGCGACATCGACGGCTACAATTCCTACGCCCAGCGCGGCAATCTGCCTGTGATGGAAGACGTCTGCGAGGGCGGCATGGCGCTGATGCCGATGATCGGCCGGATACGGCTTCTGCGCCAGTGGGGCGGCATCATGGACATGTCGATGGACGGCTCGCCGATCATCGACAAGACGCCGGTCGACGGGCTCTATCTCAACGCCGGCTGGTGTTATGGCGGCTTCAAGGCAACACCCGGCTCCGGCCTGGTCTTTGCCCACCTTCTGGCGCGCGACGAGCCGCACAACGAAGCCACCCGCTTCCGCCTCGACCGCTTCCGGCGAGGTGCGATGATCGACGAAAAGGGCCAAGGCGCCCAACCGAACCTGCATTGATGGCTGGCTGAAGAAGCATGCGTATTGTCTGTCCCTTCTGCGGCGAACGCGAACTCGGCGAGTTCACCTATCTCGGCGACGGCAAGCCGGCGCGCCCGGCAGCCGAGGCCTCCGAAGACGAGGTCTTCGACTACGTCTATCTGCGCGACAATGTCGCCGGGCCGATGAGCGAATTCTGGTATCATGGCGGCGGCTGCCGGGCCTGGCTGAAGGTCGCCCGCAACACGCTGACGCACGAGATTTCGGCGGTCGAACCGGCTGCAGGCGTTGGTGCCCTCGAGGTTGGGGCCTGATGGTTGGCCCCGCGCAGACACACCGGCTGGCGAGCGGCGGTCTCATCGATCGCGCCGCGCCGCTGGGCTTCCGCTTCGACGGCAAGAGCTTTGCCGGCTTCCAAGGCGACACGCTCGCCTCGGCGCTGATCGCCAATGGCATCAAGCTGGTCGGCCGCTCGTTCAAATACCATCGGCCGCGCGGCATCCTGACCGCTGGATCCGAAGAGCCCAACGCACTGGTTGAGTTGCGCACGGGAGCGCGGCGCGAGCCGAACACCAAGGCGACCACGGCCGAGCTTTATGACGGGCTCGAAGCCGCGAGCCAAAACCGCTGGCCATCGCTGCGCCACGATCTGATGGCGGTCAACCAGCTGTTTGCGCCGATCTTCGTCGCCGGCTTCTACTACAAGACCTTCATGTGGCCGGCGAAATTCTGGGAAGCGGTCTACGAGCCGGCGATCCGCCGCGCCGCCGGCCTCGGACGCGCTGCTGGCGTTGCTGATCCCGACCATTACGACAAGGCGTGGGCGCATTGCGACGTGCTGATCGCCGGTTCCGGCCCCGCCGGGCTCGCGGCGGCATTGGCGGCCGGGCGCAGCGGCGCCCGTGTCATCTTGTGCGAGGAAGATTTTGCGTTTGGCGGTCGCCTGCTCGCCGACGGCGGCATGATCGACGGCGAGCCGGCAGCCGAATGGATTTCACGCACGCTGGGGGAACTCGCAGCGCTCCCCGATGTCCGCATCATGAACCGCACGACACTGTTCGGCGTCTATGATGGCGGCACCTATGGCGCCATCGAGCGGGTCAACGACCATCTGCCCTCGCCGCCCGAGCACCAGGTGCGCCAGCGGCTGTGGCGGATCGTGGCCAAGCGCTGCGTCGTTGCCGCCGGCGCCATCGAGCGGCCGATCGTCTTTGCCGGCAACGACACGCCCGGCGTGATGATGGCTTCGGCTATGCGGACCTATGTCGCGCGTTACGCGGCGACGCCGGCAAAGCGGATCGCGCTGTTCACCAACAATGAGGACGGCTGGCGCACCGTCGAGACCGCACTTGCCGCCGGGTTGCAAATCGCGGCGGTCATCGATGCGCGCCCGGACGTGTCCGCCGCGCATCGCGCGCTCTCCGCCAAGGGCGGCTTTGCCGTGCTTAACGGTTCCGTCAGCGGAGTCGAGGGCGGCAAGGACGGCGTTCGGAAAATCGCGGTGGCGCTCACCGGCGGCGCACGGGCCGAGGTCGAGGCCGACGGGCTTGCCGTCTCCGGCGGTTGGAATCCGGCGGTCGGGTTGACCTCCTATCATCGCGGCCGGCCGAAATGGCAGGACGATATCGCCGCTTTCGTGCCCGATTGCCCGCCTCCGGGCATGGTGGCCGCCGGCGCCGCCAACGGCGCCTTCGGACTTGCCGAGTGCCTGCGCCAGGGCTT
Source organism: Mesorhizobium sp. M1348 (assembly GCF_040317925.1). Lineage (NCBI taxonomy): Bacteria > Pseudomonadati > Pseudomonadota > Alphaproteobacteria > Hyphomicrobiales > Phyllobacteriaceae > Mesorhizobium > Mesorhizobium sp. M1348. The sequence continues at coordinate 27,625 of NZ_JAMYLH010000023.1, read as the reverse complement.
TGCCGCGGGTGCTGCGGCAGCGCAGAACGCTGGACGCAGCGGCAATGCCGGCACATCGCCGGTCGCCGACAGCGAGGCGTTTTCGCTAACGCCGCTCTGGCATGTGGCCGGCAAAGGGAAAGCCTTCGTCGATTACCAGCATGACGTGACAGCGTCCGACATCGAACTGGCGCAGCGCGAAGGCTTCGAGTCGGTCGAGCATCTCAAGCGCTATACGACGCTCGGCATGGCGACCGACCAGGGGAAGACCTCGAATGTCGCCGGCCTCGCCATCATGGCAGCTGTGTCAGGCAAGTCCATTCCCGAGACCGGCACGACGATCTACCGGCCGCCCTATGTGCCGGTCGCCATCGGCGCCTTCGCCGGCCATCATCGCGACGAGAACTTCCATGCGACACGACTGACGCCGTCGCATCACTGGGCAGCCGAACAGGGCGCGGTGTTCGTCGACACCGGCTTGTGGAAGCGGGCGCAATGGTATCCGCGCGCCGGCGAAAAGGACTGGCTGGACTCGGTGACGCGCGAGGTCAGGGCGGTGCGCTCCGGCGTCGGCTTCTGCGACGTCTCGACGCTCGGCAAGATCGACGTGCACGGCCCGGATGCCGGCGCCTTCCTCGACCGTGTCTACATCAACACCTTCTCCAATCTTGCTGTCGGCAAAGCCCGCTACGGGCTGATGCTGCGCGAGGACGGCATCGTTTATGACGACGGCACCACCTCGCGGCTGGCCGAGGATCACTATTTCCTGACCACCACCACCGCCAAGGCCGGGCTGGTGATGCAGCATCTCGAATTCTGCCGGCAGGTGCTGGTCCCCGAATTCGACGTGCAGCTGACCTCCGTCTCCGACCAGTGGGCGCAATTCTCGATCGCAGGGCCGAAGACACGGGACCTGCTTCGCGAAATCGTCGATCCGGCCGAGGATCTGTCGAATGAAGGTTTTCCGTTCATGGGGGCGCGGGAAGTCGCGCTTCGCGGCGGCATCAAGGCGCGGCTGTTCCGCATCTCGTTCTCCGGCGAGATGGCGTTCGAGATCTCGGTCCCCACCCGCTATGGCGACGCGCTGGTGCGCAATTTGATGCTGGCCGGCAAGTCATTCGGCGTGACGCCCTACGGCACCGAGGCACTCGGCGTCATGCGCATCGAAAAGGGGCACGTCGCCGGCCCGGAGCTGAACGGCACGACGACCGCCGCCGACCTCGGCCTCGGCAAGATGATGTCGACCAAGAAAGACTTCATCGGCCGCGTCATGGCGAGGCGCGAGGCGCTGATTGCGCCGGACCGGCAGGTCGTGGTCGGCATCAAGCCGGTCGACAAGACACGCCGCCTGCGCTCCGGCGCGCATATCATCCCGAAGGACAAGACACCCGATCCCGATAACGACCAGGGCTATGTCACCTCGGTCTGCTTCTCGCCGGTGCTCGGCCAATGGATCGGGCTTGGCCTGGTCGAACGAGGGCGCGAGCGCATCGGCGAGATCGTCCATGCGCATGACCCACTGCGCGGCGAAGACTACGATGTCGAGCTGTGCAGCCCGGTTTTCTACGATCCGGATGGAGGGCGCCAGCGTGGCTGAGTTTTCCTGGATTGCCCGCAGTCCGCTGGAGAAAACGCTTGTCGTCGGCGCCTATGGCGCGCGCCGCACGGCGGCCAGCGTATCGCTCACCGAGATCCGCAATTTCGACCTGATCCAGGTGATGGCGCGGCGCGGCAAATGGGCCGAACTGGCAAAGGCTGCCAAAGCGCGTTTTGGCATGGCCGCCCCGGAAACGCCCAAGGCGGTCCGAGCTCCCGACGCTACGCTGATCTGGTCGGGACCGGATCAGTTCCTCGTCCTGTCCAATGGCGGCAAGCACGCGAGCGAACCGCTGAGCCAGGCGTTTGCGCAATCCGCCTCGCTGTCCGACCAGTCGCATGCCCGCGTGCTGATCAGCGTTTCGGGAGAAAAGGCACGCGCGATGCTGGCCAAACTGTCGTCGCTAGACCTGCACCCGGCGGCGTTCCCGGCCGGCACCGCTGCCGCGACCTCGGTCGATCACACCAGCATCAATCTCTGGCGCGGCAATGACCGGCCGGACGGACAGGCGGTGTTCAATCTTCTGGTATTTGCGACGTTTGCCGAAAGCCTGTGGCATACGATGCTCGATGCCGCCGCGGAGTATGGCGTCGATATCGGGCATTCCGAGGAATTGGGGTAAACTGTCTGCGTCGGCGCCGCCCCTCATCTGCCTGCCGGCATCTTCTCCCCGTATAGTGACGGGGAGAAGGGGGCCTGCCGCGACGGCTGCGCCTTTCCTGCAACGCCGATAATTGGCGAAATCGTTGGTGACAGGATCTTTCTCGCCGTCACTATACGGGGAGAAATGCCCGGCAGGGCAATGAGGGGCAGCGCCGACAATCGGAAGGATAAGGCCGAGCTGCTCCACCTTCACTTGCCAACTCCGGCTCTTCTGCCCTATTCTTCCCGCTAAAATAATTTCACACACAGGCAAACTTGTTTCTCGAAACCAGGGTTGAGATGAGCCAGTCGCCCTACCCCGCCGTCGCCGCCGGACCGCCCCGGCCAAGCCTGATCCTGCGGCCAGGCCAGATCGCGCTGCCGGCCGGGATGGAGCGCTATCCGGTTCAGGGCAATGGCGCGGTGCTGATCGAGGTCGAGGCCGGCGATACGATCACCGTGCGCGATGTGGAAGGCGGGCAGGCCTGCGAGCTGCTGGCATGGGACAGCAGCGGCGCGACCGATCCCGGCATTCTCGGCGAGAAATCGAACAGCAATGCCGCCGGCATCAAGGCGCTGCTGGCCGAAGGCGACGACAGCCTCGCTTCCTTGCGCCGGGGGATCGAGCGGCGCCAGGTGCAGCTCGACCAGGCAAAGGCGGTTCGCGTTTTCGGCGGCACCACCCCTGCCGGTACCCAACAAGTTTTTACCGTCGCCCGCGATGGGTCGATGCTGATTGCGGCGCCCGGTGGTCCGATGCTGGTCGACGGCCACGATACGGCGACGCCGCTTAGCGTCATCGTCCGCCGCGCCACCATCCGCCCGGCGGCGGAGTCGCAACTTGCCGACCCGCTGGCCGATCCCGTGCTAGACCTGCGCGTCCATTCGGCGACGGCGGAAGCCTATTTCGTCAAGGCGGGCGACTATCTGCAGATCATCGATGTCGACGGGCGCCAATGCACCGACTTCCAGTGCTTTTCGGCGCGCAAGCTGGACAGGGGGCGCGATCATCCGCTCGACGTGACCACGACCCGCACACTGATGGGCTCGAGCTATCCGATGCCCGGCCTACATTCGAAATACTACGACCAGGACATGGAGCCGCTGGTCGAGGTTATCCAGGACACTTGCGGCCGCCACGATGCATTCGCGCTCGCCTGCGCCGCCAAATATTACGACGACATCGGTTATCCCGGCCATCCCAACTGCTCGGAGAATTTCAACCGGGCGCTCGCCGATAAGGGCGTCACGCCCCGCGCCGGCTGGATGGCGATCAACTTCTTCTTCAACACGTCAATCGACGCGCATGGCATCGTGGTTTCTGACGAGCCGTGGTCGCGGCCGGGCGACTATGTGCTGCTGCGGGCGCTGACCGACATCGTCTGCGTCTCGTCCGCCTGCCCCGACGACACGACGCCGGCCAATGGCTGGAACCTGACCGACATCCATGTGCGAACCTATTCCGGCCAGCATAAATTCTCGCGAGCGATCGCCAGACGCATGACGCCCGATTCGGAACCGAAAATGACCCGCGAGACCGCCTTTCATTCGAGCTTTGCCAAGCACACCCGCAACTTCGTCGAGTACAAGGGCTATTGGCTGGCCAATTCCTTCGCCAGGCAAGGCCCGATCGATGAATACTGGGCCTGCCGGCAGGACGCCGTGATCATGGACCTGTCGCCGCTGCGCAAGTTCGAGGTCACCGGCCCGGATTCGGAAGCGCTGCTGCAATACACGCTGACCCGCGACATCAAGAAACTCGGCGTCGGTCAGGTGGTCTACTCCGCTATGTGCTACGAGCATGGCGGCATGATCGACGACGGCACGCTGCTCAGGCTCGGCAAGGATAATTTCCGCTGGGTCGGCGGCGACGATCTATCCGGCGAATGGCTGCGCGAGACGGCGCAAAAACTCGGCCTCACCGTGCTGGTGCGCTCATCGACCGACCAGATGCACAACGTCGCCGTGCAGGGACCGAAAAGCCGTGACATCCTGCGGCAGATCATCTGGACCTCGCCGCTGCAGCCGTCGATCGACGAGCTTGAATGGTTCCGTTTCGCGGTCGCCCGCATCGGTGGCGGCAACGGCATTCCCGTCGTGGTTTCGCGCACCGGTTACACCGGCGAGCTCGGCTACGAGATCTGGTGCCATCCGCGCGACGCCGAAAAGGTGTTCGACGCGATCTGGCAGGCCGGCCAGCCGCACGGCCTGAAGCCGATGGGGCTACAGGCGCTCGACATGGTGCGCATCGAGGCCGGGCTGATCTTTGCCGGCTACGAGTTCTCCGACCAGGCAGATCCGTTCGAGGCCGGCATCGGCTTCACCGTGCCGCTGAAGACCAAGAGCGACGATTTCATCGGCCGCGAGGCGCTGATCCGGCGCAAGGAAAACCCGCAGAGGAAGCTGGTCGGCCTCGACATCGACGCCAATGTCGCGGTAGGCCATGGCGATTGCGTGCATGTCGGCCGCGCCCAGATCGGCATCGTCACCTCCGGCATGCGCTCGCCGGTGCTGAACAAGACCATCGCGCTGGCCAGGCTCGAGGTCGCGCATTCGGCGATCGGCACCGAGGTGGAGATCGGCAAGCTCGACGGCCACAGCAAGCGGCTGCCGGCGCGCGTCGTCGCCTTCGCCCATTACGATCCGCAAAAGACCAGGCCGCGCTCCTGATCGATCGCCCCCACGGGAGGCTTAGTCCGGCCTTTCGGCGATGCGGCTGCTTGTCCTGTCTTTCACAGCAATGTGCACAGCGTCACAAAGCGCTTGACGTGAAAGCGCGTTGGGTCAATCTTCACTGCTAAGAATAAAATACTACTGAGCGGAAAACGCCTGGGCCGTTCAACGTGAGCGTCGATGACGCCTCGCGAGATTGCGGCTGTTGCCGATGGGGAACATCAAAAATGGGGAATCCACGTACATGAGCACGATAGTCACCACCTTGGTGCCGCCTGCCGAAGGGCAGCTGCACCGGAACATCGATTGGCGCGGCGCCTTCTGGGTCGCAAGCGGCGTTCCGGCCCTTGTCCTGTTTTCGATCGGCGGCATTGCCGGCACCACCGGAACGCTGGCCTTCCTGATCTGGACAGTATCCATGATCATGGGCTTCCTGCAGTCCTTCACCTATGCGGAAATCGCCGGCCTGTTCCCGAACAAGTCCGGCGGCGCCTCGATCTACGGCGCCACCGCCTGGCTGCGCTATTCGAAATTCATCGCGCCGCTTTCTGTGTGGTGCAACTGGTTCGCCTGGTCGCCGGTGCTGTCGCTCGGCTGCTCGATCGCCGCCGCCTATATCCTCAACGCACTGGCGCCGGTGCCGCTGTTCACCCACACTTCGCCGGAAGTCGCCGCCTATATCGCAGCCCATGCCGGAACCAGCGCCGCCGATGCCATCACCGCGGTCACCGCGGCGGCGACGCCGGCGATCCGCAACTGGACGCTCTACGGTCACACGCTTGGCCCGGTTTCCTTCACCTTCAACGCCACCTTCTTCATCGGCGCGGTGCTGATGCTGATCATCTTCTCGATCCAGCATCGCGGCATCCTGGGCACGGCCAATGTGCAGAAATATATCGGCCTGCTGGTCATCATCCCGATGCTCATCGTCGGCGTGGTGCCGATCGTCACCGGCCAGATCAACTGGGCAAACTTCTCGCCGCTGGTGCCGCTGGCGGCAGCCTATGCGCCGGAGCCCGGCGCATGGAACATCGCCGGCTGGACGCTGGTGCTCGGCGGCATGTTCATCGCGGCATGGTCGACCTACGGTTTCGAGACCGCCGTCTGCTACACCTCCGAATTCAAGAACCCCGGCACCGATACCTTCAAGGCGATCTTCTACTCCGGCCTGCTTTGTATGCTGCTGTTCATCCTGGTGCCGTTCACCTTCCAGGGCGTGCTCGGCTTGAACGGCATGCTGGCGACGCCGATCGTCGACGGCTCCGGCGTTGCCGATGCGCTGGCCGGCATGGTCGGCGGCGGCCAGCTGATCCACAGCCTGCTGGTCATGCTGATGATCCTGGCGCTGGTGCTCTGCATCATGACGGCGATGGCCGGCTCTTCGCGCACGCTCTACCAGGGTTCGGTCGACGGCTGGCTGCCGCGCTACCTCAGCCACGTCAACGAGCACGGTGCGCCGACGCGGGCGATGTGGACCGACCTGATCTTCAACCTGATTGTGCTGGCCATCGCTTCGGCCGACGCGACGAGCTTCTTCTTCATCCTCGCGGTGTCGAATTGCGGCTACATCATCTTCAACTTCCTCAACCTCAATGCCGGCTGGATCCACCGCATCGACAATGGCCACATCGCGCGGCCATGGAAGGCGCCGAGCTGGCTGCTCGGCCTCGGTGCGATCTTTGCCTATGTCAACGCGGTCTTCATGGGCGCCGGCGCCAAGGTCTGGAACCCGATGGCATTGTGGGCCGGGCTGATCACTGCAGCCTTGATCATCCCGGTGTTCTGCTTCCGGCATTACATCCAGGACAAGGGCAAGTTCCCCGACCACATGCTGGCCGATCTCGGCATGAACTCGTCCGACCTCGCAGTGCGAAAGGCCGGGATGCTGCCCTATCTGACGCTGGTCGCTGGCGTCGCGGTGATGCTGCTCGCCAACTGGCTGTTCGTCATCTGAGGCTTGCCTTGAGGGATCGGGCGCGCGATGCGCCCGGTCCCTGCATTTTGTTCTTGCTTTGTGCCGGCAGCTATGCTATTAATTTCGCTATGGTGCTGATTCGCCCCGAGACCCGCCGCTGAGGCGGGTTTTTCGTTTCTGGGCTAAAAGCGCGTCGCGTTCGATCGGCCTCATGCGACGCGCCTTAGATTCTTGTTTTTATGCATGTCGTTATCGCAAAACCGCTGCACACTTTTGCGCGACATGCATTAGCGGGCTCAATCGATCTTGATGAACACGCCCTTGGTGTTAAGATATTCGTCAAGGTGTTCGGCGCCGCCCTCGCGGCCGTAGCCGCTCATCTTGTAGCCGCCGAAGGGCACGGCCGGATCGATGGCGTGATAGGTGTTGACCCAGACCGAGCCGGAGCGGATCTTGCGCGACAGCTGATGGGCGGTGGCGAGATTTTGGGTGAAGACCCCTGCAGCCAAGCCGTAAGGCGTGTTGTTGGCCCGCTCGACCGCCTCGTCCAGCGTATCGAACGGCAAGGCTGAAATCACCGGCCCGAAGATCTCCTCACGGGCGATCTTCATGTCGTCCGAGACACCGGCAAAGACCGTCGGCGCGACGAAATTGCCGGCGGCAAGCGCGCCTTCCACAAGCCGTTCGCCGCCGGTGACGAGTTTCGCCCCTTCCGCAGTGCCGGCCTCGAGGTAACCGGTGACCCGTTGCAACTGCTTTTCGGAGACGAGCGGACCGATCTCGGTCGCGGGGTCGATGCCGTCGCCGACCCTGAGACCCTTGGCATATGCCGCCAGTCGCTCGACGAACTCGTCATGGACGGCGCGTTCGACAAACAGGCGCGAGCCGGCAATGCAGATCTGGCCGGAATTGGCGAAGACCGACATTGCCGCCACCGGCACCGCTTTGTCGAGATCGGCATCGGCGCAGACGATGACCGGCGACTTGCCGCCGAGTTCCAAGGAGACGCGCTTGAGGTTGCCGGCCGAGGCCCGCACAATCGACTGGCCGGTCGCCGTCGAGCCGGTGAAGACGATCTTGTCGACACCCATGTGCTCGGCGAGTGCCGCGCCCGCCTCGGTGCCGGTGCCGGTGACGATGTTGACGACGCCTTGCGGGACGCCGGCTTCGTTCATGATGTCGGCGATCAAAAGCGGCGTCAGCGGCGCCTCTTCCGATGGTTTCAGCACGATAGTACAGCCGGTCGCCAGCGCCGGGCCGATCTTCCAGATCGACGCTGCCGTCGGCGCGTTCCACGGGATGATGGCGCCGACGACACCGACCGGCTCCTTGCGGGTGAAGGAGACGATTTCGCCGGACAGCGAATTCTCGATGGTCTCGCCGTGCAGCGCCGTCGCCATGCCGGCATAGTAACGCAGCATGCCGATGACGCGGTTGCGGTTGGCGCGGGTGCGCACGATCGGCATGCCCATGTCGGTGGTGTCGGAGCGGCTGATCTCTTCCCAGTGCTTTTCGAAGAGGTCGGCGATCCTCAGCAGCAGCACCTGCCGCTCATAAGGCTTGAACCGGCTCCACGGGCCCTCGAACGCCTTGCGCGCAGCAGTCACCGCCAAGTCGATGTCCTGGCGGTCGCCGCGGGGAACCGTGGCGATGACCGCGCCGGTGGCGGGATTGCGGCTCTCCATGGTCCGGCCGGAGCGGGCATCGACCCAGCCACCGCCGATGAACATCTGGCGATGGCGCCCGTCGATCGGCAGCCGCAGCGGTGCCTTTGTCTGAGCTATGGTCATGACGGTCCTCCTCCGGCGCCTACGCCTGGTGGGCGGATTAAACCGCCGGAGGTCACATTTGCCAACAGCTCTATTCGGCCGCCAGGGCCAGTTGCGGCCTTTCGTTCTTTTCTTCCGTCTCGGCCGCCTGCTCCACCACCTTCTTGGGCTCCCTGCCGAAGAACAGCGCGTAGGCTGCCGGCAGGACAAGGATGGTCAGCACCGTGGCGACGAGAATGCCGCCCATCATGGCGTAGGCGAGCGGCCCCCAGAAGACGCCGCGCGAGATCGGGATCAGCGCCAGCACCGCAGTCAACGCCGTCAGCACGATCGGCCGGAACCGGCGGACCGCCGAGCCGATGATGGCCTCGGAGCGCTCCACACCGGCGGCGATGTCCTGATCGATCTGATCGACCAGGATGATCGAGTTGCGCATGATGATGCCGAGCAGGGCGATGACACCGAGGATGGCGACGAAGCCGAACGGGGCGCCGCTGATCAAGAGTGCCGCCGCCGCGCCGATGATGCCAAGCGGACCGGTCGCCAGCACCAGCATGGCTTTGCCGAAATGCTGCAGCTGGATCATCAGCAACACGACGATGACGGCCAGCATGATCGGCGCTTTCGCTGCAATCGAGGCCTGGCTTTCGGCCGCATCCTCGGCGCCACCCTGGATCTCGATCTTGTAGCCGGGTGCGAGGCTGGCGCGCAGGCCCTGCATGTCGCTGTACATTTTCATGGCGACATCGTTCGGCTGCACGCCGTCCGGCAGCGTGGCGCGTACGCTGATCGTCGGCAAGCGGTCGCGCCGCCATTCGACGCCTTGCTCCAGCACCGGAACGATCTTGGCGACCTGCGACAGCGGCACGGAGCCACCGAAATCCGTCGGGATATAGACGGAATCGACCGCCGACAGCAGGTGACGGCTTGCCTCCGGTTCGCGGGCGACGATCGAAACCGTCTCCTCGCCGTCGCGGAAATCATCGAGCGGCGCTCCCGACATGGTCGCCTGCAGCATCTGGCGGATGCGCTGCGAGGTGACGCCGAGCGCACGGGCACGATCCTGGTCGATCACCAGCTTCATCGCCGGCACCGGCTCCAGCCAGTCGTCGTGGATGGCGCCGAGCAACGGATTTGCCTGGAACTTCGCCTTCACCTCGTCGGCGATGCGGCGCACTTCCTGGCGATCCGGACCCATGACGCGCATCTGCACCGGCCAACCAGTCGGCGGACCGAGGAACAGGCGATCAACCTTGGCGCGGATCGATGGGAAATCCTCGGCCAGGACGGTGCGCAGCTTGACGATCAGCCGCTCGCGGGCCGGTTCGTCATTGGCCATGACCAGAAGCTGGGCGAAGTTCGGGTTGCGAAGCTGCTGGTCGAGCGGCAGGAAGAAGCGCGGCGCGCCTTCGCCGATATAGGTGGCGATGAAGCGCTTGTCCTTGTCGTCCATCATCCTGGCTTCGAGCGCCTTGGCCTGCGTCTCGACTTCCTTGATGCTGGTGCCTTCCGGCAGCCAGAGATCGACGAGGATTTCCGGACGCGACGATTGCGGGAAGAAATTCTGCGGGATGAACTGGAACGCCCACAGGCTGGTGGCAAAGGTCATCAGCGTCATCACCAGGACGATGATGCGATGGCGCACCGCCCATGACACGGTCGAGCGAAGACGGCGGTAAAAACCCGTGTCGAAGACATCGTGATGGCTGCCGGCGTGCTTGCGCTGCTTCAGGATCATGTGGCCGAGCCATGGCGTGAAATAGACCGCAGCGAACCAGGACACGACCAGCGCGATGCCGACGACGTAAAACAGGGTGCGCACATATTCGCCGGCCGTCGAGGCTGCGAAACCGACGGGGATGAAGCCGGCTGTGGTGATCAGCGTGCCGGTCAGCATCGGGAAAGCGGTCGAGGAATAGGCGAAGCTCGCCGCCTCGACCTTGACCAAGCCTTCCTCGAGCTTTCGCTCCATCATTTCGACGACGATCATCGCGTCGTCGACCAAGAGCCCAAGCGCGATGATCAGCGCGCCGAGCGAGATGCGCTGCAGGTCGATGCCGAGTTCGTACATGATGGCGAAGGTGGCTGCCAGGACCAGCGGAATGACGATGGCGATCACCAGGCCCGAACGCCAGCCGATCGACAGGAACGAGACGACAAGCACGATCAGCAGCGCTTCACCGAGCGCTTCCATGAACTCGGCCACCGCATCCTTGACGACGCCCGGCTGATCGGAAATCTGATTGACCGAGACGCCATAGGGCAGCGCCTCCTCGAAGCGCTTGTAGGTCGCTTCGACGTCCTTGCCAACGTCGGTGACGTTGAAGCCCTTTGCCATGACGACGCCAAGCTGGACGCTGTCGTGACCGTTGATACGGTATTTGCGCTGATAGGGATCCTCGAGGCCGGAGGTCACCGTGGCGATGTCGCCGAGGCGCGTCACCTGGTTGCCGGCGCGCAGGCGAAGCTCGCGGATGTCGGCCGCCCTGGTGACGTCGCCTTCGACCGAGATGCGCACGGAACGCTGGCCGGTGTCGACCGAGCCCGCCGGGTCGACATTGTTTTGGCCCCTGATCGCATTCTGCAGGTCGGTCAACGTCAGGCCGCGTTCGGCAAGTACCTTGGATGAAACGTCGATGTAGAGCTTTTCCGGCTGGTCGCCGATGATCACGGCTTTCTCGACGCCGGGCGTCGTCAGCAGCATGTCGCGTGCCTGGATGGCGAATTTCTTCAGCTCGGGATAGCTGTAGCCGTCGCCGCTGATCGAATGCAGGGTGATGAATGTGTCGCCGAATTCGTCGTTGAAGTAGGGCCCGAGCGAGCCCTGCGGCAGTTCATTCGAGATATCGCCGACCTTCTTGCGCACCTGATAGAACGCATCCGCGACCTGCGCGGGATTGGTGTCGCCCTTGACCTGCAATGTGATGATGGCGCTGCCGGCGCGGGTGTAGGAGCGGACGAAATCGAGATGCGGCGTTTCCTGCAGCTTGCGCTCGATCTTGTTGACGACCTGGTCCTCCATCTCCTTGATCGAGGAGCCAGGCCAGATCGCCTGGACGACCATGACGCGGAAGGTGAAATCGGGGTCTTCCTTCTGGCCCATGCGCATCAGGCCGAGCGCACCGGCGACGATGATCAGCCCGAACAGGAAGCGGGCAATGCTCGGATGGCCGATTGCCCAGCGCGAAAGATTGAAAGATCGCTTTTCATTGGTGTCGGTGGTCATCGGCGTCAGTCCGTTTCAATTTGATCAACAGAGCACGCGCTTTCGCATGCCCAAGGAACTTCCGATGTGGGCTTCCGGGCGGCGAGGCTTTCCGAGTTGAGAGATCTACATCGCGGTGGGACGCGAGGATCGACGTGGGGGTTACATCGACCTGAGATCTCGAAAATCGGGGGGCCGCCTGCCGCCCGGAAACTGTGGATTGCCTGGCCGTCAGCGCAAGCGCCTTGCGGCGTCGTCATCGGCCGACGCCGACTGTTGCGCTGCATCACCGGTCAGCTTGACTTTCAGATTCTCGGTCATGAACTGCGTGCCGGCGGCGACGACCACGTCGCCCGGCTTCAGCCCATCGGCGACGCTGACGCCGTCGGGGGTGAAGGCGGCGACCTTGACCGGATGCGCATGGACGGTCCCGCCATTGCGGTCGACTGTCCAGACGATCGATTGGCTGTCCTTTTGCGCCAACGCGGCCAGCGGGATCGACACCAGCTGCTGCCGGTTATCCGCCGCGGCTTCGATGGAGGCGGTCATGCCTAGCAGCACGCGCGGATCGTTGGGCAGGCTGACGCGGACGGCAAAGGTGCGCGACTGCGGATCGGCGCTGCCGGCGACTTCGCGGACCTTGCCGTCGAGCGTCAGCGCCTCATCGGACCAGAAGCCCGCCTTGACGGTCTTGCCCGGCTTGAATTCGGCGATATCGGTTTCCGGAACAGCGATCAGCACTTCCTTCTCGCCGTCGATGGCAACGGTCACCACCGGCGTACCGGAGCCGACGACCTGGCCGACATCGGCGGCAACGGCGGTGACGATGCCGTTCTTGTCCGCCTTGAGATCGGTATAGCGGACCTGGTTCTGTGCCTGGGCAAGCTGTGAGCGGGCGGAGTCTCGCGTGGCGACCGCCTGATTATAGGCGAGCGTTGCCTGCTCGAGCTGCGACTTCGGCGCGAAATTCTTGGCGTAGAGCTGTTCGGCGCGCTTGCGCGTAAGCTCGACTGTCTCGACCTGACGGTCGGCAGCATCGAGGCTGGCCTGAGCGCTTCTCACCGAAAGCTCGTAGTCGGTGGGATCGATGCGGGCGAGAACGTCGCCGGGCTTGACGCGGTCACCGATGTCGACAAGGCGCTCGGTGATCTTGCCGTTGATGCGAAAACCGAGATTCATCTCGGTCCGAGCACGCACCGATCCGGAATAGGAGAGCTGACGGGTATCGCTCGCCTTAGCGATCTCGACCACCTTGACCGGGCGGATGATCTCGGTGACCTCGGCTTTCTCCTGCGAGCAGCCGGCGAGGCCGAGAGCGGCAACGATAATCAGTGCCAGGCCGGCGGCCGGTCGCCTGTAGGTGATGGACTTGGACAAAGACACTTTTCGTACTCCCGAACTGTGGGGATGAATTGCCGACATCACCGCCCGACGGGCGGCAACGGTCATTTCTTCAAGGCTCTGATGGCAAACTCGGTAAGCTCGTCCGGTGTCGCCCGGTTCTTCTTGGCGAGGCACTGGGCCATCATCTGCGGATGACAGAGGCTGATAATAGCAGCACCGAAACACCGGGACGCGATCACCGGATCCTGATCGACGAACTCGCCGGTGGCGATGCCCTCGCGGATCACTTCCGCAACCAGTTCGTGGATGCTGTCGATGTGCTTTTCGATGACATGCCAGTCGCGCTCGATGGCGACGATGACCATCTCGTGCACCTTCTCCTGGTCGATCATGGTCTCGAGCGTCCACTGATAGTGCGTATGCACGTAGCGGCGGAGCTTTTCGCTGGCGGTGCCGGGACTATGGCAGGCTTCGTAGGTCAACCGGTAGCAGGTCTCGAGCATACGGCCGCAAACCGCCTGGTGGATTTCCACCTTGGAGGCGAAGAAGCGGTAGATATTGGCGGTCGACATGCCGAGTTCGCGCGCTATGTCGGCGACGTTGGTCTTGCCGTAGCCGTAGTGGCGGAACAATCGCTCCGCGCAATCCAGGATGCGTGTGACATTTTCCTGGCGGGCGGAATCGGCGGTGGTGTCTAGAGTTTCCAGCATCTTGTTTGCCAAATTTACGACTGACGAATTTAGAATTTCGTCACTCGTAAATTGAAAACCATCACCTGTCAAGGCCGATTTTGGCCGCTGATGACAGATGGTGACATCTCTGGACGGAGTTGGACCATGAAAAGCATGTGGGTCCCGCCGGGCGCGCCTGCAACGCCGCCCCGTCTGTTCGACGCAAAGGATTTTGAATTGATGTTTTCAGATCAGGCGTTAAGGCTGCTTCGTCATCTCCCGCAGCCGGAACTTCTGGATCTTGCCCGTCGAAGTCTTCGGGATTTCCGCGAAGATCACCGCTTTCGGCACCTTGAAGCGGGCGAGCAGCGCGCGGCAGTGCTCGATGATTTCGGCCTCGGTCGCCGCCTTGCCCGGCTTCAGCTCGACATAGGCGACCGGCACCTCGCCCCATTTGTCGTCGGATCGGGCGACAACGCCGCAGGAGCCGACGGCGGGATGTTTGTACAGTGCCTCCTCGACCTCGATCGAGGAGATGTTTTCGCCGCCGGAGATGATGATGTCCTTGGAACGGTCCTTGAGCTGGATGTAGCCGTCAGGATGCATGACGCCGAGGTCGCCCGAATGGAACCAGCCGCCGGCAAAGGCCTCGTCGCTCGCCTTGCGGTTCTTGAGATAGCCTTTCATGACGATGTTGCCGCGGAACATTACCTCGCCGATAGTCTCGCCGTCGGCCGGCGTCTCTTGCATCGTCTGCGGGTCCATCACCATCAGGCCTTCGAGCGCGGCGTAGCGTACGCCTTGCCTGGCCTTCTTCGCCGCCCTCGCCCCCTTCTCCAGCCGGTCCCACTCGCCGTGCCATTCGTTGACGACGGCCGGGCCATAGGTTTCGGTCAGGCCGTAGAGATGCGTGACGGCAAAGCCCGCATCGGCCATGCCCGACAGCACCGCCTCAGGCGGCGGCGCTGCGGCGGTGTTGAAGCTGACGGTCTGCGGGAACTGCCGCTTGTCCTCGTCCCTGGCGTTGATCAGCACCGACATGACGATCGGTGCACCGCACAGATGGGTGACGCCGTGATCGGCTATGGCGTCGTAGATCGGCTTCGGCCGCACCCAGCGCAGGCAGACATGCGTGCCGGCCTGCACGGCAAGCGTCCAGGGAAAGCACCAGCCGTTGCAGTGGAACATCGGCAACGTCCACAGATAAACCGGGTGCTTGCCCATTCCGGCATGGATGGTGTTGGCATAGGCCATGAGTGCCGCACCGCGATGGTGACAGACGACGCCCTTCGGATTGCCTGTCGTGCCAGAGGTGTAGTTGAGCGAGATAGCATCCCATTCATCGTCCGGCATCGACCAGGCGAAATCCTCGTCGCCGTCGGCGACAAACGCCTCATAGTCCAGCGTGCCGATCCGTTCCCCCTTGGGATAGGGCGCATCGGCGGCATAGTCGGGATCGTCGTAATCGATCAGCAGCGGCTTGACCTTGGCCAGCGCCAGCGCTTGCCGAACCACGCCGGCGAATTCGCGGTCGACGATCAGCACCTTGCTTTCGGCGTGGTCGAGCTGGAAGGCAATGACCGCAGCGTCGAGGCGGGTGTTGAGCGAATGCAGCACCGCCCTGGTCATCGGCACGCCGAAATGCGCTTCCAGCATCGGCGGTGTGTTGGACAGCATAACGGTGACGGTGTCGCCCTTGCCGATACCGCGCTTCGCCAGCGCCGAGGCAAGCCTCAGCGAGCGCTTCCAGAAATCGCGATAGGTCGTGCGCTGGCGGCCATGGATAATGGCGGTCTGGTCGGGAAAGGTTTTTGCCGCCCGCTCGAAATAGGTCAGCGGCGTCAGCGGCTGGTGGTTGGCCGGGTTCCTGTCGAGGTCCTGTTCGTAAGGATTGCCCATCCCGTCCTCCGCAATGTGTTATTAGGCCTTCTTACCACCAGGCTTTGAACACGGTGTAGGATTTGTGCATCGCCGGTCTGTTGCGACCGTCTTTTCGCGATGCAAGTGCCCGCCGTTGGTGAATATCTCATCGAAGCCACCTCAACGGTATGCGGCTTCGCCTATCCACCTGGGCGCCCCTACTCGCCTTCACCCTCTGGCCACAAAGCATCGATGTCCCGATGTCCTTCCACAATGTTCGCCACCTCGAAGAAATCGCCATAGTAACGGAAGAAAATCACGTACCCCCTGAAAGCGAAACTTCGGACGTCAGGCCGGAGTTCGGGACGAGCACGACCGATCGTCGCAGGCAAGCTCGCCAGATCGCGGCATTTCTGACGCAACGCATCCACAAAGCGCCGGCCGATCAATAGGCTGCCGCTTTGGCCGGTGATGTATTCAAGGATATCGACCAAATCTGTCTGTACCGACGGCAGCATGCGCAGCCGCGGCACTCCTAAAAACCTTCCTTTGCGAGCTGCTTGGCCTTGGCTTCCAAGGCCGCGTCAATATCTTGCTCCGAGGCTTCGCCGCCTTCGGCAAACGACTTGTCCACCATGGCACGCAGCGCCTTCAACTTTTCCTCGCGCTCTTCGACCAGGCGCAGGCCCTCACGCACGACTTCGCTGGCAGAGCCGTAGCGGCCGCGTTTGACAATATTGGACACGAAGGTTTCCCATCGCTCTCCCAATGATACATTCATTCTCGGATCTCCTGTCTGATCAAATGGTACCGCAATAACAATAAATGTGCAATTACTGACATCGGCAATGCTCCAATGCCATATCATGCCTCCTGTCTTAATTTGACTTTTGTCGAGAGCCGTGAATAATGTCAGCGAGGAGATGGCATGGCGATCCGACCGGCAGAACAGCTTATCCACAAGGCCGCCTGGCTTTACTACGCACACGGCCTGCGCCAGGACCAGGTGGCCAGCCAGCTCAAGATTTCCCGTGCCTCGGTGGCGATGTATCTGCGCAAGGCGCGCGAGACCGGCATCGTCAACATCTCGACCTCGACCCAGCTTTTCACCGACGACGTGCTGGCACGCAAGCTGGAAGACGCGCTGAGGCTCGACGCGGTCTGGATCGCGCCGGAAAACGGCTATGTCGCCGACCCCTCGACCGATATCGCGGTGCTGGCGGCAAGCGTCTTTCTCGAGCTGATCAGGAAGGGCGACCGCATCGGCGTCGCCTGGGGACGGACGATCTACACCATCGCCGACATCATGTCCTATGCCGATCTGCAGGACGTCACCGTGGTGCAGCTCTGCGGCAATCTGGGCGCCCCCTATTCGTACCGGCCGGACCAATGTACGATGGAAATCGCACGCCGGCTCAATGCCAAGGGGCTGAATTTTTACGCGCCGCTGGTGCTGACGACGGAAGAACTGGCACGCGGCCTGCGCGCCGAGCCGGTGATCCGCGAGCAGTTGTCGGGCATCGGCGAATGCGACCTGGCGCTGTATTCGGTAGGCTCGGTGGACACCGACAGCCATCTGGTCAAATGCGGCGCGCTGACGCCAAGCGAAATGGCTGTATTGCGCAAAGCGGGTGCGGCCGGCGTCATTGCCGGGCAGATCATCGACGCCCAAGGCCAGGCGCTCGACTGCAGCTACAACCGCCGGCTGATTTCGGCAGAGCTGTCATCGTTGCGCAGCATCGAAAAGCGCCTTGTGGTGGTGCAGGAGGAGAGCAAGTTCGAACCGCTCGTCGCGGCGATCGCCGGCGGGCTATGCACTCATCTCGTCGTCGACGCACGGATGGCGCGACGGCTGCTCGACCATGCCGGAGCGGCAGCAGAAAAGGTCGCCTAGACAGTACATTTCCAGCCGCCGGCGCGTTGTCATCAATTTGTCGCGGCATTCCTGTTCACAACAAAGAGAAATCGGACGAAGCTGACATGAAGAACCTGTGGAATGACGACGAGGCGGAGAAGCTGGTCGCCGACTATGCAAAGAAGGGTGTGGCCCGCGATCTGGCGCTGCGCGTCTACACGACCAGGCTGCTGGGCGGCGAGCCGCGGCTCGTCCTGCATGGCGGCGGCAACACCTCGTGCAAGACCAGGGCCACCGATCTTGTCGGCGACGAATGGGACGTGCTCTGCGTCAAGGGCAGCGGCTGGGACATGGGCGTCATCGAGCCGCAGGGCCTGCCGGCGGTCAAGCTCGGCGCGCTGTTGAAGGCGCGGTCGCTGAAGAAGCTCTCCGATGAGGACATGGTCGCGCTGCAGCGGGCGAACCTCATCGATCCGTCCTCGCCCAATCCCTCCGTCGAGACGCTGCTGCACGCCTTCCTGCCGCACAAATTCGTCGACCACACGCATTCGACCGCAATCCTCGCCATCGTCGACCAGGAGGACAGCGAGGCGCTGAGCCGGAAGGTGTTCGGCGAAAAGATGGGCTTTGTGCCCTACATCATGCCGGGCTTCGATCTGGCGAAGGCGTCCGCTGATGTTTTCGACGCCGATCCGACGGTCGAAGGCCTGATCCTCGACAAGCATGGCATTTTCACCTTCGGCGACGATGCCAAGCAGGCCTATGACCGGATGATCCATTACGTGAACGTCGCCGAGGATTTCATCGCCAGCCACGGCAAGCCGCGCACCGAAAAAGTGGCCCTGCCGGCCAGGCTTGCGAAGCCCGCGGAGATTGCGCCGATGCTGCGCGGCGCGGCGGCGGTGGCGCGCGGCGAAGGCCGCTTCGACCGGATGATCAGCGATTTCCGGACCTCGGATGCGATCGTCGACTTCATCAATTCGGCAAAAATTGCCGACTATGCCGGGCGCGGCGTCTCGACACCCGACCTGTCGATCCGCATCAAGACCGGACCGATGGCACTGCCGGCGCCCGACGCTGACAAGGTCGGCGACTACAAATCCGTCATCCGCGAGCATGTCGAGAAATTCGCCAAGGACTATCGCGCCTATTTCGAGACCAATGATGCGCTCGACGATGTGAAGCGCACCATGCTCGACCCGATGCCGCGGCTGACGCTGGTGCCCGGCCTTGGCATGTTCGGCCACGGCCGCACGCTCAAGGACGCGAAGATCGCCTCCGACGTCGGCGAAATGTGGATCGAGGCAGTGCGCGGCGCCGAAGCCGTCGGCGATTTCCGCCCGCTCTCCAAAGCCGACCTGTTCCCGCTCGAATACTGGTCGCTGGAACAGGCCAAGCTCGCCGCCAACAAGCCGAAGCCGCTGACCGGCCAGGTGGTGCTGGTCACTGGCGGCGCCGGCGCGATCGGTGCGGCCACGGCAAAGCTATTCGCCGACAACGGTGCCCATACCGTCGTCGTCGATCTCGATGCGTCAAGGGCTGCCGAGGCGGCAAAAAAAGCTGGCAACGGTTCGATCGGCATTGGCGCCGACATCACCGATCCGGCGCAGATGCGCGCTGCGTTCGACAAAGCGGTCGCCGTCTACGGCGGCCTCGACATTCTCGTCTCCAATGCCGGTGCTGCCTGGGAGGGCCGGATCGGCGAGCTCGACGACGCAACCTTGCGCAAGAGCTTCGAACTCAATTTCTTCGCCCACCAGTCGGCGGCGCAGAATGCCGTGCGCATCATGCTGGAACAGGGCACCGGCGGCGTGCTGTTGTTCAACACCTCCAAGCAGGCGGTCAATCCGGGGCCGAAGTTCGGCGCTTATGGAATTCCCAAGGCGGCAACGCTGTTTTTGTCCAGGCAATATGCGCTCGACTACGGCGCGAATGGCATCCGCTCCAATGCCGTCAACGCCGACCGCATCCGTTCGGGGCTGTTGACCGAAGCCATGATCGCCAGCCGCTCGGGCGCGCGCGGCGTGTCGGAGAAGGAGTACATGTCCGGCAACCTGCTCGGGCAGGAAGTGACGGCCGAAGACGTCGCCCAGGCCTTTCTGCATCAAGCGCTGGCCGAGCGGACCACCGCCGATGTGACGACGGTCGACGGCGGCAACATCGCAGCGGCGTTGAGGTAGATCTAAACACCGGACCAACAAAAAGAGCGGCCCGCGAGCCGCTCTTTTTCTTTGCCGATAGCGAAAGACTACTTCGCGTTCGGGTTCGGCATCCAGGCCGGCATTGCGACATCGGCATGGGCGAACTGCGGCAGCTTGGCCGAGAGATCCTCCATGTTCTTGATGTCCTTGTCGAGCAGGTCCTTCTGGGTGATCAGCGTCGGCGGCACGATGACGTTGTGGCCGGGATCTTCGCCGGCCAGAAGCTGCGCCAGCGCACGCACGGATACCTGACCGACGACGGCCGGGTTGGTAGCGGCGGTTGCCGCCCAGGCGCTGTCGGGCTCGCGCATCGCGGCGATGTCCGAGGTCGAGATGTCGGCCGAATAGATCTTGATGTCCTTGTTCAGCCCGGCCTCGTCGACGGCGATCTTCACGCCCTTGGCGAATTCGTCATAGGGCGCGAACATCACCTTGATGTCGGGGTGGGCCGACAACACCGAGCGGGCCTGGTTGGCGACCGAATTGGCGATCGGGTTGTCGAGCGTGCCGAACATGGCAACTTCGTCGATGCCTGCATACTTCTTCTTGAATTCGACCCAGGTCTCGTTGCGGCGGTCGAGCGGCGCGATGCCGGCGACATAGACATAGCCGGCCTTCCAGCTCTCGCCATTGTCCTTGACCGCCTGTTCGAGTGCGAGGCGCGCGAGGTCGCGGTCGGATTGCTCGATCTGCGGGATCTTGGGGTTTTCGACATTGACGTCGAAGGCGACGACCTTGATGCCGGCGTCGACCGCGCGCTGGGCGGCGTCCTTCATCGATTCCGTCAAGCCGTGCTGGATGATGATGCCCTGGACGCCGAGCGCGATGGCCTGGTCGACCATGTCCGCCTGAAGCGCCGCGTCCTGGCGGCTGTCGAGCACGCGCAGGTCGACGCCGAGCGCCTTGGCCTGCGCTTCGACACCGGACAAATACGCCTGGAAGAAGTCGCCGGTCGAGAGATAGCGGACCAGCGCGATCTTGACGGCACCCGGCTTGTCGAACGGCGCCGGCCTGTCCTGCGCCATCGCCGGCATCTGCATCAGCAATGTTGCGCCGGCAAGCCCGAGCGCTGCCTTCCCCAAAAGTCTTCTTGTGATGTTCACGTCGCTTCCTCCACTTGTTGAACCCAAAATGTGACCCGGTCGAACCCTATCTCCTGCCCCTGCCGGACAGGGCGAAGGTAAAGACAAGGGCGACCACGAGAACCACGCCCTTGACGAAATCCTGCGTGTAGTAAGGCGCGTTCATCATCGTCAGGCCCTGCAGCAGCACGCCGACAAACACCGCGCCGACGGCCGTGCCGAAGGCGTTTGGCTTGGCGGCGCCGAGAACCGCGTAACCGATGAGTGCAGCAGCCACCGCGTCGAGCAACAGATTATTACCCGAGGCGATGTCGCCGCGTCCAAGCCGGGCGGCGAGCAAAATGCCGCCGATCGAGGCAAATACTCCCGAAATAACGTAGGCCCAGATTTTGTATGCCTTGACAGGCGCGCCGGCGAGTTCGGCAGCGCGTTCGTTGCTGCCGACCGCGTACATCATGCGCCCGAAACGGGTGTATTCGAGAAAGAACCAGATCAGTACCGCCAGCACGAGCAGGACGACGACCGACACCGGAATGAGGTTCGGGATGAAGAAATCGAAGCGATGGCGGCCAAGCGCCAGAAAGGCGGCGCCGAAGCTGCCGTTGGCGACCGAGCCGTCCGGCATGGTCATGCCGGTGGCGATCGAGCGGCCTTCGGTCGGGATGCGTTGCAGACCGACAAGCAGGAACATCATGCCGAGTGTCGCTAAGAGGTCCGGCACCCGCATATAGACGATCAGCCAGCCATTGATCAGGCCGACGACGGCGCCGATCACGAGACAGACGACGACCGCCACGACGGCGTTCTGTTCCAGCACCACCATGACATAGGCAGCCGCCATCATGGCGCTGGTGGCGACGGAGCCGATCGACAGGTCGAAGCCGCCGACGACCAGCGTGGCGGTGACGCCGAGCGCCAGAACGCCGGTGATGGCGACCGACTGGAAGATGAAGACAGCACTTTGCGGCGAGACGAAGCCGTCGGCGGCGATGGCGAAATAGGCGATCAACCCGAACAACAGAACGATGAAGCCGTAGCGAATAGCATTGTCGCGCAGGATCATTCGGCGCTCCCGCACGCTGACGCCGTCTTTATCCAACCCGAACTCATGCCCTCTCCATTCCAATTCTCTTTGTCTTCCCGCCGTCAGGCTGCGCTGTGCAACGGCCCGCCCGCTACTTCGGCCAGCAGACGCTCGAGATCGACATCGGTATTGCGGTGCTCGCCGACGATCGTCTGCTCCGACAGCACCAGAATGCGATCGGCCGTCTCCAGGGCCTCGTCGAGTTCGGTGACGAACAGCAGCGTCGCGCGGCCGCTGGCGCTGGCCCGCAGCTTGGCGGCGATATCGCGCCTGGCCGAAATGTCGACGCCCTGAAACGGCTCGTCGAGGATGAAAAGCCTTGCGCCCTGCGACATCCAGCGGGCGACCATCACCTTCTGCTGATTGCCGCCCGAAAGGGTGGACATCTCGTCCTTTTCCGAGCGGCAGACGATGCCCAGTTCCTGGATCTGCTGGCGGGCAACGGCGCGTTCGATGCGGCGCTTGAGGACGCCGAGACGCGACATGCGCCTGTGGAACGGCAGGCTGATATTCTCCTGGATGTTGAAGTCGCCGACGATGCCGTTTTCGCCCCGGTCCTTGGCGACGAGAAACACACCGGCGGCAATCGCTTCCCCCGTCGACTCCGGCGCATAGGGTTTCCCGTTCAGCATCATGGTCCCGGCCAGCGGCTGGCGCAGGCCGAACAGCGTCTCGGCGAGCGCGGTCTTGCCGACGCCGACAAGGCCGGTGATGGCAACGACCTCGCCGTCGCCGAGCGTCAGCGAAATCGGCCGGGCGCCTTCTGCAATCCGCAACCCGTCCGTGGCAAAAATTGCTTTGGCCGAATTCCTGGCGACGATCCGCTCGAGCTGGATCTTGCGGCCGAGCATGGCGTTGACCGCACCTTCGTAATCCAGCGGCTTCTTGTCGAAGATGCCTGAGATAACCCCATCGCGCATCGAAATGATGCGATCGGCAAGCCGCCTGATGTCAGACATACGGTGCGAAATGTAGAGAATGGCCACGCCTTGCTGGCGGAGCCGGTCGAGCAATGCGAACAGCCGGTCGGCCTCGGCACTGGACAGCGAGGAGGTCGGCTCGTCGAGGATCAGAACTTTCGGCCGGTGTGCCATGGCGCGGGCGATCGCCACCATCTGGCGGTCGGCAAGAGAGAGATCGCTGATCCGGGCCTTGAGGTCGATGACCAGTCCCATGCGGTCGGCAACCGCCTTGGCCTCGCGACGCACCCGGCCTGGATTGAACAGCATCGGCACGCCGCTGCCGCTCAACCTGTCGAGGGTAAGATTGGTGGCGACGTCGAGGTCGGCGACGACACCGTCATTGATGTTCTGGTGGACGGTAACGACGCCGGCGCGGATCGCCTCCGCCGGCGTTTTCGGGGCGAAATCCTGACCGGCAAGCGACATCGAGCCGCCGCCATGGTCGTAAACACCGCTGATGATCTTGACGAGGGTGGATTTGCCGGCGCCATTGGCGCCCATCAGCACGGTCACTTCGCCGGCATGCAATTCGAGCGAGACGCCGCCAAGCACCTCGATATGGCCAAAGGATTTCCTCAGGCCGTCGACGCGGAACACGGCATCATTGCCCATTCGTTCCTCCCTGACCGTGACGCTATGGGCTATATCGGCAATTGTCAACACGATTGACAATTGCCAGCAGGCTTCCTAGCTTGGCCCGACCGCGTTGGCTCCGCTATCATCGGAGCACATGAGCGGGAGGTGAGGATGACTGGGAAATCGCCGTTCGAAGCACTGTCGGTCGAGACATTGGCGGGCCGTCTCCGTGCCAACGAGGCCCTGCGTTCGCAGATCGGCAAGGACACGAGCCAGTGGAAGGTTCGTGAAGTCGGCGACGGCAATCTGAACCTGGTGTTCATTGTCGAAGGCGCTGAGGGTGCGGCCGTCGTCAAGCAGGCCCTGCCCTATGTCCGGCTGGTCGGCGACAGCTGGCCGCTGCCGCTAAAACGCTCCTTCTTCGAATATCATGCGCTGACGCGGCAACAGGCACGGGCGCCGGGTTCGGTGCCGGATATCTACCACTTCGATGAAGGCCAGGCGCTGATCATCATGGAGTATCTGTCGCCGCACATTATCTTGCGGCGGGCGCTGATCGAGGGCCGGCAACTGCCCAACATCGCGAAAGACATCGGCCTGTTCATGGCCCGCACGTTGTTTCGCGGCTCCGACCTGCATATGGCGACCAAGGCCCGCAAGGCCGATCTGGCGCTGTTCGCCGACAATGTCGAACTCTGCGACATCACCGAGAACCTGGTTTTCTCGGATCCGTATTTCGATGCCAAGATGAACCGGCACACCAGCCCGCAGCTCGATGGCATTGTCGCCGAGCTGCGCGCCGACCGCGACCTCAAGGTCGAGGCGCAGCGCATGAAGCACATCTTCGCCGCCAATGCGGAGACGCTGCTGCATGGCGACCTGCATTCCGGCTCGATCATGGTCACCGACACCGAAACGCGGATGATCGATCCCGAATTCGCCTTCTACGGCCCGATCGCCTTCGACGTCGGCATGCTGCTCGCCAATTTCTGGATGGCGTTCTTCTCGCAGCGCGGCCATGAACAGGGCGGAAGCCGCGACGCCATGCGCGACTATCTGCTCGGCGTTACGGTCGAGACATGGTCGGTGTTCCGCAGCGAGTTCTCGCATCTGTGGCGAACCGAGCGTACCGGCATGCTCTACCAGAAGAGCCTGTTCGAAGATCAGGGCGACAGGCTTGGCGCCGAGCAGGCGCTCGACCACATGCTGCATTCGATCTGGACCGATCTGCTCGGCTTTGCCGGCGTCGAGGTTCACCGGCGCATTCTCGGCCTTGCCCATAATGCTGATTTCGAGACCATTGCCGATCCGGATCTGCGCGCCAGATGTGAAGCAAGGGCGCTGAAATTCGGCCGTCACCTCGCCGTCAACCGGCGCCAGATCCACAGCATCGACGAGGTCAATCAATTGGCCGCGCTGATCGAACGGGAGAGCAGGATTTGAACGTCGGCGACCGCCACTACCGTACCATCTGGCCGAGCGACGACGGGCGTTCGGTGGAGATCATCGACCAGCGCTGGCTGCCGCATGATTTCCGCATCGAAAAGATCGATACCGTCGCCGGCATCGCCACGGCAATCCGCGACATGTGGGTGCGCGGGGCGCCACTGATCGGCGTCACCGCCGCCTATGGCGTAGCCATGCAGATGGCCGACGATCCGTCGGATGCGGCGCTCGACGCGGTCTGGGCAACCTTGCACGAAACGCGCCCGACGGCGATCAATTTGCGCTGGGCGCTGAACGAAATGCAGCGCTTCCTGCTGACGCTTCCCCTGGCAGAACGTGCCGCGGCTGCGTATCGACGTGCCGGCGAGATCGCCGACGAGGATGTCGGCCTCAACCGCGCCATCGGCGCCCATGGGCTCGAAATCATCAAGGCGATCGCGGCGCGCAAGCAGCCGGGCGAACCAGTCAATATCCTGACCCACTGCAATGCCGGCTGGCTGGCCACCGTCGACTACGGCACCGCCACTGCGCCGATCTATCTGGCGACGGAAGCCGGCATTCCAGTCCATGTCTATGTCGACGAAACGCGACCCCGCAACCAGGGTGCCCAATTGACCGCCTGGGAGATGGCCGGCCACGGCGTGCCGCATACGTTGATCGTCGACAATGCCGGCGGCCATCTGATGCAGCGCGGCCAGATCGACATGGTCGTCGTCGGCACCGACAGGACCACCGCCAACGGTGATGTCTGCAACAAGATCGGTACCTATCTCAAGGCGCTCGCCGCCGACGACAACGACGTGCCGTTCTATGTAGCGCTGCCGTCGCCGACAATCGACTGGACCGTGGGCGACGGGCTGGCCGAAATCCCGATCGAACAGCGCTCGCCCGACGAGGTCTCGCTGGTCTGGGGCAAGACGGCTTCCGGCGAGATCGCCCAGGTCCGCGTATCGCCGGAAGCCACGCCGGCGGCCAATCCGGCCTTCGACGTGACGCCGGCGCGGCTGGTCACCGGCTTGATCACGGAACGCGGTGTCGCTACGGCCTCACGCGAAGGCCTGAGGGCGATGTTTCCCGAGCGCGGATGATCTCCCTCTTGAGGGGAGATGTCGCCGGAGGCGACAGAGGGGTCGCAGCGTGTGGAGCGCCCGCGCCTTCTAGGCCGAGAAGATGTTGGCGCTCTACGTGAGACGACCCCCTCTGGCCTGCCGGCCATCTCCCCCTCAAGGGGGGAGATTACAGCTCCAGCCACGGCGTCGATTGACATCGGTAATGCGGCCTTCCATACAAACGCCGTCAATGTTCTCAGGGCGGGGTGAAAGTCCCCACCGGCGGTAAGGGTCTCGGCCCAAGCCCGCGAGCGCTTTCCGGTTAGCCGGAAGGGTCAGCAGATCCGGTGTGATTCCGGAGCCGACGGTCACAGTCCGGATGGAAGAGAACGAACGGAAGACGGTCCGCTTTCGCGGTTCGGATTCCGTATCGTGCGTCCTGATTCTGGATCGAAACGGAAAGATGGACCCATGAATCAGCATTCCCACAACGACTATGAAACGATCCGCTTTGCCGTCATTCGGGCGCGCTGGCACGCCGATATCGTCGACCAATGCGTTGAAGCATTCGAGGCGGAACTGGCGGTTCTCGGAGAGAAACGCTTTGCCGTCGATGTCTTCGATGTGCCAGGCGCCTATGAGATTCCCCTGCATGCAAAAACGCTTGCCGAGACCGGCCGCTATGCCGCTATCCTCGGCGCCGCGTTCGTCGTCAATAGCGGCATCTACCGGCATGAATTCGTGGCAAGTGCGGTCATCGACGGTATGATGACCGTGCAATTGTCGACTGGCGTGCCGGTGCTTTCGGCGGTGCTGACGCCGCACAACTACCATGACAGCGCGGACCATCACCGCTTCTTCTTCGAACACTTCCAGGTCAAGGGCAAAGAGGCAGCCAATGCCTGCGTGCAGATCCTGGCCGCGCTGGAACGCATCGCCGCGTGAAATGTCCGTCCCCGGGTGGAAATCCCGGTAACACGCTGTACTATCTGCGAAAATACCGAAATCGGGAGGATGCAGGTGCAGACCAAGAAGATCATCAATGACGGCAACCGCACGGTCGACGAGATGCTGGAAGGCATCCTGGCCGCGCATCCCCGCCAGCTTAAAAGCGCGGACGGAAGCCCCCGCTCCATCATCGCCCGCGACGGCCCACGCCCCGGCAAGGTCGGCCTCGTCATCGGCGGCGGCTCGGGCCACGAGCCGACCTTCCTCGGCTTCGTCGGCAAGGGGCTGGCCGACGCCGCGGCCATCGGCAATGTCTTCGCCTCGCCGCCGCCGGACCCGATCCTTGAATGCGCCAAGGCGGCCAGCGGCGGTGCTGGCGTGCTGTTCATGTATGGCAACTATGCCGGCGACGTGATGAATTTCGACATGGCCGCCGAAATGGCGGCAATGGACGACATCGAAGTGCGCACCGTGCTGACCACCGACGACGTCGCCTCGGCGCCACGCGACCAGAGGCAGAAGCGACGCGGCGTCGCCGGCAATTTCTTCATCTTCAAGGCCGCCGGTGCCGCCTGCGACCGGATGCTGTCATTCGACGAATGCGAGCGCATCGCCAGGAAGGCCAACGATTACACCTTCACCATGGGCGTGGCGCTGTCGCCCTGCTCGCTGCCGCAGACCCGCCGGCCCAATTTCGAGATCGGACTGGACGAGATGGAGATCGGCATGGGCATCCATGGCGGGCCCGGCATTGCGCGCGGAAAACT
>NZ_JAMYLH010000022.1:0-89990 GCF_040317925.1 Mesorhizobium sp. M1348 | reverse complement strand
CGGACGCAGGTAAGAGAAGCCGCCCGGGCACCGCCACCGGATGCGGTTACGCTCGATCGCCAGCGGGCAGAGCTCGTGGCTCAGATCGAGAAGCTGCGGCAGGACGCGACCGCCGACCGTGCGGCCGTGGCGCAGCTGCGGACGCAGGTAAGAGAAGCCGCCCGGGCACCGCCACCGGATGCGGTTACGCTCGATCGCCAGCGGGCAGAGCTCGTGGCTCAGATCGAGAAGCTGCGGCAGGCGGCGACCGCCGACCGCACGGAGCTGGCGCAGTTGCGAGCGCAGGTGAGCGACATCGCTCGGGCACCGTCACCGGATGCGGCCGCACTCGATCGCCAGCGGTCCGAGCTCGTGGCTCAGATCGAAAAGCTGCGGCAGGCGGCGACCGCCGACCGTGCGGCCCTGGCGCAGCTGCGGACACAGGTGAGAGAAGCCGCCCGGGCACCGTCACCGGATGCGGTTACGCTCGATCGCCAGCGGGCAGAGCTCGTGGCCGAGATCGAAAAGCTGCGGCAGGACGCGACCGCCGATCGCACGGAGCTGGCGCAGTTGCGAGCGCAGGTGAGCGACGTCGCCCGGGCGCCGTCGCCGGATGCGGCCGCACTCGATCGCCAGCGGTCCGAGCTCGTGGCTCAGATCGAGAAATTGCGGCGGCAGGCGACGGACAATCATGCCGGCATGGATCGCCTTGAAAAGCAGATGGATCGCCTTGAAAAGCAGTTTGCTGAAGCATTTCAGCCTCAAGAGTCGTCTCAGCCTCAGTCTACCGCAACCATCGGCACATCGCCTGATATCGTTCTGCCCCCAGATACAACTCCACGAGTCATTCTGCGCTTTGCGCGTAACCGCGATTCCGCGCGGACACGAGCGGCGACCCTTGAGCGGAGTCTGCGAGCCCAGGGGCTCGACGTCGTAAAATCTGGCAATTCACCCACAAGCTCTCGGGCAAACGAAGTCATGTACTTTTATAATGAAGATCGACCAAGCGCAGAGCGTATAGCGGCTGGGCTTGTGGAAGCTGCACTCATCCAGCGCGCATTTGCGGACGATGGTTCACTCCCCCGCCCCGGAACTATCGAAGTGGCAATTGGGCGGTAACTAGTAAGGTAGCGCAAAACAGGAGTCTGATATGAACCTCAGTTGCTTTGTTCGCCATCTCGCCTTTATTGTCCTGTTGGGAAGCACATCTGCTTTCGCGCAAACAGATCCGCCTTCGCCCGCGACGCCGGAAAGCGCGAAACCACAAAGTGGACCGGCCCCATTGGTCATCCATTTCGGCACCGGCAGCAGCACAATTCTTCCCAAGGACAGAGAAGTCCTCGATCAAGCGTCTCGCGCCTTCAACGAGGGCAAGCCGCAAGTCATGATCGTTACTGGCAGTGCCGATCGTGTCGGAACACCAGCGCGGAACCTCTTGCTTTCTCAGCGCAGGGCGACAGCGGTGCTGAAAGCTTTGCTCGATCGCGGACTTCCGGTCGACCGGTTCCAGGTCCTGGCGAAAGGCGAAACAGAACTCGCGGTTCCGACCGAAGAGGGTATTGCCGAACCTGAAAACCGTCGTGTCGAGATCACCTGGCGCTAACGCCGTGCGCCGCTTCGTGACCGCGGCCAGTCTATTGCTCGCGTTCGCACAGTCGGTGACGCCGGCTAGCGCCGAGGATCCGAGTGCTTTGTTTCGCGAGGCATTGCGACAAGACTTGATGGGCGGGCCGACAGGTGCTCGGCTCGCCTTCGACATGTACCGCCGTGCTGCAGAAGCGGGTCTGCCCGAAGCACAATTCAATGTTGCCATCATGCTTGACAGCGGCCGCGGCGTGTCCCCGGATATGGCGCAAGCCGCCACATGGTACGCGCGTGCGGCCTCTCATGGCATTCGAAGAGCGGCATATAATCTCGGCCAGCTTTACGAGGCAGGGCAAGGCGTTCCGCAAAACGTCGATCTCGCCCGTGCGTGGTTCAAAGCATCCGGTCTCCCGGCTGCTCGCGCGCGCCTGACTGCCATTCGCTCTGATGGCGCAAAGGCCGCGACGCTTTCCGCTCCAATACTCATCGCGCCTACATATGGCGAGTTGATTGGCTCCAGCGCAAATAGTGTCGAGCTCGTGTGGACGGCACGCCAGCAACCAGAGGGAGTGCGCTTCTTCGTGGAGTTGCTCGCACTTGTGCCATCTGGTTCAAGTGAGATCTATTCCGGCTTTGTCGATATTTCGAGCCTGAACGTGGCTCTCTCAAGTCATAAGGGAGCCTTCGCATGGCGCGTGCTCGCCGTGGCACGAAGGGGTGGCCGCTACGCTGCCAGCGATTGGTCTTATATGCGCACCGCTGCCAACTGATGGTGTGATTGGTGGCGATCGCATCAATCAAGGCCACGGGTGGTCCGAAGCTAGCTGCTTCTGGCCTTTCCGGCCCGGACCACCCGCCTCCTTGCGCCTTCCCAAGACAGCGGACACTGTAAGCGCATCGATGCGGCGCACTTTGACCTGGATTCAAATGGCCGGTCAGCTATCGGCTGTGGAAACCCAACCGGCGCGCTATATGGGATATGGCGGCTTGGACTGCGACACCGACCCCGGAGAACCTCAGATGACATTGACAAAGCGCAAACTCGGCAGCCAGGGGCTGCAAGTCTCGGCAATTGGTCTCGGCTGCATGGGCATGAGCCAGTCATACGGTCCGGCCGACGAGGCGGAGTCGATCGCCACGCTGCACCGCGCCATCGAGCTCGGCTGCACGTTTTTCGACACGGCGGAGGTCTATGGGCCGTTCGCCAACGAGGAACTGCTCGGCCGCGCGCTGAAGGGCCGGCGCGACGCGGTGACGATCGCCACAAAGTTCGGCTTCCGCATCGAAAACGGCAAGCAGATCGGCACCGAGCGCGACAGCCGGCCAGAGCATATCCGCGAGGCTGTCGAGGGCTCGCTCAGCCGGCTCGCCACCGACCATATCGACCTTTTGTACCAACACCGCGTCGATCCGGCCGTGCCGATCGAAGACGTCGCCGGTGTGGTCGGCCGACTGATCGCTGAGGGCAAGGTCCGCTTCTTCGGCCTGTCGGAAGCCGGTGCCACCAATATCCGCCTGGCACATGCGGCGCATCCGGTATCGGCGGTGCAGAGCGAATATTCGCTTTGGGAGCGTAATCTGGAGCCGGAAATCATTCCCCTGCTGAAGCAGCTCGGCATCGGCCTGGTGCCGTTCTCGCCGCTCGGCCGCGGCTTTCTCACGGGCGATGTCAGGCGTGCAGAAGACTATTCGGAGGGCGATTACCGGCGCGGCGACCCGCGCTACCAGGGTGCCAACTATGACGCCAACATGCAGGCGGCGGCCACTGTCCTTGAATTTGCCGCGGCGAAGCGCGTCAAGCCAGGTCAGATCGCGCTGGCCTGGCTGCTCCACAAGGGGAGCGGCTTCGGCGTCGACATCGTGCCGATCCCCGGCACCAAGCGCAGAAAATACCTCGAGGAGAACGTCGCCGCGGCTTCGATCAGGCTCGACGCCGCCGAGATGCAGGTGCTCGACGACGCGCTGGCGCCCGGCAAGGTCGCCGGTCCGCGCTACGGCGAGCGCACCATGGTGATGATCGATCGGTAGGTCTTGCCTTCTCCCGTTCTTGCGCAAAGCTCCGGCCTTGGCTAGCATCCGCGTGCCGGCGCCGAGCGGAGGAGAAAACGTCGCGGTGGACCGGTTGGAGCGCCGTTGCGTCCCCTCATTCAAAGCGAGTTGGGCGCTCAAAGGACACTCCATATTTTGGATCGACGCAGGAACTTGCCGGAAACCCATTCCGGTTTTGGGGCTCGTGCGCTTATGTGGAGGAGACTACATTGATCAACAGACGTGAATTCCTGCTGTCGTCCGCGGCGATGGGCGCCTTGGCGCTGGCCGCTCCGCAATTGGCTTTTGCCCAGGACAAGCTGACCATCCTTGGTTCGGTGCCGAGCCTCGGCTTTCCGTTCTTCGTGCACATGCTGAACCAGATCAAGGCTGAGGCGCAGGCGCAAGGCGTCAACCTGGTCGAGAGCGACGGCCAGAATTCGGCGCCCAAGCAGACCGCCGATATCGAAGCGGCACTCGTGCAGAAGGTCAACGCCATCGTCATCTCGCCGCTCGACGTCAACGCGCTGGCCCCAGCTATCGAGGAAGCGGTCAAGGCCGGCGTTCCCGTCGTCACCATCGACCGCCGCGTCGAGGGCGTCGAAGGCATCCTCGCCCATGTCGGCGCCGACAATGTCAAGGGCGGCGAGGCCGAAGCGCAGGCCATGGTGGCGGCGTTCCCGAACGGCGCCAAGATCTTCCATCTGCAGGGTCAGCCCGGCGCCGGCCCGGCGATCGACCGTAACAAGGGTGTCCACAACGTCCTGGATCCCATGAAGGACAAGTACCAGATCATCTTCGAGCAGACCGCAAACTTCGCCCGCGCCGAGGCGCTGTCCGTCACCGAGGCAGGCCTTGCCGCCAACGGCAAGCCCGACGCGATCATCTGCGCCAATGACGACATGGCGCTTGGCGCGGTTGAAGCCTGCGCGGCGCGCAACTTCACCGACGTCAAGATCTATGGCTTCGACGCGCTTCCCGAAGCGCTGGTCGCCGTGCGCGACGGCAAACTGGCCGGCACGGTCGAGCAATTCCCCGGCGAACAATCGCGCACCGCCGTGCAGATCGCGGTCGCGTACGCCAGGGACAAGACCGAGCCGAAGGAAAAGCTGGTGCTTTTGACGCCGATCGTCATCGGCAAGGACAATCTCGACAAGGCGGAAAGGCTGGGCGAGACGAAGTAGGCAAAGCCGGCAGGCCAGAGGGGGTGCTGTCCCGCCAGCCTTGCGTGACAACCGAATGATCGAGGAGCAAACTTTGCCCAAGGCAGCCGCTATTGCGCCCTCTCCCGCCCTGCTCACCGTCGAGGGTGTGACCAAGCGCTTTGCCGGCGTCACCGCGCTGAACGACGTTTCGCTCGAAGTCCGCCCCGGCGAGATACTCGGCCTGCTCGGCGAGAACGGCGCCGGCAAATCGACGCTGCTCAAGATCCTGTCCGGCGTGATGCCGCCGTCCAGCGGCCGCATCGTTTTCGACGGGGTCGAATTCAGCCCGCACAATCCGCAGGATGCCAAGCGCCACGGCATCGTTACCATCTACCAGGAACTGAGCCTGATCCCGACGCTGACCGTGGCGGAGAATATCTTCATCGGCCGCGCACCGCTCGGCCGGTTCGGGCTGGTCAGCTGGCGGAAGATGGAGGAAGATTCGCGCGCGATCATCGCTCGCGTCGGCCTCGACCTCGACCCGGCGACGCCGGTGTCGGCGCTGTCGGTGGCCGAGCAGCAGCTGGTCGAGATCGCCCGGGCGCTGTCGCTGAAGAGCCGCTTGATCATCATGGACGAGCCGACCTCGGCGCTGACCGAAACCGAAGTGCACAGGCTGATGTCGATCATGGGCCGGCTGCGCAAGGACGGCGTCGCCATCATGTTCGTCACCCACCGGCTGGAAGAGGCATCGGCGATCTGCGACCGCATGACGGTGCTGCGCGACGGCAGGCTGGCCGGCCATCTCGACCGCGAAGGTGGGCCGATCAGACTGCCGAAGATCATCGAGAAGATGGTCGGCCGTGCCGCTTCCGAGCTCTATGCCAGGCCGACCCAGCGCGATGTCGCCGGCGACGTCCGGCTCTCGGTGCGCGGCCTGCGCACGGTGCGCGATCCGCAGGCGCCGCACGCCATCGTGCTCGAAGGCGTCGATCTCGACCTCAAGGCCGGCGAAATCCTCGGCGTCGCCGGGCTCGTCGGCTCCGGCCGCACCGAGCTCGCCCGTGCCATCTTCGGTGCCGACCGCATTGCCGCCGGCACCATCAGGCTCGACGGCAGGCCGATCGCGCCGGCCTCACCCGCCGATGCCATCGAGCTCGGCATCGGCCTGGTGCCGGAGGACCGCAAGCACCAGGCAATCTTCGCCGCACTCGCCATCCTCACCAATTTCTCGATCGCCGCGCTCGACCGCTACTCCAATGTCGGCTTCATGGCCGAGCGGCGCGAGCGCGAGGCGTTGGCGAACTACAGGAAGACGCTGTCGATCCGCATGGCCTCGCCCGAGCAGGCGATCGAGGGACTGTCGGGAGGCAACCAGCAGAAGGTCATCCTTGCCCGCTGGCTGGCACGCGATCCCAAGGTGCTGATCGTCGATGAACCGACGCGTGGTGTCGATGTCGGCGCCAAGGCGGAGGTGCACCAGATCCTGGTGGAGCTCGCGGCGCGCGGCATCGCCATCATGATGATCTCGTCGGAGCTGCCCGAGGTGCTTGCGGTGTCGGACAGGATCGTCACCATGCGGCGCGGGCGCATTACCGGCGAGATGCCCGGCATCGAGGCGACCGAGGAGAAACTGATGGAACTGATGGCGCTCGACCAGAAGCAGGAAGCAACGCAATGACCAGCACGACCGAACGGAGCCAGCGCGGCGGCGTCAATATTGCGCGCCTGCTGATGAGCTTCGGCCCACTGATGTTCCTGGCGTTGCTGATCGTCGTCTTCACCGTGCTGAAGCCGAGCTTCATCGACCCGATCAACCTGTTCAACATCATGCGCCAGATCTCGATCACCGGGCTGATCGCGCTCGGCATGACCTTCGTCATCCTGACCGCCGGTATCGACCTGTCGGTCGGCTCGCTGCTCGCCTTTTGTGGCATGGTCGCGGCCGTGGTAGCCAAAGGCGGCACCGCCAACACGCTGTCGCTGTCGACAACGGGCACGCAAGGCTATGGCTGGTTCGCCGCCCTTCTCGCCGCCGTCGTCGTCGGCGCCGTGGCCGGCGGCGCCCAGGGCTTTGCCATCACCAGGCTGAAAGTGCCGCCCTTCGTCGTCACGCTCGGCGGCCTCACCGTGTTTCGCGGCCTGACGCTGACAATCTCCAATGGCGGTCCGATCTCCGGCTTCGACGCCTCGATGCGCTGGTTCGGTACCGGCCTGATCGGCCCGGTGCCGGTGCCGGCGATCATCTTCGCGATTGCCGCAATCCTGTGCCACATCGTGCTGCGCTACACGCGCTACGGTCGCGCCGTCTACGCCGTCGGCGGCAATGCCGAGGCCGCGCGGCTCTCCGGCCTGCGGGTCGACCGCATCCTGATCTCGGTCTACATCATCGTCGGCTTCTTCGCCGGCCTTGCCGCCTTCGTTTTGTCGGCGCGGCTCAACTCCTCCGAAGCCGTGGCCGGCATCGGCTACGAGCTGACGGTGATCTCGGCGGTCGTCATCGGCGGCACCTCGCTGTTCGGCGGCATCGGCAGCGTCGGCGGCACTGTAGTGGGCGCAGGGCTGATCGGTGTGCTGCAGAACGGCCTGCAGTTCAACAACGTCTCGTCCTACACGCAAAGCATCGTCATCGGCCTGATCCTCATCCTCGCCGTGGCCTTCGACCGCTGGCTGAAATCGCGGGTGAGGCGGTGATGGTGGAGGAGCGGTAGCTATCCAGGTCGGCAGGACAGAGGGGGGTGTTCAAGCGCAGCGTAGAGGGATAGGCAAGTTTCGCGCGAAGGGAATAGAAGTAGTGAACCACTATCCCGTACCTCCCAGTAACCGCGGCAATGCGCGCAAAATGCGCAAGTCGATGACTGATGCCGAGCTGAAGCTCTGGAACGAGGTCCGGGCCCATCGTCTCATGGGACTGCCATTTCGCCGCCAGATGCCCATCGCCGGCTTTATCGTCGATTTTGCCTGTCCGGACAAAAAGCTCATTGTCGAGTTGGACGGCTCTCAGCATGCCGAGGCCGAAGCTTCGGCATCGGATGCTGCAAGAAGCTCGCGCCTTGAAGCGCTCGGCTGGACTATCCTGCGCTTCTGGAACGACGACGTCATTCGCGATATCGATAATGTCTGTCAGCACATCGTAATCGTGGCCGGCGCGGATGTGCGCTGAACTCGGCCGTGCAGGGTCGGTGGGACAGCACCTCTCTGTCCTGCCGAACATCTCCGCTCAAAGGGCAGGTTTCTGAGGCGAGGTGCCAATGACCCAGATAAGGACCATGACCGAACAGGACGTGCCGGCGGTGTCTCGGCTACTTGGAGAGTCCTGGCGATACACCTATTCGCCGATCCTGGGTGCCGAGACTACGGCACGGCTGTCGGATGAGAAGCACGCGCCGGAGCGGCTGGCGGCCGAGCTCAGGGACGACAGCAAGATGTCCTTCGTCACCGAGCGGGCTGACGGCTCGCTCGCCGGCTACGCGATGGCGGCGATGGACGACAAGGGCGAGGTCATGCTCGAGCGGCTCCATATCGACAAAAGCGACTACGGCACCGGCTTTGCCGCCGACCTGCTGCACGCCGTTCTTGCCGCGCATGCGGGTATTCCCAGCATCGCACTGGAAGTGATCGAGGGCAACGACCGCGCAATCGCCTTCTATCGCAAGCACGGCTTCGAGGTCGTCGAGCGCCGGCCGGCTGCACACGGGGTGGGCGGCCACGCCTCGCTGATCATGCGCCGGCTGCTGCCACGGGCTTAAAGCGCTGTCGGTGAAGCTGCCAATCTCCCCACTAGAGCAGGCATTCGCGCATCCGCGCCGCAATCATTGGCGCTCCTCCTTGCCGGCCCCCACGCGTTGAGCCGCCAGAAACATCAGCGTGTAGGCCGCCTTGCGGCGATCCCAGCCGGCCGACTCAGCCATATCCAGCAACCCGTCGACCAAAGGCGCCAGCGCCGCCCTGCAATCGGTTTCATAGTTGAAATCGTTCTTCGGGCGGGTCGGCGCGGCGATCTTTCCAAGACTGTCCGTCATATCCATGGCAACACCTGCTCAGCATCAGTTCCCGGACCGGCAAGACCGTGCCCGCCTTTGGCGGACACGGTCCATCTGCCGTTTCGAAATCGCGCTTTGGAAGCCTGACCTTAGAAGTCCATGCCGCCACCGCCGGGCATCGGAGGCATGGGCGTTTCCTTCTTCGGCTTCTCGGCCACCATCGCCTCGGTCGTCACCAGCAGCCCGGCAACAGAGGCCGCACCCTGCAGCGCAGTGCGCACGACCTTAGCCGGATCGATGACGCCCTGCCCGTACAGGTCGCCGAACTCGTTGGTCTGGGCGTTCCAGCCATAGCCGAAGTCGGTCGTCTCGCGCAGCTTGCCGACGATGATCGAACCTTCCGCACCGGCGTTCTCGGCGATCTGGCGCACCGGCGCTTCGATGGCGCGACGCACGATGTCGACACCGGTCTTCTGATCGGGATTGTCGACGACGACGTTATCGAGCGCCTTCGCCGCCCTCAGCAGCGCCACGCCGCCGCCGGGCAGGATACCCTCCTCGACCGCCGCGCGTGTGGCGTGCATGGCGTCGTCGACGCGATCCTTGCGCTCCCTGACCTCGATCTCGGTCGAGCCGCCGACGCGGATGACTGCGACGCCGCCAGCGAGCTTGGCCAACCGCTCCTGCAGCTTCTCGCGGTCGTAGTCGGAGGTGGTTTCCTCGACCTGAGCCTTGATCTGGCTGATGCGCGCCTGGATTTCATCCTTGCGGCCGGCACCGTCGACGATGGTGGTATTCTCCTTCTCGATCAGCACCTTCTTGGCGCGGCCGAGCATCTCCAGTGTGACGTTCTCGAGCTTGATACCGAGGTCTTCCGAGATCGCCCTGCCGCCGGTCAGGATGGCGATGTCTTCGAGCATGGCCTTGCGGCGATCACCGAAGCCCGGCGCCTTGACGGCCGCAACCTTCAGGCCGCCGCGCAGCTTGTTGACGACCAGCGTCGCCAGCGCCTCGCCTTCGACGTCCTCGGCGATGATCAACAGCGGCTTGCCCGATTGCACGGCGGCTTCGAGCACAGGAAGCATGGCCTGCAGGTTGGACAGCTTCTTCTCGTGGATCAGCACATAAGGTTCTTCGAGTTCGACGCGCATCTTATCCTGGTTGGTGATGAAATAGGGCGAGAGGTAGCCACGGTCGAACTGCATGCCTTCGACCACTTCCAACTCAGTCTCAGCGGTCTTGGCTTCCTCGACAGTGATGACACCCTCATTGCCAACCCTTTCCATCGCCTCTGCGAGGAAGCGGCCGATCTCGGCATCGCCATTGGCAGAGATGGCGCCGACCTGAGCGATTTCGTCGTTCCTGGTCACCTTGCGGGCATTGGATTTCAGGTCGGCGACGACGGCGTCGACCGCCTTGTCGATGCCGCGCTTCAAATCCATCGGGTTCATGCCGGCAGCGACCGCCTTGGCCCCTTCCCTGACAATGGCCTGAGCAAGAATCGTCGCGGTCGTGGTGCCATCGCCTGCGGTGTCGCTGGTCTTCGAGGCGACCTCGCGCACCATCTGCGCGCCCATATTCTCGAACTTGTCCTCCAGCTCGATTTCTTTGGCGACAGTCACGCCGTCCTTGGTGATGCGCGGGGCGCCGAACGACCTATCGAAGACGACATTGCGGCCCTTGGGACCGAGCGTTACCTTCACCGCATTGGCGAGAATATCGACGCCGCGCAGCATTTTCTCGCGGGCTTCGGTATGAAATTTCACATCTTTGGCAGCCATTGGATCACTCCTTCGAATAGGCAGCTTTTCGTTGACTGGAATGCTTGTTGAGGCCCCGCTCAGGCGGCCCTCTTCATCTCGCCGGCGCCCTCGATAACGCCCAGCACGTCGCTCTCTTTCATGATGAGCAGATCCTCGCCATTGAGCTTGATCTCGGTGCCGGACCATTTGCCGAACAGGATGCGGTCGCCGACCTTGACGTCGAGCGGCTGCAACTGGCCGCTGTCGTCGCGCGCGCCCGGACCGGCGGCAATGACCTCGCCCTCCTGCGGCTTCTCCTTGGCGGTGTCGGGGATGATGATGCCGCCGGCGGTCTTCTCTTCGACCTCGATACGGCGGACCAGGATGCGGTCGTGCAATGGACGGAACGTCATGTCGTTCTCCTCTCGGGACAAACAGATTTTCGAAGATCCTCCTGACCGGACCGGCAATAATCGGCCCGGCACGGGGTGCACGACCCTTCGTCAGGCATCGCGCGCATACGAACTAGTCGCGCTTTTTTCAGCTTTCAAGAGGATCCCGCAAAAATTTTAGCACTCGACACCTGAGAGTGCCAATACCCTGTAATCGTTCGCACATTAGTCGCCTCAGGTAAAATGCGCCTGAAATTTGGCAGGATTTTTCAAAATCCCGTCCGCCGGGAGCCGCTCGCGGCGGCTGGAACCTATGTGGAAGGCGAGGCGTTTTGCAGGCCGAGATTTCAACAGACCGAGATTTCAACGGAAAGGACGATCGCATGACCAGCAGGGACTTTCAGCTCCAGATGCAAGGGTTTGGCCTCACCACGGCGGAGATCCACTACCGCCTGCCCGATCATCGCAGCCTGCTGCAGCTCTACATCTGGCAGGAGTACGATATTGCCCCCGATTTCCCGACGCTGAAGCATTTCCTCGATTTCTGGGAGCGCGAGATCGAAGGCCCGCTGCATTCGGTGCGCGTCGCCCATCATCACCTGATCCAGCCCTCCGAATGGCGGGCCGTAAACGGCATTATCACCGTCCACTGAGGAGCAAGCCGATCAGCCGCTAGACAGCTGACAAAGTCTCCGAGGTGGGGGAAAGGCAGCTGCCTCTCCCCACTTGTCTTGGATCTCACATTATCGGCGGGGGGGCCGGGCTAGCCGGCGTGGTCGACAGGCTTGCGGGCCGATGCGAGCAATCCGGCCTTGCGCGCCGCCCTGACGAAGGCCTTGCGCGCATCACGCGCGGTACGCCAACCGTCGAGCGCGTCGCGGCAGGTCCGATAGGCGGCGCGCCAACTCCGGCCGCGTGCACGGTCCGCCCACTGCTGGCGCATGCATTCGATGGCTTCCCAACTGCTGGCGACCTTGCGCTCGCTGGATTGGAATTTCAACGTGATCGGCTCGGCAAAGCGGACGTCGTCCATCACTTCCTCCTTGTTTTCTGATCGTCTTCTTGTTTGAGCAAGCAACGTTATGCTGGCAGGCACCGACGGCCGGCCGGCGCCGCCGAAGGTGGTCTTCTCTTTGCGCGGTTCAAGAGCATCGCGGCAACAGCCGGTTATTCCTCCTCGTCCGGCCCTTGCAGCAGTTCGATCAGCATCGCTACTCTTGCCGTCGGCAGCGGTCGGCCCTCGTTCACCAGCGCCTCGTCGGCGGCGATCCAGGCCAGGGCCTCACGCAATTCCTGGACCGTCCCGTCCGTCGCCGCAATGTCGGCGATAACGGCGTCGTCGACCGGGCCCAGCACAGAAATGATCTCGTCGCGTGTCATGGTCAGCTCCATCTGCGAGTGCCGGGAATGGGCCCGGCAACACAAGAATCTGGGTCTTGACCTGCGGCAGACAATAACCGGCCGGGGAAGTCAGCGTTGGCGATTGAAGCCAAACAGGCAATCTCCTGCCGGACATCTCGCCGCAAGCGGGGAAATTGGCAGCCTCGCCGAACCGACCGAAAAACCGGCCCGAAAAACCGGCAACGCGAAAGCCACCGGGTCTTGACTTGCGGCGGACAGTAACCAGATCGAAGGCACCGGTCGCCGAAATGGGGCCGGCGAAACCAGGGAGCGCCAGCTCTTTGGCGCTCCTCGTATCTATGTTGCTCGATGGAGGATGTAGCTATGAGAACCGCATTCGATTTTTCCCCGCTCTATCGGTCGAGCATCGGCTTCGACCGCGTTTTCAACCTGCTGGAAAATGCTCCGCAGGCTTTCGACGCCTGGCCGCCCTATGACATCGCGCGCAGGGGCGAGAACAACTACCGCGTCACCATCGCCGTCGCTGGCTTTTCCGAGGACGACCTCGAGATAACCCACGAGCCGAACCTCCTGATCGTCTCGGGCCGGTACAAGGATCCGGACAACGCGGAATATCTGCATCGTGGCCTCGCCGCGCGGCCCTTCACCCGCCGTTTCGAGCTTGCCGATCACGTCAAGGTCGCAGGCGCCTCGCTCGACAACGGCCTGCTCAGCATCGATCTGGTACGTGAGGTGCCCGAGGAGATGAAGCCTCGGCACATCGCCATCGGGACCGATGTCGCCTCGCCGAAGACCGGGCCGAAGGTCACGCAGGTCGAAGCAAACAAGCAGGCTGCCTGAACGCACCAGTCGAGAAAGGAGACTATGCAATGGCTATTCGTGATCTCATTCCCTGGGGCCGGGAGAACAATCAGGCCCCCAGCCTGTTCCGCCACGGCGATCGCGATCCCTTCCTGACGCTGCATCGCGAAATGAACCGCCTGTTCGACGAGGCGTTCCGCGACCTCGACACGCGGCTGCCGTCGCTCGGTAGCTTCTCCGCTGCCCGCACCAGCTGGCCGAGTGTCGAAATCTCCGATGGCGAAAAGGAGATCCGCGTCACCGCTGAGATTCCCGGCATGGACGAGAAGGACGTCGAGCTACTGCTCGACGATGGCGTGCTGACGCTGCGCGGCGAGAAGCGCGAAGAGACCGAGGACAAGGACAGGCAGTTCTCCGAACGCTTCTATGGCCGTTTCGAGCGGCGGATCCCGCTCGGCTACGAAGTCGACGAAGACAAGGTGAACGCGGCGTTCCGG
Organism: Mesorhizobium sp. M1348; assembly: GCF_040317925.1. Classification (NCBI taxonomy): domain Bacteria; kingdom Pseudomonadati; phylum Pseudomonadota; class Alphaproteobacteria; order Hyphomicrobiales; family Phyllobacteriaceae; genus Mesorhizobium; species Mesorhizobium sp. M1348. The sequence continues at coordinate 76,477 of NZ_JAMYLH010000022.1, read as the reverse complement.
AACGGCGTGCTAAGCGTGACGCTGCCGAAGCCGGAGCGCGCCCAGGCCAAGGCCAAGCGTATCGCCATCAACGACGGCAACGGCAAGTCCTGATGGCTCGCAGCAGGACGACGCCCCTTCTGCCCTGCCGGTTCCGGCGGGCAGAGGGGGGCAAATGTCGATGACCCGTTCTCCCGACACTCCGGTTCCGCCTGACCAGGCGCAGCACGCCCTGCAGTGCCTGACGACCGAGCATTTCGTGCTGCAAAACGCTCGCGCCGCGACCATTCAGGAAGCGAACCAGCGAGCCGATCTGTTCCTGACCTCGGTCTCGAGCGCAACGATTGCCTTGTCCTTCGTCGCGCAGGTCACGGAGATGGGCAGGCCGTTCGTGTTGTTCAGCCTTATCTTGCTGCCTTGCCTTTTCTTCATCGGCCTGGTCACCTTCGTGCGCGCTGTGCAGGTTGCCATCGAGGACATGGTGCATGCCCGCGGCATGGCCAGGATCCGCCACTATTTCGTCGAACTGGCGCCCGTCCTGCAAAGATACCTTGTCAATTCCACGCATGACGACCCCTCGGCGGTGCTGGTCGACAAAGGTCTCAGGCCCTCGCCGCTGCAATATTTCATGACCACCGCGGGGATGGTGGGCACGATCAACGGCGCCATCGCCGGCGTCTTCGCCGGCATCGTTGTTAAGTCCGCTTTCGGCGGAGGCATGTCGCCCGGCGTGATTTGCGGGCTGGCGGCCTTCGCGACATGCATTCTCATCCTGCGGCGCTATCATAGTCGCGCCTGGGCGGCGGCCGAAGAAAGCTTGCCCGCACGGTTCCCAGGCGACAATGGCGACAGCGAAAGCTAGCGCCGACGCAACCGGATGTCGAAAAGTGGCAGGGCGCCGCCCTTGCGTCTTGCGCGCCAATTGACCATCCTCGCCAACATCACTTTGCACCGCGGCCGCGGGGTTCGCATATGCCGACGCTTTATGCGCTGAAACCGGCCTTCCAGGCCAGGCTGCGGCCGCTTGCCGACGGCCTGGCCAGGGCGGGCATCACCGCCAACCAGATCACGCTGCTGGCCTCGGCCCTCTCGCTCGCCACCGGCCTTGTGGTGGCAGCCCTTGCCGGCCACCGCGTGGTCATTCTGCTGATGCCGCTCGTGCTGTTTATGCGAATGGCGCTGAATGCGATCGACGGTATGCTCGCAAGGGAACATGGCCAGGCCTCGAAGCTCGGCATGTATCTCAACGAGCTCTGCGATGTTGTCTCCGATCTCGCTTTGATCCTGGCCTTTGCCGTCATTTTTCCTGCCTGGGGCGTCGTTGCATTTGCTATCGCGGCGATGATCACGGAGTTCGCCGGCGTGCTCGGCATCGCCGCAGGAACCGGGCGCAACTATGCCGGCCCGTTCGGCAAAAGCGACCGGGCGCTGGCGCTTGGCATCCTCGCCGTGCTTATCGCGTCCGGCCTGTGGGTCCCGGCGCTCACGCCGCTCGTGTTTCCGGCCATGGCTACACTCTCGCTGGCGACCGCCATCAACCGGATACGCAGCGGCCTTAACGGGAGCGGCAGCTGAATTCCGGTCTCGCCAGGGAGAACAACATGCTTCACCAAGAGACGGTTGCCGCCGTGGCTCCAGCCAACATCGAGCGGGTGGCGCAGGAGCGCAGCTTCAAGAGCCATGACGGCACTGAGATCTTCTATCGCTATTGGCCGGCACTGTCGGAAAACCGCAAGGGCGCCATCCTGCTGTTCCACCGCGGCCACGAGCATGGCGGCCGCATGGCGCATCTGGTCGACGAGCTCCAGATGCCCGACCACGCCTTCTATGCCTGGGATGCGCGCGGCAATGGCCGCTCCGCCGGCGAGCGCGGCTATGCGCCGTCGTTTGCCGCGCTGGTGCGCGACATCGATTGTTTCGTGCGCGAGATCGGCAGCGACGGCTTTGCCCGGCGCGACATCGCGCTGATCGCGCAATCCTTCGGCGCCGTGCTTGCCGCCGCCTGGGTGCATGACTATGCGCCCGACATTCGCGCCCTGGTGCTGGCCTCGCCGGCCTTCTCGGTCAAGCTCTACGTGCCCTTCGCCAAGCAAGGCATTGCGTTGTGGCAGAAGCTGAAGGGCCGCTTCTTCGTCAATTCCTACGTCAAGGCGAAATTCCTGACGCATGACCCCGAGCGTATCGCCTCCTTCGACGCCGACTCGCTGATCACCCGGCCGATCGCCTCCAACATCCTGGTCGAGCTCTACGACCATGCCGCGCGCATGGTCGCCGACGCCCGCGCCATCACCGTGCCGACACAGCTTCTGATCTCCGGCAGCGACTGGGTGGTGCGGCATGGACCGCAGCACGAGTTTTTCGTCAATCTGGCGAGCCCGGCCAAGGAGCGGCATGTGTTGCCCGGCTTCTTCCACGACACGCTTGGCGAGCGCGACCGCCACAAGGCACTCGACCTGATCACGCCTTTCCTTGAAAAGCAATTCGCGGCGCCGGAAAAGCCGGTCGACCTGACCGAGGCCGACCGCGCCGGCTACACACGCGACGAGGCCGACCGGCTGGCCTCGCCGCTGCCGCTGCTGTCGCTAAGGGGCCTCTACTGGGCGATGAGCCGCGCCTCGATCCGCATGGGCGCCTGGCTGTCGTCGGGCATGAAGACGGGGATTGCCACCGGCTTCGATTCCGGCTCGACGCTCGACTATGTCTACGAGAACGAGGCGCGCGGCATCAGCCCCATCGGCCGCATGATCGACCGCACCTTTCTAGATGCCATCGGCTGGCGCGGCATCCGCCAGCGCAAGCTGCATCTGGAAGAGCTGATCGGCAGCGCCGCCGAGACGCTGAAGGCCGCCGACCGGCCGGTCCATATCGTCGATATCGCCGCTGGCCATGGCCGCTACGTGCTCGATGCCGTGCAGAAATGCGCCGAGCCGCCGGCAAGCGTACGGCTGCAGGATTTCTCCGAGCTCAACGTCTCGCTCGGCCGCAAGCTGATCGCCGAGCGCAGGCTGCCGGCGACTATCTCGTTCCATCAAGGTGACGCATTCGACGCCACCACGCTGACCGGGCTCGACCCGGCGCCGGATCTCGCCGTCGTCTCGGGGCTCTACGAATTGTTTTCCGACAATGCCATGATTGCCCGCTCGCTCGGTGGACTGGCCGGCGCCATGCAGCCCGGAAGCCTGCTCGTCTACACCAATCAGCCTTGGCATCCGCAGCTCGAGATGATCGCGCGCAGCCTGACCTCGCACCGCGGCGGCCAGGCCTGGGTGATGCGCCGCCGCACGCAGGCCGAGATGGACCAGTTGGTGGCGGCCGCCGGCTTCGAGAAGCTCGACCAGCGCATCGACCAGTGGGGCATCTTCACCGTTTCGGTCGCGCGGCGCGTCTGAGCATGAACTTGCCTGCCTCTGCCTTTCCTCACGATGCCCCTGCCCTTCCGGCCTTGCCGCGCGAGCCATATCCCGGGATAGTCCTGCGCGCCGCCCTGTGGCTTGCATTTCTGGCGCCGTTCTTCTACGCCACCTACGGCTTCGCCAATTGGCTGGCGTCGCGGCGCGACGACGTCGGCAGCATCGTCTTCGGCTGGGAGCATGGCGTCCCGTTCCTTGCCTGGACGATCGTGCCCTACTGGTCGATCAACCTGTTCTATGGCTTGTCGCTGCTGTTGAACAATTCGAAGAGCGGCGTCGACCGCCTTGCCGGCCGCTATCTGACGGCGCAGCTCGTCGCCGTCGCCTGCTTCATCCTGTTCCCGCTGACGGCGACCTTCGCGCGCCCGCAGACGAGCGGCCTGCCCGGTTTCATGTTCGCCGTACTCGGCGGCTTCGACAAACCCTTCAACCAGGCGCCGTCGCTGCATATCGCGCTGCTGGTCATCATCTGGGACCATTGGCGTCACAGATTGACCGGCATTGCCGGCGTCGCCTGGCATTTCTGGTGTTTCCTGATCGGCGCCTCGGTGCTGACGACGTGGCAGCACCATTTCATCGACATTCCGACTGGCGCGCTGCTCGGCCTTTTCGCGCTGTGGCTGTTTCCGCGCGACGGCGAGCTGCCGTTCGCCGGCTTCCGCCTGAGCGCTGACCCGAAGGCGCGGCGGCTGGCGCTGTTCTATTCGCTCGGCGCAACCCTTGCGCTGGCCGGCGCGGCTGCCGGCGCGTTGGTCTCGGCGCTGTGGCTCATCCTGTTGTGGCCGGCACTGGCGCTGGCCATAGTCGCTTTCGCCTATGCCGGCGCCGGCGCCAAACTGTTCCAGAAAACAGCCGATGGCCGCGTGTCGCTGGCCAGCCGTCTTCTGCTTTGGCCCTACCGCCTTGGCGCCAAGGCCAATGTGTGGGCGTGGACGCGAAAGTTTCCGGCGCAGATCGTCATCGCCGACGGTGTTTTCCTTGGCCGTTTTCCGACCGCCGCCGAGGCCGACCCCTTCGGCACGGTGGTCGACCTTGCCGGCGAATTGGAAAGACCGCGCGGCGCCTCCGGCCGCTGGGTGAGCGTGGCCATGGTCGATCTATTGCCGCCATCGCCGGAGGCGCGTGCGCAAGCGGTGGCGACGATCGAGGCGGCGCAGAGCCAGGGCACGGTGCTGGTCTGCTGTGCGCTCGGCTTCCAACGCAGCGCCGCCGTCGTCGGCGAATGGCTGGTCGCCAGCGGCCGGGCCGCCACGCCGGATCAGGCGCGAGGCAAGCTCGCCGCCGCGGGCCGGCCGGTGCATCTTGGCGTGGACGCGGCGAACATGACCGCCTATCGTGACAGGGCCGAAGCGTTCGCCGCCGGGCTGATGGTGCAGGTGGCATGGCCGCTGCTGTTGATTGCTGCTGCCTTGCTGGCGGCGCCGGTCATCGGCCTGGCGGCTGCGCCGCAAACATCGTCGCTATCCGCGGCGGCCTGGCTGATCGCCGCCGCGGGTGCCATAGCCACAATTATTCTCTCGGCCCTGCTTTTATTCGACGCGCTGCTGTTCCGGCTGATGGCCAGCCACGCCAGCGAGGCAGGCGGCGGTGCGGCGATCGACGACGTGCTGGCGCGCATGCGGCTGAAACCCACGGCGGCCGGCGGCCGCTCGCTCGACCAGCGGATGGCCGGCACGCGCCGTCTGCTCGCCAAGCAGCGTATCGCCTTCAGCCTGTTCGCGGCGGCCTCGGTCGTCGCGGCATTCTTTTGAGCCCGTCCATGACAAAGCTTCGCGTCAGCACCTATACCCTGCTGCAGACGGTGACCTCGGTCGGCCTGTCGGCACTGGCCTGGGTGGTCACCGGCGTGCGGCCGATCTGGAACGGCAGCCAGCCATCGGACCGGCAGCGTATCTACTTCGCCAACCATGCCAGCCACGGCGATTTCATCCTGCTGTCGGCCTGCCTCAGCGAGAAGGAACGCGCCCGTACCCATGCGGTGGCGGCCGCCGATTATTGGGGCAAGACGCGGCTGCGCCGTTTCATCGCCGAGGACATGCTGTCTTCCGTGCTGATCCACCGGCAATGGACGGATGAAACGCAGCACCCGATCTCGATCATGCTGTCGGTGCTCGACCAAGGCCATTCGCTGATCCTGTTTCCCGAAGGCACGCGCAACATGACCGACGAACCGCTGCTGCCGTTCCGCTCAGGCCTCTACAATCTGTCGATGGCGCGGCCCGATGTCGAGCTTATCCCGTGCTGGATCGAGAACATGTCGCGGGTGCTGCCCAAGGGGCAATTCGTGCCGGTGCCGCTGCTTTGCCGCGTCGTCTTCGGCGCGCCGATCGCCATTCAACCGGGTGAGGAACGCCGCGCCTTTCTCGACCGCGCCCGCGAAACGCTGCTGGCGCTGAACCCCCGGCCGCAGCGAGACGATTGAGGACCAAGGCAAAATGCTGCCGATGATGCACGAAACCCTCATTCTGATTGTCGGCCTCCTGGCGGTGCTGATCAGCGCCAGCGTCGTCGCCGGCGTCTTGTCATGGCGCGCGCCAAAGCCGTTGTCGCCGACGCTGGTCAACCTCACCCAGCGCATCAATGCCTGGTGGGTGATGGTGGTGGCGATCACCGTCGCCTTCTTCTTCGGCCGCCCCGGCATGACCATTCTGTTCGCGCTGATTTCGTTCGCCGCGCTGCGCGAATTCGTGACGCTGACACACAGCCGCCGCAGCGACCACTGGGTGCTGCTCGGCATGTTCGGCATCGTTATCCCGTTCCAGTACTGGCTGGTGTGGACCGCCTGGTACGGGCTCTTCACCATCTTCATCCCGGTCTACTGCTTCCTGCTGATGCCGGCGATCACCGCGCTGCACGGCGACACCGAGCGCTTTCTCGAGCGCGTCTCGGCGCAGCAATGGGCGGTCATGATTTCGGTCTACTGCGTCAGCCACGTGCCGGCGCTGCTGACGCTCGAGGTGCCAGGCTTCGAAGGCCGCAACCTGTTGCTGATCGCTTTCCTGATCATCACCGTGCAAGGCAGCGACGTGCTGCAATATATCTTCGGCAAGCTGTTCGGCCGGCATCTCCTGGCGCCGACGGTCTCGCCGTCGAAGACCTGGGAGGGGCTGGTCGGCGGGCTGGCAGCATCGAGCCTGCTCGGCGCGCTGCTGTCGTTCCTGACGCCGTTTTCGCCGCTGCAGGCAGCCGGCGTCGCCTTCATCGCCTGTCTGATGGGCTTCCTTGGTGGGCTGGTCGCCTCCGCCATCAAGCGCGATCAAGGCGTCAAGGACTGGGGCCATCTGATCGAAGGCCATGGCGGCATGATGGACCGTGCCGACAGCCTGGTCTTCGCCGCCCCGGTCTTCTTCCATACGGTGCGTTATTTCTGGACTGTGTGAAGACTGGCGCCGTTCGTCGCGGTAGCATCCGAACGGTTCAGCGCGACGCTTGCGAAGACACCTGATCCGTTTCGTTATTGCCGTTTTCGCGAAAGCGGTAATAACCCGACCTGCCGCGGTCTTCGCCGCGCTCATTTTGCCGCGGCGAGCGACTCTTTCTTGCGCGCCGGCGCCAGGCGGCGCACGCGGCGTTTGGCGGTGGTCTTCAGCGCCACCGGCGGAGCGCTGGACAACGCACCGAGCACCGCACCGACCATGCCGTGTGCGACGAAATCGGCGTTGATCTCATTGGCCAATCTGGCGTCTGCCTCCTGGTTGTCGCTGTCGGCTTCCGACCACAATACGATGCCCACCCGCAACCTTGGTTTGGCGCGTTTCAGCCGACGGACCAGGAACCGGCCGTGCTTGACGGAATCCCGGTTTAAAAATCCGACGACGACGGTATCGACAGCGTCGAGCTCAAGACGGCGAATGCTCCTCGGTTCCATATCGGCGAAGCTCGCTCTCAACACCGTGGCGCCCTGGATTTCGAGCACCTGCGCCAGCATGGCGGCAGCGGCATCGTCGAGTTCGCCGCGCCCTCCGCCGCACAGCACCGACATGCCCGTGCCATCCGGCAGTTCAGTTTCGTCCTCGCCCTGAACCTCCCCCTGAACCTGCTTGTCCTCGCGTGAGCCGTTGTCCTCGGCCGCGGCCGTATCGTCCTCTTCCGCCTCCTCCTGCGCGCTGTCGTCGAGGTTCGCCACCATCGTCAGCGCGCTGCCCGCGACCTGCTGTCTTTGCTCATCGCTCAACACACCACGCACCCGGTCCTGCTCGCCGAGCAGAAGTGCGGGAATCGCGACCTCGTCATAGAACTCGACCAGATATTTTTCCTCCAGCATCTCCTCGGCATGGTCCGTCGCTTCCTCGGGATCGCCGGCCAGCAGCCGCTGGTAAAGCCGGGCGTGCGGTTCGAGCACGGGTTCGTTGCCGAACAGAACGTCGAGGAATTCGAACTGCGGCACATGGCGGCCGAGCACGACGAGGCAGACCGTGAGCGGCGTCGACAGAACCAGGCCCAATGGCCCCCAGAGCCAGGTCCAGAAGATCGCCGCAACGATGATAGCCAATGGCGACAGCCCGGTGCGCGAGCCGTAGAGCCAGGGTTCGATCACGTTGCCGGTGATCAGTTCCACCACGACGAAAAGCCCGGCGGTCCATAGCACGAGCGACCAGCCGGGCGCCACGGCAAGCGCCAGGAACAGAGGCAACAGCGTCGCTATGACCGGGCCGATATAGGGGACGAAGCGCAGCGCCAGCGCCAGCAAGCCCCACAGCAATGGATTGGGTATGCCCAGCAGCCAAAGTCCGATTGCAATCGGGACGGCATAGACGATGTTCACGACCAATTGCATCAGCAGATACCGGCCGACGCGCTTGCCGGCATCCTGCAACGCCTCGGTGGTTCGATGCAGATCGCCGTAGCCGACGAGGCGTATGAAGCGATCGCGCAGATCCTCCCGCTCGAGCAGCATGAATATGACGACCACAACGATCAGTCCGGCCGATGCCAGCGGGCTCAGCAGCGGGCCGATCAGATTCTGGAGAACCTCGAGCGGTCGTTCGCGCGCGACGATTTCGACCGGGATCGGCTCCCGCGGAGGCTGATCGGCGGCGGGTTGTGCGGGCTCCGGTCTGTCGAGCTCCTGGCCGACGCGTTCGATCACCCGGCTCAATCTGGAAACGATGCCTCCGCCGACGCCGGTTTCCTTGAGCGACCGGACCTTGGTCAGGATATTCGCCTGGTAAAGCGGGATGTTCTGCGCCAGTTCACTGACCTGCGTGGCGACGATGAAGGAGAACAGAGCCAGCACCGTGAATGCGCCGAGCACGCTGGCGATTACGGCAGGAAGACGCGGAATGCCGGCTCGCTTGAGTGCCGATACCATGGGCACGAGCGCAAAGGTAAGCAGCAGCGCGATTGCGATCGGCAGAAAGACCTCGCGCCCGAAATAGAGCGCCGCGACGGCCGTCACGACCGACGCTACGCTGGGCAAGGATGTGCGCGGAAGCGCCCTGGCCGCGGAAACAATGCCCGCCCGCCGGGGCTCCGACAGGTGCGCGCCGTTTCGACGATTTGCCGCCACTTGATACCTCCACCCCGCCACCGCCATGATCGGGCATATTGAGCCGGCGTGCAACTTCGTAGCGTCTCACCCAGCTGGACGCCGATTGCGCTCGTCTGCAGCGCCGCAAATTCAGTCGTGGTAGAATTTTCTGCATTAATGGCGTCACGGGCAATCCTGTTCCATGCCTGCGCCAGAACGTGGAACTTTCGGGTCAAAACGCCGTTCCTTCGTAGATCGCTGATGGACAACCTCAAAGCAGCAGCTCTGGAGGAATGATCATGAACATCAAGATGCTTTGCATGGGCGCGATGGCGCTTTCGATGATGACCGGCGCAGCGCTTGCCGCCGGTGCCACTGGCACTTCGGCGCTCGACGATCCGCAGAAAATGACGCCCTTCTTCACCGACGCCGGCATGAAGAGCATGAAGTCGGAAGCCGAATTCAAGGCGGCATGGATGGCCATGTCCACGAGCGACCGGGCCATGATGTTGAAGGAATGCAGCGACGCAGGCATTGCCAAGATGCATGCCGACTTCTGCAAGATGGCCAACCAGCTCGGTGGCGCCAACAAGTGACCGCCGGCTTCTTGCCGATTGCAATAACGGACCAAGCGAAAGGGCGGGCAGCTCCGCCATTGTGCGACCTTCCTGTCCACACCGGCGGGCGCTCAGCTATTTGAACTCGTGCCGGAATATCTGCGTAATGAAGGCCACGGCTTTTGTTCGATTGCCGTGGCGCCATCGCATGGATGACGGCCTGGTCGGAGCGCATGTCGCGGAGCGGCAATGCCACTATGGGCCCAGGGGGGGTCCCGTCTGCTCGCAACCCGGGTTTTCCGATCGGCCGTCCGCATGGCATTGACAGCCGGCACGCTTGACCCAGTGGGCTTGACCCCCAGCACGCTTGACCTCGCCGCCAACTGTGGAATAGGCCGGGTAATGACCCAACCACCTCCGCACCGGAGCCCCACGAAAGACCCGACATGACTGACGCGATCGTAAGAGACAGCAATGGCACGGCGCTGCACGAGGGCGATTCCGTGACCCTGATCAAGGATCTCAAGGTCAAAGGCACCTCGGAGACGATCAAGCGCGGCACGCTGGTGAAGAATATTCGCCTCACCGGCAATCCCGGCGAGATCGAATGCAGCACCAGGCAGGTGAAGGGCCTGGTGCTGAAGACCGAGTTTTTGAAAAAGGCGTGATCGCCTCGGCACCTTCGCTTCCATATCAATCGCCCTCATGACTGAATCGCTCATGTGAGTGAATCGCCCGCGCGAGGAGCTGGAGGAGCTGCGCCCTCCCCCTATGTTGCACTGCGTTAGATTTGTTGCATTGCAATATCGGCGCATCGGGTCGAGCCTCTGCGAGGTGGGCATTCCTTGCATGAGGTGATTGTGTCGGCATCATTTCGGCCTGACATCGAAGGGCTGCGCGCACTGGCGGTGGCCGGTGTCATCGCCTTCCATTTTGGTCTCTCCGGCCTGCCCGGCGGCTTTGCCGGCGTCGACATCTTCTTCGTCATCTCGGGCTATCTGATCACCCGCCACCTGGTTACGGAAATCACCGAGACCGGGCGGCTGAACCTCTGGCGCTTCTATGCCCGGCGCGCCCGGCGCCTGTTGCCGGCGGCACTGTTCGTCATCCTCGCCACGCTGCTTGCGGGTTATTTCATCCTGTCGCCGGAGGAACAGGCGCTTTATTCGAAAGGCGCTATGTTCGCCTCCGCCTACATGATCAACCTTTGGCTGATCCGGTGGTCGTTCGACTATTTCGCCGCCGACGCCACCAACAACCCTTTCATCCACTTCTGGTCGCTCTCGGTCGAAGAACAGTTCTATTTGGCATGGCCGGCGCTGCTGCTTGCCGCCGCATTGCTGCGCCCCGGCAACCGCACCGCTATCGTCGTCATCGGCGTCGCCGGTGCGGCCTCCTTCGCCGCCTGCGCCTGGCTGACGGAAGTGTCGCAGCCCTGGGCCTTCTATTTCTCGCCGCTCAGGGCCTGGGAATTCGCCGCCGGCGGCCTCGCGACCATGGCACCGGCAAAGATCTGGCGCGACCGGCCGCTGCTGGCCACCCTCCAGGCATGTCTCGGGCTAGCGCTGATCGCGTGGGCCTATCTGATGCTGGACGAAGACTCGCCTTTTCCCGGGGTGAATGCGCTGGCGCCTGTCGCCGGCACCGTGCTGCTGCTGCTCAGCGGCAGCGGCGGCCGCAACCTGCCGAGCGCCGCGCTGGCGCTGCCGCCCTTGCAATGGTTGGGCCGGCTCTCCTATTCGCTCTATCTCTGGCACTGGCCGGTCATCGTCTATGCGGCAATGGTGGTTCCCAACCTGTCCATCCTGGACCGCTTTGCCTGCGCGGCGCTGACGCTGGTTCTGTCGATGTTCACCTATCATTTCATCGAGAACCCGATCCGCCGCAACGGCTGGCTGATGGCCGGAGCAGCGCGGGCGCTGGTGCCCGCCGTCGCGCTGACCGGCGCCGGCGTGGTCGCGGCCTACGGCAATGCGCGCTTTGCCGAGCACAATCTCAGCCCCGAACAGCACGTCATCGCCGACAGCGCTGCCCAGCTCTCCACCGTGCGCGCGACCAATGGCGGCTGCGTGCTCGATTTCGAGACCGTCAAGCCGAAGCCCTGCATGTTCGGCCGCAAGGATGCCCAGCGCTCGGTCGTGCTGTTCGGCGACTCGCATGCCGACCATTGGTCGACGCCGCTGATCAAGGCGGCCGAGAAGAACAACTTTCGCGTCGTCACCTTTCTCAAATCCTCCTGCCGGGCTTCGCGGGTGACGACCTGGAACTGGCGGCTGAAGCGCGACTACACCGAATGCGACCAGTGGCGCGAGCAGTCGGTCAAGGACATCATCGCGCTCCATCCGCAACTGGTGGTGATTTCGGAATTCTCGATCGGCAATGTGATGAAGGAATCGCCCGAGGAGTTGAAGCACGCCGATTGGCAAGCGCAGTGGCGAACGGGCCTCACCTGGACGCTTCAAGCCTTCAGCCAGGCCGGCATCAAGGTCGCGGTCATCAGGGACGTTCCCTACAATGCAAGCTACGCCGACAAATGCGTGGCGCGGGCGCTGTGGCGGGGCCAGACGCCCGCGACATGCGACACGCCGAGGATCATGGCGGCAAACGACGACATCGCCACCATAGAGCGCGACATCGTACGCTCGACACCGAACGCTGCTTACATCGACATGACCGACCGCTTTTGCGACCAGACCACGTGCCATGTCTTCATCGACGGCAAACTAGCCTTCCGCGACCGCCACCACCTGGCGACGCCCTTCGCCGAAACGCTGGAACCGGCGGTGGAACGGGCGCTGTTTTCGGATGTGATGGCGGCGGCTGTAAAGTAACAGTGCCGGATCTTGTCGGATCACGACCCAGCCCCCTCGGCAAGCAACCATACGGGCGTCAGCTGAGGATGAGACCCGCCAGGAAAACCGTAAGGATAAGCGACAGCGGAACTGCAAGAAGGCAGCACAGCTCGAAAGTATTGGCTCGCCAAGAAGTCATTGGTCGCTTTTCCATGTTGGCCTCCTCCCTCAACGGCCAGACCGAGACGGCAGTTCCGCTTAAACGGTGCTCATCCCCACCACTCAATATGCAATTGGCGCAGCTCGTTCCGCTTCCTGGTCATCCATCGTGCACGCGCCAGATGTGTCGCCCACGCCCGGAAAGCCCTCTCCGGCTCCTGCTCCGGATCAATGTGCAGAACGATGCGGGCGACCTCGCGCCAATCGGTCCCTTCCGCCGAAGCGTCGAGCAGCCGGACATAAGTAAGCATGCGATCTTCGTCATAACCGGTCAGCACCGAAGACGTCGGCGCTGCGTTCGCGATATGAAGGTTTGGCGGCTTTTGCATTGCGACCTACCAGCACTGGCGCATCGTAGCAGCCTATGAAGAAGCCCGCGCCCTTTGATCGGAGGATGCGGATTGAGATTCGGCTCGACAGTCGACAAATGCGGGCCTCGGGCGGGGGTTCCCCGCCCAGCTGGTCTCACGCCTCACCCATCGCGATCGGGTGGACGCAATCTATGTATTTTACTATGTATTTCAGTGGAACCTAATTTAGTCGACGCAATTGTGCGTGCGTGAGAAAGCGTGAAATCCAGACCGTCACTGAAGGCCGGCTATCGCGGGATCAGTTGGCCGATGACCCAGTGATTGCAGTCGATTTGACTGAACGGATATTACAGGCGGCCGAAAACGACAGGATTGTCTGCCTCGTCGTGGCAACGGAGCAGCTGGAAACCGACCGCATCGAGAAAGCGGAGCCTAAGGAGACCAGGATTGCCGCAAGCTTCGTCCGGGACTTTGAGGTGATGCTGCTTGTTCTTTATGCGGCCTACGCCCTCGCTGTGCTGGGTGCGACCGCTTTCATTTTGCTGGAACTGGGCCATATTCTGTAGGTCGGCAAGGTGACGGGACTGGCACCGCCCGATTGTCGCTGTTTGACGGGATACATAGGGCGCGGACCACAATCCGCTCGAGGCTTGGAAAGCAGCCAGCCACGTTGCGTCGGCGGCCCCACCCTGGCGTACAGCAAGAGGCGTTTTCGCCCCCGCTGGCGCTAATTTGGGCTCTCGCTTCGTGGCATCTTGCCAATCTATGGAACGAGGCTGCCCCTCAAGGGTTTTTCTATTAGAGGGACGTTAAAGAAGGAGGTAGCTATGAAGAAGCTCCTGCTTGCCTCGGTGATCGCCATCGCCTCGTTGGCTTCCGTGATTGGCCCGGCGAATGCTGGCGGCAGCGTCACGATCGGCATCGGCAACGGCTATGACGACGACTATTATTATCGCCACCATCGGTATTCCGATTACGACGATGAGTACGTCCCCCGTTACCGCTATGATGTCTACGACGAGGACTACAGGCCGCGCTACCGGTACCGGTACCACCGGCGCTGCCACACCGAAGTCATCAGGCACTGGCGTCATCACCACCGGATCATCGAAAGAATCCGTGTCTGCCGTCGTTGACGGATCGATCCGGCCGGTAGTGCCGGCCGGATCGGCGGGGCTTCTCACCTCGGCTTGCGCATCAGCATCATGCCGTAATGCACGGCCAATATGTCGAGCCCGATCTTGAGCAGTTTCACCACCACGTCGCGCGGCTCGCCGGCTTGGTCGGCTAGGCTTTTCACCGTTGCGTCGGCACAGCAGACCTTTTGCACGACGCCGGCGATCTCCCAATGGGCAAGCGCCCTGGTGGCCTCGGCATGGTCGCGGCCAGCGGACAGAATGTGTTCGGCGACGCCGCTGCCGGTGCGGCCGCCGTCGACGCGCTCGGCCCAGGCCATCGGCTTGGCGCTTGCCTCGGACGAGTCGCGAAAATCCTGGCGGTAGCGCATGCCTGCCTCGCGCTGCTGGCGCGACAACGAGGTGAGGCCGCTCAGCGGGTCGACGTTGCGCACCCGCACGATGCCGCCGGTCGCTGTGTGGCCATCATTGGAAACCTCGTAGAGGCGCGCGCCCTCCTGCGTCCCCTTGGCCAGCCGCTTGCGGCCGAACTGGTCGTCCTTCAGCGCGAAATCATGACCGATCTCCTTGCGGATGCGCACCTGCTCGGCCTCGCCTTTCGGCAATCTCGGTGGCCTGGCTTTGGCCTTTTGGGCGGTTTTGTTGCTCATCGGATCAGTCCTCCTGGGTTTTGGTCGTCGGGCTCTGGCGAACTTCCAGCCTCATGGAAGCGGGCTCAAATTGCTTCGGCCGGCAGCGTGCGCAGGAAGCGCGCCGCGTGATAGGCGCAGTAGCTTTTCGATGGCTTGGTGCGCAGTCCGCAGCACAGCATGTCCAAACCGGGCCGGCTGCCGGGGGCGTCGTTTTCCGCATCCTCCTGCAGCGTCGTGTCGAGCGGCGCGCGGCAGCGCTCGAACAGGCAATCGATGAAGCGCATGGCGGCGAAATGCGGCTGGCGGCCGCCGGCAGCGATCGGGCGCGGCGCCGGCATTTCAAGCGGCGCGCCATCGGTCCCGGTGATCCGAGCCGGACCCGGCTGCCAGGCCGGCGGCGCCAGCCTGGCCGACAGCCTGGCGGGGCGGCAGCGTGGCTCGGCCTTCGGAGCCGCCTCCGCTTGACCTGCGGCATTTGATGGCTCAGGCGCCGAATTTCCGAGCCGTCCGCCCGACCGTCCGCCACACCGGCCCTTGGATCTGGCAAGGCCGATGGTGCGCAAACGGGCGGTGCGGTGGACGATGCCGATGATGGCCGCGCGTGAGAGCGGGCTACCACGCTGCGCACCGAGCCTGGTGGCGATCTTCGCGGCCGACAGTCCGCTCATCAGCCAGTTCTCGATTTGTTCCAGTTCCGAGGCGGAATAGCGGGCGGCCATGATGTTTTTTCCCTGCAAAGATGGTTGTGTGCGGCGCCGGCTTCGCCGGCCTCAGGCCCGAAAGCCGGTCAGCCTTCGCGTTGTCTGCTGCGATCGAGCTTCATCTCGGCCGCCTGCCTTGTTGCGCCGGACACTGCCTTGCCCGTCCGCTTGTCGAAGGCGATGACCGTGCCGTCTTCGGTGCGGATGCAGGAAACCGTGGCATCCGCATTGCCGGCCGGCAGGGAATTCGTGGCCGGAGCCGTGAGGGGAACGGCTCCGGCCGTTCCGGCCGCTTGCGCTGCCGGATCCGAGGCGCGAGCCTCGGGCATCGTCCCGGCCGGGGAGGAGGACAGCCGCGACGAAGGGGAAAGGGTTGGCACATGCATGGCCTTGGCGATCGTTTGCGGTACCGCCTCCAGGCCAGCGCTGCCGGCGCGCTGAACGGCGGATTCAAGGACCGAAAGCTGGTGAAGCGACTTGTGCATGCCCATATAAGAGCATAACTCAAATCATAATGCAAGCGATTCTTGCATAGACGAAACCGAATCTTATGCCTCAGATGGAGCCATGGCGAAAACTGCACTGTCGATCAAGGTCGGAGCGGCGATCCGCCGGGCGCGCAAGCAGCGCGGCCTGGTGATGCGCCACATTGCCGAGCACAACGACACCGACGTCGCTGCCGTCGGCAACTGGGAGACCGGGCGCAACCTGCCCAAGACCGAGAACCTTTTGAAGACCGCCGCTTTCCTGCGCGTCGACCCGGTGGCGCTCGGCAAGGGCGAGGTCGTTTTCCTCGAAGATGCCGGACCGGTCGCCGATGCCGAGATCGTCACCGATCCCGGCCCCCTGCCCGCCGGGCCGATGGACATCCAGCTTCTCGGCACCGCCGTCGGCGGCGACGATGGCGACTTCACCTTCAATGGCCAGCCGGCCGGCTATGTCCAGCGGCCGCCGGGGATCCGGCATCTGCGCAATGTGTTTGCGCTGCACGTGCTGAGCGATTCGATGGTGCCGCGCTACGAGCCCGGCGAGATGATCTATTGCGGCGGCCGCGAAGCGCTGCCCGGCGACCATGTGGTGATCGAGACGCTGCCCGAGGAGAACGAGCAAAACGGCAAGGCCTTCATCAAGAAGCTGGTCAAGCGCACCGCTGCCGAGTTGATCGTCGAACAGTACAACCCGCCGAAGACGCTGACCTTCAACCGCTACGCCATCAAGAACGTCTTCCGCGTCATTCCGCTCAAGGAATTGCTGGGGTATTGAGGAGGCGCTTGTTGCCTTCTCCCGAGAGAAGCAGGGCAATCGCAAGTAGGCAAGCGCCCCCCTCACCCGGAATGCCAACCGAATTGCGAAGGGCAATTCGGGCAATCCGACCTCTCCCCGAGGGGAGAGGAGGTCGCCAGCGTTGATGCCAGGCTCTTCTCCCAGCGGGGAGAAGGTGGCCGCCCGCGGGTCTTGCCTCCGGCAAGCCCGAGGCCAGGCTCCGCGGCCGGATGAGGGGGACCCCATATGCGATAGCCCGCCCTGAGGAGGGACCGGCGCCCTCCCCTCAAGCCCGCCTCGACTGCTCCAGCTCTCGACCGTTGAGCAGGCGCGCCTCGGCGCGGGTCCGTTGCCGGTCGTCGATGAAGGCGGCCTGGATCGAGACCGCGGCGCCCGGCAGGCCGTCGGCCCGGCAGGCCTTGCAGATCAGGCGCCCCGAAAGTGCGGCCAGCGGTGTCTCCGGCATCACCCCATGCCGCTTGAGCTCGGCCGGCTTCCACCACCTGTTGCGTCCGCAGTCGATGCACTCGACGGCAATCGAGACAACATCGGCGATCGTCGCTTCCTTGCCTGCCAATGCCATGGCCATCCCCATCGTTGTTCCTGCTTTGTTCGCATCATTATCGGTTTTCCAAGCGGAGTCGAGTCGGTTCCGCTTACACCAACATGAAAGTTTCGCTTGTTCGATTATTTGAGTTATGCTTATACCTGGTGCGGACTGGAATCGGCGCGAGCAACAGAACCGCAGCCGGCCGGCAGCAAGGGAATGACGATGGACCCAGCCCAGTTCGCCCATGCCTGCGGCTATAGCGGCGACAGCCCGGCTATGCTTGCCGCTTTCGCGGCCATCCGCCAGCACGGCATCCGCAAGGCACGCCAGGGTCATCGCCAGCGCAAGGCGGCGATTGATCAGATGAAGCCGAGCCGCGCTCTGTTCCTGGCGGCGATCCGCCCGGCACAGTCAGCCGAGGAAGCACTCGATGACGCCGCCCGCTTCCTGTCGATGTTCCGCAACATGCCGCGCTGGCGGCAGGAAAGGCGCGCCGCCGACCTCGCCCGCGCCAGGCAACAACGCCTCTTCGCCCGCTTCTTCCGCCGCTACGGCCATCGTCTCTGGGCGCTCGAGGCCGCCTGAAGACGCGCGCCTCCCTTGCAAGTCAAAACGGATATTGCGATCGCCAACACTGCGCCGTATGTCTCCGCGCGATGAGCGAGATCGAATTCCGTCGTGCCCAGGCGCCTGACCTGCCGGCGATCGTTGCAATGCTTGCCGACGATGTGCTCGGCGCAGACCGGGAAGACCCGTCCACGCCGCTTGCGCCATGCTATCTCGATGCTTTCAGCGCAATCGATGCCGATCCCAACCAGTTGCTGGCCGTCGCCGTCGACGCCGGGCAAGTGGTCGGAACGCTGCAGCTCAGCTTCCTTCCAGGCATTTCGAGGAAAGGCACCTGGCGCGGCCAGATCGAAGGCGTTCGCATCGCCCGGCAAAGGCGGTCCCGCGGGGTCGGCAAGCTGATGATCGAATGGGCGATTGAAACGTGCCGTTCGCGCAATTGCAGCTTCGTCCAGCTCACCACGGACAAAGGTCGACGGGAGGCGCACGCTTTTTACGAGCGCCTCGGTTTCACCGCCAGTCATCTCGGCTACAAGATGGCGCTGTAGATCAGCATTTCATCGAATTCAGCGCCGACCGCTCATCTTCGCTACCCCACTCTGGATGGAGCATTGACAAGCCGACCTTTCGCCCTGCTCCATCCGCTCGATGATTTACGACCGAACCTGGCTTGAAAAAACCTTTCGCGCAAAGCCCCGGCAGAAGTTCCTGTTCTTCTGGGGCCATCAGCCGTCCAAGGACGGCCGCATAACCACGTCGTGCTTCAGCCAGTGGTGGCATGCGCCCTTTACCGTCGATGGTCTGAGCTATCCGACTGCCGAACACTGGATGATGGCCGAGAAGGCACGCCTGTTCGGTGATGCTCAGACGGCAACACAAATCCTCGAGGCGGCGAGCCCCAAGCAGGCAAAGCAACTTGGCCGCCAGGTGAGCGGCTTCGATGGCACCAAATGGGATGCCGACAAATATCGCATCGTCACCGAAGGGAGCTTTCAGAAGTTCCGCCAGAACGCGGCGCTGCGCGAATATCTGCTGTCGACGCATGACCGGGTGCTGGTCGAGGCGAGCCCCGTCGACCGGGTGTGGGGCATCGGCCTTGCGGCGGATGACGAGAGGGCGGTGAACCCGCTGCTGTGGCGCGGCGAGAACCTGTTGGGATTCGCGCTGATGCAGGCCCGCGATCGGCTGCGCGGCTGAACATTGCCGCCCTCTCGTCATCTGCGGCAGCCTCCGCGCTGCTTGACAATCCGCCGGCGATGTTCTCTTTATGTTCTCATCACAACTCGAGACAATGCGGCGTTCGAACCGCCGCGGGCGAACGGGCCGGATGGAAGCCAACATCCTCCACGCGGATCTGGATGCCTTCTATGCCTCGGTCGAACAATTGCTCGACCCGGCCTTGCGCGGCAAGCCGATTGCCGTCGGCGGCGGGGTAGTGCTTGCCGCATCCTATGAAGCCAAGGCGTTCGGCGTGCGCGGCGGCATGCCGGGACGGCGAGCGCGGGAACTCTGCCCGCAACTCATTTTCGTCGGCGGCCATTTCAAGGACTATCAGCGGCTGGGCGATGCGGCCATCAAGGTGCTCGGCGATTTCACGCCGGTGGTCGAGCGGATTTCCATTGACGAGGCCTTTGCCGACGTCGCCGGCTGCACCCATCTGTTCGGCTCGCCGGCCGAGATCGCCAGCAAGATCCGCCGCCGCGTGCGGGCCGAGCTCGGCTTGCCGATCTCGGTCGGCGTAGCCCGCACCAAGCATCTGGCCAAGATCGCCTCACAGGTCGCAAAGCCCGACGGGCTGGTGGTGGTCGATCCGCGCCACGAGCTGGAGTTCCTGCACCACCTGCCGGTCGAGCTGATGTGGGGCGTCGGCCCGGTCACCAGGGAGCGGCTGGCCGGCATCGGCGTCAACACCATCGGCGAGCTGGCCAAGACCAACAGTGGCGCGCTGGAGCGCCTGCTCGGGCCGGCGGCCGGAGAAAAACTCAACGCGCTGGCGTGGAACCGCGATCCGCGCAAGCTCGAGACGCAGCGCCGCGCGCGATCGGCCGGCGCGCAATCGGCGCTTGGCCGAAAACCGGCCGACGAGGACGTCTTCGTACCCGCTTTGCTGCATCTGGCCGACAGGGTCGCCACGAGGTTGCGGGCGAAATCCCGGCCCGGCCGCACCGTCACGGTTCGCGTCCGCTTTGCCGATTTGCGATCGGTGACGCGCTCGATCACGCTCGACCAGCCGATATCGGCAACCGCCATGCTGGCCGAGATCGCCGAGGCGCTGGTGCGCAAGGTGCTTATCGATCATCCGCATGAAAAGACCATCTCGCTGCTGGCGATCGCCGTATCGCATCTGGAGCAGCATGCCGGCCTGCAACTGGAACTGCCGCTCGGGCTCGACGACGACCGCCGCCGCCCCGGCACCAGGAAGGGCGCGGCGCGCTGGACCGCAGATCGCGCCGTCGACAAGATCCGGGACCGCTTCGGCTGGGAGGCAGTCGGCTACGCCTCGGTCGCGCTCGGACTACGGCGGTCGGTTCCCGACGCGTTTCGGGAGCTGGCCGAGAAGGAGCTGTGAGTTGTGCGGCCGGGGCGAAAGAAGACTATCCGACAGGAGCCAGGGGCGATACGGCCGGCCCGTTCAAGGCCGTGCCGTCGACGGCAAAATGCGAGCCGTGGCAGGGACAGTCCCAGCAGCGTTCCAACGAGTTCCAATGGACATGGCAGCCGGCATGGGTGCATGAGGCCGAGCGCTTGTGGAGCGTGCCGTCCTCATCGCGGAAAGCCGCCACTTTGGTAAGTCCCTCGCGGACGATGGCGCCCTCTCCCGGCCGCAGCTTATCGGCGGAATCGATTTCGCCAGGAGCGACATACTCGGCAAAACTCCTGATCGTTGTCGCATTCTCCGCCAGATAGTCGCCAATCGCGCGTGCCGTCTTGCGGGAGGGTTCGTAAAGTTCCCGCCAAGGGCTTTCCCCCTTCAGGATCAGGTCGGAAATCAGTTGGCCGGCAACAACTCCATGGGTGATGCCCTGACCGGAATCGCCGGTAGCCACGAAGACACGCCGGTCGCCGGGATTGCGGCCGATGAAGCCGGCATAGTCGACGGTCTCCATTACCTGCCCGGACCATCGATTGGCCTCGGTGCCGATATCGGGCACCAACCCTTTGATCCAGTCCGCCAAGGCCGCGAAGCGGTCGTCGGCATCGTCGGCCTGCCCTGTCTTGTGGTCCTCACCACCGACGATCAGAAAGTCGGTTTTGCCTTCACCAGGCTGCAGGCGAACGTAGTGATAGGGATCCAGCGTGTCCCAATAGAGTGCATCCGGCAAAACGTTGCGCGCGATCTCGAACGACATCGCGTAGGTCCGATATGGCGCTTGCTTGGTGTGGAGCGCGACCCGATCGTTGATCGGCGAATTGGTGGCGACAACGGCCGATCTGGCAGACACGGTAAAGCCCGAGACCGTGCTTACGCGGACGCCGCCGTCGGTCTCCTCGACCTTGTCGACGATGGTCTCCGCATAAAGCGCGCCGCCGCGCGCGCGAATGCCAGCAGCGAGCCCGCGGAGATATTTGAGCGGGTGAAATGTCGCCTGATTGGCGTAGCGAAGGACGGGCGCATCCGAAAAGCCTGCAAACGGCACGCCTGCGGTTTTCTCGACGTCGACACCGATTTTCCGGGCGGCGTCCAGTTCCCGCTCGATGACGGATTCCTTTCTGCCTGACGCCGGAAACAGGAAGCCGTCGAGGCGGCGGAAATCACATGTGATGCCCTCCACCTCCTGGATCGATTGGATACGGTCGATAGCGGCCGACTGGCTTCGGTAGTAAATTCGCGCCAGTTCCTCGCCGCGCAATTTGATCAGTTCCGAAAAGTAGTCGTCGCAGATCGATGACAGATGCGCGGTGGTGCGGGCCGTCATGCCGCTTCCGATCCGGCCGCGATCGAGCACCGCCACCTTTTGCCCGGCGATGGCCAGTTCGTAGGCGACCGACAGTCCGGCAATGCCAGATCCGACGACCACGACATCGACCTGTTCACTCCGCTCGAGCGGAACCGCCTCAGGCGCGACTTCGGTTGCCGCCCAAAGCGATACAGTCCTTTCATCGCTGACATTCATGGCGGAACTTCCAGACGCGATAGCCGGTAAACGGACGCGAGGGTTCAAAGTTCCTCGGGACCTTTGACGCCATGGTGCTCAGTGTCGTCCGGGACGGCCGAGGGGAAAACCCAGAGCGGAGCTCGGATATGT
The DNA here is from genome assembly GCF_040317925.1 of Mesorhizobium sp. M1348. Lineage (NCBI taxonomy): Bacteria > Pseudomonadati > Pseudomonadota > Alphaproteobacteria > Hyphomicrobiales > Phyllobacteriaceae > Mesorhizobium > Mesorhizobium sp. M1348. Next base: position 54,643 of record NZ_JAMYLH010000022.1, on the reverse strand, counting down.
TTCCGGCCCCTCAGCCCTCCACCACCTGGAAATGCAGCCGGGCCTGCATCTGGAATTGCCGCTCGGGCTCGACGACGACCGCCGCGGCCCCGGCACCAGGAATGGCGCGGCGCGCTGGACCGCAGATCGCGCCGTCGACAAGATCCGCGACCGCTTCGGCTGGGAGGCGGTCGGCTACGCCTCGGTCGCGCTCGGACTACGGCGGTCGGTTCCCGACGCCTTTCGCGAACTGGCCGAAAAGGAGTTGTGAGCCGGCCTGGCCGGGGCAGTGCGATACACTTTGCGTCAGGAGGGATCGTTTCCTGCAAACGCGACATTCGAGGCGGCCCTGGTCGTCAGACCAAAAGCGTTGCGCTGCCCCAGGCGATCAGGGCGATGCCGGCCGCCCGGCCAACCCACTGGCCGACAGGAAACACCTTTTCGACCAGCACCCGCGAAGGTCCCGAAATGACCCAGAAGCGGGCGTTCGGCAGCGATCCGAGCAGCAACGATTTGGCAGGACCGGAAATCGGCATGGAATGCTGCAATCATCATCATGTCCCGTCCAAGTTGTGGACACTTCCTTCTCAAAGGCGCACTCTTGGCATGCGAAACGCGAGCCAGAGTTTCGTCCAACGCTTCACATGCCTGACTTGCGTCGGTGATTGTCTGACCTATGCGGATACTTCCGGATGGGCAGACCTCACATTGTGTCGCCTATCCGTGATCAGGCTACGGCCTAAGGCACGTTGCAGCCTGTTCCGGATCAACTGGGAGGTAAACAACATGCCTGATTTTCAGCGCAGAGAACTTCTTGTTCAAGGAAGCGCGGCTCTTGCCGCAATTGCTGCTCTCTATACCTCGCGTCGGGCTTACGCTTTTCCAACACGGCCGAGCGAGGAAGTTATTCCGTGGCTGGATCAGCCGACCAAAAATCCCGATCCGGTGGGTATCCAGAAGCAGCTTGTCTGGGAGGATTTGGACAGCTGGATAACGCCAAACGACAAGTTCTTCAGCATCTCGCATTTCAACCGACCAACGATCGACGAGAAGACATGGTCGATGGAGATCGGAGGCCTGGTCAAGAAGCCCTTGGAGTTAACGCTCGCCGACATCAAGGCGCGACCGCGGCAGGAGGTCGTTTTCACAGTGGAATGCTCGGGCAACCACGGATTTCCCTTTTTCACCGGCGGCATCGGCAATGCCCGTTGGGCAGGTACGCCGCTCGCCCCGATCCTCGAGGAAGCCGGTGTTCTGGAGAAGGGCATCGAGGTCGTCTTTTTCGGTACCGACACAGGCGAGATCCCGATACGCGACGTAAAGATGAAGCAGAACTTCGCTCGTAGCTTGTCGCTCGCCGACGCGATGACCCCCGACAATCTCCTCTGCTATGAAATGAATGGAGCCGCCTTGCCGGCGGCCAATGGCTTCCCGGTACGGCTCATTGCTCCAGGCTGGTACGGGATCGCCAACGTCAAGTGGCTAAAACGCATCGAGGTTCGCGATACGCGGTTCATGAGCCTTCTGATGGCCCGTGACTATGTCACCATCCGGGAGGAGGACCACAACGGCGAGACCGTATGGGCCGAGACTTCAGTCGGGCGAGCGCTGATAAAGTCCGCGCCTGCGAAGGTTACCCGGAAAGACTCAGATTACCGCATCGTTGGGGCAGCCTGGGGGGCGCCGATCGACCGGGTCGAAGTGCAAATCGATCAGGGGCCTTGGGCACCAGCGACCATTGACCACAGTGAGGAGGCAGAACACGCCTGGAAAATCTGGTCCCTGGCTTGGGCAAATCCCTCTCCTGGAGAACACACGGTGACCTCGCGCGCGGTCAGCACCACGGGACAAATTCAACCGGCGATGGACGATCCCTTGATTGCCAAGAAACACACATACTGGGAAAGCAATGGCCAGGTGACGCGCCGCGTGCGTATCGGCTAGAGCATTTTGCAGCCAAATGGAATCATTTGGCGTCCGCATAAATGCGGCAAAACAGATAGTTAGAGCGGGTTGCCGGTTCCAAGAGAACCGGATCCGCTCTAAGAACTTGCTGCCATATGGCAATTGCGTTTGGGTCACCCAGGAGGAGGCTGCCTGATCCGAAAGCTCGCACCGCTCTATATCGAGCATGACGGGTGTAGGCCGTAGATCCTCTTCGCGACGATACCGCTCCCCGAAATCGGAAGCGGAGCCCTTCACCTCTCGACGGCCCTGATCTCCGCGTCGACCAGGCACCAGGGCGCATAGCGGAAGTCGCGGATCTGGATGACCTCCTCGCCCGCCCATTCGACCAGCATGAAGCCGCGCACGGCGCCGTCGGCCGCTTGCGGCTCGCGGATGAGGATCGCCGGCCTGCCGTCGACGAAGCCGAGCGACAATGTCCAGTCGCTGATACGGTCGTAATTGCCGAAATAGGTCGACGCCTGGGCCTTGCCGCGCAGGCGGACGCGGTTGACGACATCGAGCCGGACGTCCTCGGCGATCAGTGCCCTGACCGCGTCGAAGTCGCGCGCGTTGAACAGGTCGACATAGCGCCGCAGCCGGCGCTCGTCGTCGGCGTCGAGCCTCGGGGCGAGCGCCTGCTCGGGCTGCAGCGCCAGCAGCTTGAGCTGCGCCCGCCCGCGATGCAGTGCCGCCTTGGTGGCGGCGAGCGTCGCGCCGGTCACTTCGCAGGTCTCGTGCAGGCTGAGGCCGAGCACGTCGACCAGGATCACGGCGCTGCGCTGCGGCACCGAAAGCTGCATGAAGGAGCGCAGGCCGGTCTGGGCGGCGAGCCGGCTGTCGGCGCTGCCGGAAGGATCCTCGATCACGCTCATGTCGGCCTCGGTCATGCGCGACCTTTCCCGATTGCGCCGCCGCAGGTGATCCTGCGCGGCATTGTGGGCGATACGAAACAGCCATTGCTCCGGCCGTTCGACCATGGCGCCCCCGTCGATCGCCTGCAGCGCCTTGATCAGCACCTCCTGGACGATGTCCTCGCCGTCGATCACCGAGCCGGCCATGCGCGCGCAGTAGCGATGCAGCCTTGGCCGCAACCCGACGAGCATCGCCTCCAAAGTCGCCCTGTTCATTTTCGGCGTAGCATCCCGTTTCTGCGCGAGCGGCATGGCAGGCGCTATCCCGCCTTGTGATCCGCCAGCATACGGTAATTGCCGACGACTTTGACAGGCGATCGCATTGCCGGGGTCGAACGGCGTTCGGCGTGGTTTTCCGCAAATGCCTTGAAGGCGGCAAGCCCGGTCAGCGCCGACGAATCGCCGTCCTGGCCGACGATGTGGACGAACGAGCCGTCGTCCAGCTCGAGCACGAGATAGCGCACCGTCGGCGGTGCAGCCTCGCCCAGCGCTTCGAACACTTTTTCGACCAGCGCGCGATTATCTTCCAGGTCGGCTTGGTTCACACCGTATCGAATGAGCGCGTAGTCCATTGTCGTCTCCTGATTGGTTGGTATGAACGAAGGACGACCGGCTGCGCTGAAAAGATTCTCCTTGCCGAAGAATCTTTTCGGTTGCCCGCATCGTCTTTCCCGCGTGGGCGGCTGCGCGGCAGCCATCAAGCAGGAGAGACGAATCATGCATATCCAGTTTGCCGAGCTTCCGGTATTCGACCAGGATCGAGCCAAGGCGTTCTACACCAGGCATCTCGCCTGTCAGGTGCTGGCCGACCAGAAGATGGGTGATGGCGGCTGGCGCTGGATCGAGCTGGCATTTCCGCATGCCGTGACGAACCTGCATTTCATCAGCCGCGCCGACGACGCCCCCGGCGCGGAGCCCGTATTGGTGCTGGTCGACGAAAATGTCGGAGCAATGATCGCGGCGTTGAAGGCGGGCGGCGTCGAGATCATCACCGAACCGCATGAGGCGTCGTGGCAGCCGGGACGCACGGTGGCGGAGTTTCGCGACAGCGAAGGCAACCGCATGGTCCTCGCCAGCCGATAAGCCACCGGAGCCCTCTGTCCGGCGGGGCGTCGTACCTAAGTCCTACCTCCGGCCGGACCATTGGCCCTGCTTCCTTCGTGTTATTATTTCGTGACCTCTGCGCGCCGGAACCTTCCCTTGCATCGGGCGTTCGGGCGCTGTATTCGCGATGCCTCATATTTAGGCAGGCGGAGGAAATGCGAATAAGGGTGGGTGGCGAAACAAACATGGGCCGGGGAGGAGCATCTTACCATGTCGAACCGAAAAATCGGAATGTCCCACAGTTTGGGGCTGCGCGTTGCTGACCTCAAATCCAGAATGCAAAGTGCCCAGATTACCGAGCACGAGATCAAGACGTTTCAAAAGGTTGCCGCCATCATGGGCGGCGCCGAAGGCTCACTGCGCCTCGACGCGGACGATCTGATTGCCGCGTCCTTCCTTGTCGATCCCTTGGACGATCTCCCGCTCTCCAGTTGAAAGCACTGACCGCAGGTCGAAATCCTATCGGGTTTGAACCTGCGATTGCTGGCGGCGGAGCATCCGCCAGCCCAAGCCGCATGCGAGGATGACGTTGGCCAGCGCCAGACCGGAAAGCGCGGCCAACGTCCCGTGCGGGCCGAAGCGCTCCAGCAGCAATGCGCCGGCCGAGGGTGCCGCTGCCTGGGCAATCAGGCTCGGCATGGCGAGGCGGCCCATCAGCTTCGCATAGCCGTTCGAGCCGAACAGCGCGAGCGGCAGCGTTCCCCGCGCGATGGATTCGAGGCCGATGCCCGCGCCGTAGAAGCCGAGCGCCAACGGGATGACTGGCATGCCGGCCCAGAGCGCCGAAACGCCGATCGCGACGAAGGTAACCGAGGCAAACTTGGTCAGGATCGGATGGTGGTAGCGCGCGATGGTCATCTCGATCGCACGCGCCGCCACTTGGGACGGGCCGACCAGCGCGCCGAGCCCGACGGCAGCGGCCAGCGCCATGCCGCTGCCTTGCAGGATGGTGAGCAGATGCACCGACAGCGTCGAGGAGATCACCGCCGCAAGCGTAAGTGTCGCGGCCAGAACGATCATGATCGACAGATCGGGATTGCCATCGAGAGCCGGCGTCGCCTGGTTCAATCCCGGTTTGACTGGCGGTTTCGGCGCCTCGCGGGGCAGGATCACCAGATAGAGCGGAAGGGCAATCACCAACTGAACAGCCGCGTACACCAGGCAGGTACCGCGCCAGCCGACTTCCTCCAGCAGAAAGGCCGAGATCGGCCAGCAGATTGTGCTGGCAAAACCGCCGAACAGCGTCAGCGTGGTGATGGCGGAGCGCGCACCATGGCCGTAGTGGCGGCCAAGCGTTGCGAAAGCGGCATCGTAGAGCCCCGCCCCCATGCCCAGGCCGATGATCAGCCAGGCAGCGATGTACGCCGCAAGGTTGGGGGCAACGGCCAGCCCAACCTGGCCGACTCCGATGCATCCAGCGCTGAACGCCAGGACGTTGCGGCCGCCATGCCGCTCGATCGACGACCCGACGCGCGGAGAGATCAATCCCGCCACAAGCAAGCCAAGAGACAGGCCGCCGACAACCCATGCCAGCGGCCAGCCGGTATCGGAAGAGACCGCCGGCGCAATGACCGCTGGAAGATAGTAGGAAGACCCCCACGCCATGATCTGCGTCAGGCCAAGCGCGGTGATGATCGCGCCGCGGCTGCGCAAAATGGCCGGCGAAGGCGGCGAAAGGCTCATGCCGCGACGCCGCAGCCACAGCCGCCTTTGCCGACCGCCTTAGCCTCGACGTCGGCGACACAGCAGGCATCCACCGCTACCGGCGCCGGACCGCCGCAGCATCCCTTGTCGGCAATGCCGATCCGCGGCACGGTGCAGACGCCAGTCTCCGGCAGCACGAGCTGGACATTGTCGGCCGCAACCATGTCGCCGGCGATCGCCGCGGCGACCGAGCGCACCTGCTCATACCCGGTCAGCAGCAGGAAGGTCGGTGCGCGGCCATAGCTCTTGATGCCGACCGTGTAGAACCCGTGCTCGGGATGGCTGAGCTCGCGGTGGCCGTGCGGCGGCACGTCGCCGCAGGAGTGCTCGTTGGGATCGATCAACGGCGCCAGTGCCTTGACGCTTTCCAGCCACGGATCGAGCTCGAGCCGAAGCTCGCGGGTCAGCGACAGATCGGGGCGCTGTCCGGTCGCGGCGATGATGCTGTCGACCGGGCCAAGCGCCTGCAAGCCGTCCTTGGTCTGGCCTTCGACGACCAGCCGGCCGTTGGCATCGCGGATCGAGACAGCCGCAAAGCCCGTCACCAGCCTGACGCCGCCGCTCTCGGCGAGTTCGCGCACTTCGGCGCCGAGTTCGCCGCGTGCCGGCAATTGGTCTGCATCGCCGCCGCCATAGATGCGCACCAGGTCGGTGCCACGCGTTGTCCACATGAAAGCCGTGCCGGGCTCCACGTCCGCCAGGCTGGCGAGATCCAGCAAGGCATTGGCGGCCGAATGGCCGGAGCCGGCAACCAGCGTCGTCTTGCCGGCATAAAGGCTGCGATCGCGGCCGAGAATATCGGGTATGCCGTAGGCGATGCGGTCGGCAAACTCGGCTTCGCCTTCTGCAGGAATTCCGCCGGCGCCGAGCGGGTTCGGCATTTGCCAGGTTCCCGAAGCATCGATGACGGCACGGGCGCTGTCGCGTCTTGTACCATCGGCAGTCTCGACTGCCAGCATGAACGGCCGGTTTTCGCGTTCCTTGCTCAGCACTTTGTCGGCGCCCCAGCGCGAGATGCCGACGACCCGAGCGCCGGTTTCGATCGACGGTGACAATTGCGGAAGCTTTGCAAGCGGCTCGAGATAATCCGCGACGAGGTCGTTCGCGGTCGGGAATGCCTCGGGCTCCGGCATCCGCCAGTCATGCGCCTCGAGCAGGTTTCTAGCCGCCTGATCGACGCAATAGCGCCAAGGCGTGAACACCCGGACATGGCCCCAATCCCTGAGGTTGGATGCAACCGTATTGCCGGCTTCGTAGACTTTGACAGGAATACCCTGCGCGATGAGGTGGACCGCTGCCGCCAGGCCGACCGGCCCGGCGCCGATCACCGCGATGGGGAGTTTTTCGATCATCTCCATACCTTCCATCCTTCCGGTAATTTCGAATTATACTGCCAAAAAAATCACGCCGGCGTCTTGGCCGTCGCTTCCGCCGATGCCGGCGCACAGGTGGCGTCGGCGCAGCATTCGTCTGCGAGGTATCCGATGAGCCCGTTCATGGCGGGATAGTTGGCCCGGCAGATCAGCGTGGTCGCCTGGCGCTCCTGTGACACCAGGCCGGTGTCGACCAGCCGCTTGAGGTGATGCGACAGCGTCGAGGCAGCGATGCCCAATCTGTCCTGGATGCGCCCGACCGGCAGCCCCTCATCGCCCGCCCGCACCAGCGTCCGATAGAGCTGCAACCGCGTCGGGCTGCCGAGGGCTTCAAGTTGCGAGGCTGCTTTTTCGAGTTTCATGGAAATACGCTATTTCCAGAATCGCTGCACGTCAAGAGAATTTCGACAAAGATCGAAATAAGCTAATCTCTAGGCGACGCGCTTGCCGCTGGCGTCGATGACGACCTCGCCGTCCTCCTTGGTGAACGGGCCGATATCCGGATTGGGCAGGATATCGAGCACGGCTTCGGAGGGTCGGGCAAGCATGGTGCCGAGCGGCGTCACCACGATCGGCCGGTTGATCAGGATCGGATGCGCCAGCATGAAATCGAGGATCTCGTCGTCGCTCCACTTAGGGTCGCCCAGGCCAAGTTCGGCATAGGGCGTGCCCTTTTCGCGCAGCAATTGGCGCGGCGTCATGCCCATCGCTGCGATCAGCTCGACGAGCTTTTCGCGCGACGGCGGGTTTTTCAGATATTCGATCACCTCAGGCTCCTCGCCGGACCGCCTGATGATGGCAAGCGTGTTGCGCGAGGTGCCGCAATCGGGGTTGTGGTAGATGGTGATGGTCATCGCGCAGCTTTCATCTGTCCGGCTGGTTTCGGTTGGGCGAGCAGCCACCCTGCCAATGCCATGGCGAGCAACGCGCCCAAAAGTTCGGCGGCGATGAAGCCCGGCAGATCGGCGGGGCGGATGCCGGCAAAAGTATTGGAGAACGCTCGGGCGATGGCCACGGCCGGATTGGCGAAGGATGTCGATGCGGTGAACCAGTAGGCGGCGGTGATATAAAGCCCGACCAGCCAGGGGATCGAATCCGGGCGGGAACGCAGGCCGGCGAGGATGGTGAAGACCAGCCAGAAGGCGGCAACCAGTTCCGCAATCCATTGCCCGCTTCCGGTCCGCACCGTCGCCGACACTTGCAGGATCGGCAGTTCGAACATTGCATGCGCGAGCAACGTTCCAGCGATGCCGCCGGCAATCTGGGCGGCGACGTAAGCCAGCGCTGCCTTCGTTTCGATCTCACGTCGAAGCGCGAACACCAGCGTCACCGCCGGGTTGAAGTGCGCTCCGGAGATCGGCCCGAATATGGTGATGAGCACGACCAGGATCGCCCCGGTCGGCAAGGTGTTGCCGAGCAGGGAGACGGCGACATCGTTGCTCAGCCTGTCAGCCATGATGCCGGAACCGACAACGGTGGCGACCAACAGAGCCGTGCCGAGGGCCTCGGCAACAAGGCGGCGTGACAGATTGACCAAGACGAACCTTCTAGCAGTTGCAGGTCACAGCCTGGATCACAGGCTGGCAAAGTTCCGGCGCGCCATTGCAGCAGTCCTCCATGAGGTAGGCCAGCAGATCGCGAAAGCCGGTCATATCGGCAAAGTAGCGCACGCTGCGGCCCTCCCGTTCGGTCCGCACCAGGCCGGCATGCGACAGGATCTTGAGATGGGCGGATATGGTGTTCGGAAATGCGGCGAGCCGCGAGGCGATCTCGCCCGCAGCCACGCCCTCGGCGCCGGCCCGCACCAAAAGGCGAAAAACGTCCAGCCGGGTTTCCTGGCCGAGCGCGGCAAGCGCCGAAAGGGCGAGTGTCTTATCCATATTTCCAGGATTCCAGAAATGGGGAATAGAGTCAACGCGCCTCTGCCAGCGACCCAAGGCAATCGCTTCAGTTTTGAATTCGCCCTTTAAGCGTTTGCGTTGCCCCTCACCTGCCTGCCGGCATCCTCTCCCCGTATAGTGACGGGGAGAGGGGCCTCGTCATCGGTGATTTCGCCAAACATCAGCGGTGCAGAAACGACGCCAACGCTGCGGCCAGCCCCTTCTCCCCGTCACTATACGGGGAGAAGTGCCCGGCAGGGCGATGAGGGGCGGCGCCGACTTCGGCGAAGCTATCGCCTGTCCAAAGCGAGCGCCCGCTGCCCCTCGCCGGCTCGCCCGGCCAAATCAGCCAGGCACCGCGGCGGCGACCGCATCAGCGCGGCCAAGACCGGCAACCGCTTTCCTGACCCGCTCCAAATGCGCCTGGCGTCCGGCGGCCGAGACGCTGTCCATCCGGTAGAGCGCCAGGAATTTGGTTCGGCACAGCGGATGGCAGACGGAGCGGAAGCCGCGCAGCAGGGTCCGCCGGCCCGGTTGTCCCATGATCCACGACATCAGCGGCGTGGCGCCGCATGTGGTCATTGCCAACACCCGGCGTATTTGCCGCAATTTGGGCCGCGGACCGCGTCGAGCGGTCGGCATCTCGAAAGCGAAGCCCGGCACCAGCACGCGCTCCAGCCAGCCTTTCAGCATCGCCGGCAGGCCATACCACCAGGTCGGATAGATGAAGACGACCGCCTCCGCCCAGAGTAGTTCCTGCGCGTGTTCGTGCACCGGTTGCAGGTTCGCCGCCTTGTCGTGGTAACCGCGCCATTCCTGCGTGCGCATGACCGGATCGAAGCCGGTCGCATAGAGGTCGAGCAGGTGGACCTGATGGCCGCTTTCGGCAAGCGTCTCCAGCACCGTATCTCGCACCGCGCCGTTGAAGCTGTCGGTGCAGGGATGGCAATAGACGACGAGGACCTTCATCTGGCGCTCAGACCGGTCGGTCGCGAGAGGATCGCGGCGGTGCATGCAAGGGCATCACATGCAAACAAGCCACCCGCAGACGTAGTCGATCAGCTGTTTTCATGCGAAGCCCCGCAGCCCCCATATCAAGACGCAACACCTCCAGTCGCGTCAAGCCCCGCTCGTTCGCTCAAGGAAAATTGCGCAGACATGGGCTTGCTGCAGGGCGCTGTCCCGCATGCCTTGCGGTACTCTGCGGGATGCAGCGCTGCGGCGTATCATGCCCAAGAACTCCCAGCATTGTTCCCAGAATGTCTGCGCCCTAGCTTCGTGGCGTATCCAAAGCGTCAGGAGAAAAAGATGCAGACAGGAAAACTGGGCGGCAAGATCGCCTTGGTGACGGGTGCCTCCTCAGGCATCGGCGAGGCCACCGCCTTGGCATTGGCGGCCGAGGGCGCCACGCTGGCGATTGCCGCGCGGCGCGCCGAGCGCCTGGACGATCTGGCGAGGCGGATCCGTGAGACCGGCAGCGCGGCGCTGCCGATTGCCGTCGACGTCACCGACGACACGCAAGCCACGGCCATGGTCGAGCGGGTCCAGCAGGAGTACGGCCGGCTCGACATTCTGCTTGCGGTTGCCGGCGTCGGCGTCGCCGCGCCGTTCCGCAACACGACGCCGGAAGAATACCGCCGGATGGTCGACGTCAACATTCTCGGCCTGCTTTATCCGATCCATGCGGCACTGCCGTCGATGCAGCGGCAAGGCGCCGGCCACATCGTCGTCGTCTCGTCCGGCACCGGCCGTTATATCCACCCTTCGGTGGTTTATTCCGGCACCAAGCACGCCGTGAGCGCGATGGCGGAATCGCTGCGCCGCGAGAGCGGCAAGGACGGCATCCGCGTCACCTGCATCGAGCCCGGCGCCGTCAAGACCGAGTTCACCCAGAATATGCGCGCCGATGTGCGCCAGGCGGTCGAGCAAAGGCTGGGCGATATGGAGCAGCTGGAAAGCGAGGACATCGCCGCCGCCATCCTGTACGCGGTAACGCAGCCGCCACGGGTCAACGTCAACATCCTGACGCTCTATCCGACGGAGCAGGCGTGAGGTCAGCCTGCAGACGTCGATGCGCTGCGCCACCCCCCCTCTGTCCTGCCGGACATCTCCCCTTCAAGGGGGGAGATCGGCAGCTTCGTCGGCAGCACTCTTTTTGCAACGTTCGCGATTGGCGAAATCAGGGGTGATATCCAATCTCCCCACCTGAGGGGGAGATGTCCGGCAGGACAGAGGGGGGTGCTGTCCCGCCAACCTTGCCCTGCTTCGACTATCCCCCGGTCATCAGCGTGAACACAAGCTGCCGCAACTTGCCGCCCGGGCCGAATTCGACCCGGTCGAAATCGAGGCTCGCCTGCCGCTGTGCCTGAGAGATTCCGGCGAGCCCTCTCGTCAATTCGGTCCTGATCTTGCTGCAGCCGCGGTCATCGGCGACGGTCAGGCCGATGGTGGCCGCCTCGATCTTGTGCACCATGTCGACGATGCTGGCGCCGTGCACCTTCTCGTGGGCGGCGAGGCCGGCTGCGAAAACCTCCCAGTTCTTCTGGATCGCGCCCGGCAGCCGCGCGGCCGGCTTCGGCAAGGTATAGGTGATGATCAGCTTCGGCCGCGCCGACACCAGCACGCAGGCGTCGCCTTGCGGCTGGTAGTCCCTCACCCAGGTCAGCTTGAAATTGGTATGCGCGATGACGCGGCGCTCGCCGAGCAGCGGCCCACGCCCGCCGATCGAGGCATAGAGCTCCGGACCGGATTGCCCTGAGATGGCATAGGTCTCGACCTTCTCGACCGCCTGCCAGCCGGCATGCGCCGGCGATGTCGGCAGGAAGGCGAGCAGCAGGCAAAGGCGAACGGCTGTTTTCATGCAAGTCCTCGCAGCCGCTGCGCACGACGCAAACGACATGCAGTTCCCTTCCGTGGACATAGCCCGCGGCCGGCTATAGTGGGATGCTCGTATACAAGAATCCACAGGCAACGCCATGTCGCCGCGACCGAACATTGCCCGGCAACGCCCTGCCCCCGGGACCCAGTCTCCCGGCGTCAGCCTCTGCCGCGCGCTGTCGAAGCTTGGCCTGTGCTCGCGCAAGCAGGCCGAGCTTCTGGTTGCCGAGGGGCGCGTGCGGGTCGCCGGCAAGATCGTGCGCAACGGCTCGATGCGCGTCGATCCAGGCCGCGACCGCATCGAGGTCGACGGCCGCCGCGTCGCCGCCGAGCGCAAGGTCTATCTGATGCTCAACAAGCCGCGTGGCCTGGTCACCACTCGCGACGACCCGCAGGACCGCGGCACCGTCTATGATTGCCTGGCAGGCCTCGACCTGCCCTTCGTCTCGCCGGTCGGCCGCCTCGACAAGGCCAGCGAAGGCCTGCTGTTGATGACCAACGACACGCGCTTTGCGCAGCGCCTGCTCGATCCCGCCTCGCATGTCGCCAAGACCTATCACGTGCAGATCGGCGCGCTGCCCGACGAGGCCATGCTGGCGCGGTTGCGCGCCGGCGCGACAGTCGACGGCGAATTGCTGACGGCCCGGTCCATCGAGCTGCTGCGCGGCGGCACCAGCACCGCCTGGCTGGAAATCGTGCTCGACGAGGGCCGCAACCGCCATATTCGCCGGCTGCTCGCCGCCCACGATATCGAGGTGCTGCGCCTGGTCCGGATCGCGATCGGCCCATTGCAGCTCGGCGACCTTGCCAAGGGCAAGACACGCCATCTGACTGCCGAAGAGCTGGCGCTGCTTCAGGCCTGAGCTGCTGGCGGCGACTCGATAGTCAGCCAGTCGAAGCCCAAGTGACGCAAGCAAGCAGCGCGGGGCGGACAGGGGTCGCCTTCGACTCCTGGCGGATGTTCCCGAACAGATCGCCCACACCGGTTCGAACGATACCAATCTCCATCGGTATTACATTCCGTCAGCACACAACAGATCGCAGCCGGCCGCTTTGATTTTCTGCATAAAGATCTTGAGCGATTCTTGGGCAGGCATGGGAAGCTGGCCAACCGACGGGACAAACAAATCGATCAGGGCCTGGCGATGGTCTGGAGAGATGCTCTGCGCGAGATAGGGACCATCTGCTCTTAGCGATTCAATAAGAACTATCTTGTTCCCCTGCTTCAGCGCCGGGTCAGCCAGAAAAATTGAGGCGCCACGAAACATTTTCTCTATGCCTCCTCGAGCTTTGGCACCGTTGGCTCGCAACATTTCGGCAGCGTTGGGTTGGTGCGCCAGGAAATCATTGAAAGCTAGCTGGGAAGCGGCAGCAGCCCGAAACACAAGTGCAAACGACTGCGTGGCTTCATCCTGCAAAGGCAGCGGGTTAGCCTGGCCATAGAGCGCGAGTAGCGACCCACTTCTGTCCATTACGAAAGACAGTGCTTCCAGGTCGCTCTCATCGTATGGCGGCGAACCTATCAAAGCCTCGCCGTCCCAAATCTTGTGCAGTAGATCCCGGTCCGTTGGATCTTCAAGATTTGGCAATTTGCCTTCAATCCGGCGCTGCTGCAAAAGTTCATCGAACTTGGCGAACAAATCCTTCGCATAAGCGCGGCCTGTTGGCGGAACATGGGCGTGCGCCCATGTGGAAAATAGGATTGCAAAAATCGACAACACCAAACATTTCATGGCCGTTCCTTTACTTGACTACCTTCAGTAGCGCGACAGCGTTGTCCAAATAATGCAAGGGATAGTCGATATTGTCGATCAACCGGCCGAGATTATTGAAGATATCATCGGATGTCAGCCCGAGTAACGGGCTTGTTCGGAGCGGCGTTCATGGCATTCACCGCCATGCATCCCCGGTCACGTCGACCGATCGCTTCGCATGATGGAAGATGATGCCGACGGCGTGGGCGTATGCCGGAGCGAAGCCGGCTGACGCCGTGCCTGAGATTGCAAACCGCCCGCTTCCAGCCAACGAAGTTATGCACAGAGCGAAGCATCGCTCCGTGCCCGGGCCGGTTTGATGAGCGTTCTCATGGATTTCGGCAAAATCCAGCCCATATTCCTAGATGTGGAGCTTTGAGCGTGAAACTCGCGCGTGCGGTCCTGCTTGCCGCGGCCTTCGTGGCTGTTGCGGCCGTTTGTCCCTCTTCCGCAACCGGAGAGGCGAACGGCCGGGAGAAAATTGTGTTGCGCGTCGAGATAGACGGCGCCATCGGTCCGGCGAGTGCCAGGCAGCTTGAGGAAGCGCTGGCGGTGGCCGCGGACCGAAACGCCCAGGCTCTCATCCTGCAGATGGACACGCCCGGCGGGCTGGTCACCAGCATGCGCGAAATGATCGCCGGCATCCTCGCCTCGCCGGTTCCCGTCATCGGCTATGTCGCGCCCGCCGGCGGGCACGCGGCGAGCGCCGGAACCTACATCCTCTACGCCACCCATCTAGCGGCGATGGCGCCCGGCACCAATCTGGGCGCGGCAACGCCGATCGAGATGGGCGGGCCGCTGCCATCGTTTCCCGGCGGCAAGAACGATGGCCCGGAGGCGGACAAGGACAAGAAGAACGCACCGGCGGGCGACGCGATGATCGCCAAGGCGACGAACGATGCCGTTGCCCTGATCCGCAGCCTGGCTGAATTGCGCGGGCGCAATGCCGAATGGGGTGAAAAGGCCGTGCGCGAGGCGGCCAGCCTATCGGCCGGCGCGGCGCTGCAGGAGCATGTCATCGACTTCGTCGCCCGCGACACCACCGAACTGCTTCAACTGGCCGACGGCCGGACCGTCGAGATCGCCGGCAAAAAAGAGGCATTGGCGACGAAAGGGCTGCCGGTTGAAACGCTTGAGCCAGGCTGGCTCATCCGGCTTCTCGCCGTCATCACGGACCCGAACATCGCCGTCATCCTGATGCTGGTCGGCGTCTATGGCCTCGTCTTCGAATTCACGAGCCCGGGCGCGGTCGCGCCCGGCGTGATCGGCACGATTTGCCTTCTGCTCGGGCTCTATGCGCTCAATCTCCTGCCGATCAGCTATGCCGGCCTTGCCTTGATGCTGCTTGGCATCATCTTCCTGGTCGTCGAAGCCTTGAACCCGACAGTGGTCCTTGGGCTGGGAGGCGTGGCTGCGTTTCTGCTGGGCGCTGCCATGCTGCTCAAGATCGAGGGGCCCGGCTTCGAGATGTCATGGGCCGTTATCGGCACCGCCGCCGTCCTGACGCTCGGCCTGGCGCTGTTGACCGGCAGCTATCTGTGGGCGGCCCGCAAGAACGTTCCGCGTGTTGGCGCACAGGCCATGCAGGGGCTGCCGGCGGAGGTCCTCGACTGGCAGGGCAGCGAGGGCCACGTGCTCGCCCGGGGCGAGCGCTGGCGGGCAAAAGCCGACGAACCGCTTGCGGTGGGCGACAGCGTCGAGGTGGCTGATGTCAGGGGTCTTGTGCTGACGATACGGCGCCGCAATGTGAGAAGCGATGGAGCAAGGCGATGATCATCGGTTATGTGGCCTATCTGGCAGCAGCGCTCGTCGTGGTCATGTTCCTATCCGCGGCCATTCGCATCCTGCGGGAATATCAGCGCGGCGTGGTCTTCACGCTCGGCCGCTTCACCGGGGTCAAGGGCCCCGGCCTTATCATCCTCATCCCCTTCGTGCAGCAGATGGTGAAGGTCGACCTGCGAGTGGTGGTCCAGGACGTCCCGCCGCAGGACGTGATCTCGCGCGACAACGTCTCGGTCAAGGTCAACGCGGTGCTGTATTTTCGTATCGTCGACGCCGAGCGGGCGGTGATCCAGGTCGAAGACTTCATGACCGCCACCAACCAGCTGGCACAGACCACGCTGCGCTCGGTGCTCGGCAAGCATGAGCTCGATGAAATGCTGGCCGAGCGAGACAAGCTCAACAGCGATGTCCAGGAGATTCTCGACCAGCGCACCGATGCCTGGGGCATCAAGGTCTCCAATGTCGAGATCAAGCATGTCGACCTCAACGAGAACATGATCCGTGCCATCGCCAAGCAGGCAGAGGCTGAACGGCTGCGGCGCGCCAAGGTGATCAACGCCGACGGCGAACAGCAGGCGGCGGCAAAACTCGTCGAGGCCGGCAAGATGCTGGCCGAGGAGCCGCAAGCCATGCAGCTGCGCTATTTCGAGGCCCTGCATGACATCGCCGGCGAACGCTCGTCGACGGTCGTGTTCCCGCTGCCGATGGATCTGCTCGGTCATTTCATCAAGCGGGGTGGTGGAGGCGGAGGCGCAGGCGGCGCGACCTAACAAGGCTTGGGTTCCTCGCCCCCGCAGAGCGGGGGAGAGGTGGCCGCGAAGCGGTCGGAGAGGGGGCCTACCGCACTCCTCCCTTTGAATTCATTGACGGCAGGGCGTCCCCCTCTCCGTCTCGGCTTCGCCGAGCCACCTCTCCTCCACTATCGTGGGCGCGAGGAACCCAAGCTGGAATGAAAGCCGCGACTCCCTCTGTCGCCTTCGGCGACATCTCCCCTCAAGGCGGGAGATCAGCACCCTCACCTCCGCCACGGCGGGACCGGCGCAAAGCGTTTGCCGATCCAGTCGGCGAAGGCGCGTGTCTTGGCGGCTTGCCCCTTGGCCGAAGGCATGACGACATAGACGGCGCCCTCGTCGGCGAGCGTCCAGTCTTCCAGCACTGGCACCAGCCGGCCGTCTGCGAGCTCGCGTCCGACCAGCCAATCTGTGCTCATCATCAGCCCGACGCCTTGCACGGCGGCTTCGACCAGCACCTCGGCGTCGTCGGTGACCAGCGGGCCGGAAACCTCGATACTGACGCGGCGGCCCGTGCTGTCGGTCATCTCCCAGGCCGGAAAGGTCTGGAAGCCCGAGAAGCCGAGGCAGCTGTGTTCCAGCAGCGCCTCCGGCGCAGTCGGCGTGCCCCGGCGGGCGAGGTAGGACGGCGCGGCGCACAGCAGCCGCCGCCGTGTCGCGACCTTGCGCGCCACCAGCCGCGAATCCTGCAGCGCGCCGAGACGGACGGCGACATCGAAATTCTCGGCGACGAGATCGACGAAACGGTTGGAGAACTCGGCCTCGATACGGACGTCGGGGAATGCGGCGAGAAACTGTGGCAGCAGCGGGCCGATCCACATGCGCCCGAACGAGCCGGGCAGCGCCAGCCGCAGCACGCCGCGCGGCCCGCCGCCGGCATGCGCCGACGCGACAGCCTCGGCCTCGTCGACCGCGGCCAGGATGGCGCGGACCCGGGCGAGGAACTCCGAACCCGCCTCGGTCAGCGACACGCTTCGCGTCGTCCGATGCAGCAGGCGCACGCCCAACCGCTCTTCCAGCGAGGTAAGGCGCCGCGACAGGATCGTGGCGTCGCGGCCGATGCGAGCCGCCGCCTTGGTGAAGGAGCGTGCTTCGGCGATTGCCGCGAAGGCGGCCATTTCGGCCAATGCTGCCGGTTCGTACGATTGCTGCATCAGGCGCAGAGCTCAAATGTAGAAAGCGAGAATTATATACCAATAGCGCAGCAGCTAGTTTCACTCAATCCCGGCCCGTCAATCGGCCCATCAACCGGAGTGAGACATGAAAGCGATCGAACTGACTGCCCCGAGACTGGACGCGTGTTGCGCGGCCACCGTTGCCACACCTGAACCGCAGCGCGGCGAAGTGCTGATCCGGCTGCGCGCCGCAAGCCTCAACTTTGTCGACGTCGCGATAGCGAGCGGCAACTATCCAGGTCCGAGCTTTCCGCTCATTCCCGTCGTCGACGGCGCCGGCGAGATCGTCGGCATCGGCGAGGGCGTGTCGAGGCTCGCCGTCAACGACCGCGTCATCGCCCATGCAAAACCGCGCTGGGTCGGCGGCCGTCCGCGGCCTTATGAGACCAGAGAGATGCGCGGGCTGACACTGCCCGGCTCGCTCGCCGAATATGTGGCGCTGCCGGCCAATGCCGTCGTGCCGATGCCGGCGCATTTGTCCTTCGAAGCGGCAGCGACGCTGCCGATCGCCGGCACCACCGCGTGGAATGCGCTTCGCGCCGCCGATGCCGGGCCGGGGTCGGTCGTCGTCCTGCTCGGCACTGGTGGTGTCTCGATCTTGACCCTGCAGCTGGCCAAGGCTGCCGGCGCCACGGTCATCATCACCTCGTCGTCGGACGAAAAGCTGGCCCGCGCCAAGGCCTTGGGTGCGGATCATCTCATCAATTATCGTGAGACACCGGACTGGGACGCCAAGGTGCTCGAATTGACCGGCGGCCTCGGCGCCGACCTGATCGTCGAAACCGGCGGCGCGGCCACATTTGCCCGCTCCATCAATGCCACGGCGCCGGGCGGCACGGTGTTTACCATCGGCTTCGTCACCGGCGCCGAGGCCACCACGAACCTGCTGCCGATCATCATCAAGGCGCTCAAGGTAGTGGGCAACAACACCGGTTCGGTATCCGACCTGCGCGACGCGGCGCGCGCCATCGGCTCCGCCCATATCGATCCGGTCATCGACACGGTCTACAGCCAGCACCAGGCGACCGAGGCCTACGCCCACATGGCGGCAGGCGGCCGGCATTTCGGCAAGCTCGCGTTCAGCCTGTCGTGGTGAGCCTGAAAAGGAGCGCGGCTTTATTCCAGCTTGGGTTCCTCGCCCCACGAAAGTGGGGAGAGGTGGCTCGGCGAAGCCGAGACGGAGAGGGGACTGCGCCCTACGAAGGCCCCCTCTCCGGCCGCTTCGCGGCCACCTCTCCCCCGCATCGCGGTGGGCGAGGAACCCAGGTCTTGAGAGGAGATCGGCAGCCTCACCGCCTCCGCCTAAATCAGCTTCTCCAGCGTGATCGGCAGGTCCCGCACCCTTTTCCCCGTGGCGTGGAATACCGCGTTGGCGATCGCCGGCGCCACGCCGACGATGCCCAGTTCGCCGACCCCCTTGCCGCCGAGTACCGAGGAATGCGGATCGGGAATACCGACCGAGATAACCTCGATGTCTGGAATGTCGGCATTGGTGGCGATGAGATAGTCGGCGAGGTTGTTGTTGACGATGCGCCCATGCCGGCGGTCGACGACGCCTTCCTCTAGCAGCGCCTGGCCGATGCCCATGATGATGCCGCCCTTCCACTGGCTTTCGGCGAGCTTGGGGTTGTAGAGCCGGCCCGAATCCAGCGCCGACACCACGCGCGACACACGAACCGTGCCAAAATCCTCGTCGACGCGCACTTCGATGAAATGCGCGCACCAGCTGTGGCGGGAATAGTCGCCCTCGGTGTGCGGCAGCGCCATGGCTATGGTGGTGTAGTTCTTGTAGCGGTCCTCGACCGTCGAATTGGCCGGCATGGTGTCGCCCTTCGCCTCGATATGCTCGCGCCCGACGCTCCTGAGCAGTTCGGCGATCGAAACTTCAGGCCCGTTGCCGCGCGGCGAGGCGATGCGGCCATTGGCGACGACGAGCGTGTTGGCCTGCAGTTCGTGGAACGGCGAAGCCGGATCGCTGATGGCGAGCCCGATCAGTTGGTCGAGCGCGGCACTCGCCGCCTTGTGCACGGCACCCGTCATCACCCCGGCCAGCCGCGAACCGCCGGTGACGCCGGCGCGGGCATAGCGAGAATCGCCGAGCTTGACGACGACGTTTTCCGCCGGCACGCCCACCACCTCGGCGGCGGTCTGCGCCAGGATAGTATAGGTACCCTGTCCCATGTCGATCGACGAGCTTTCGACCTCGACCGAGCCGTCGGCGAGAATCCGCACGACCGCCTCGCCATAGGCGCGACGCACCGGATAGGTGCCGGCCGCGACACCCCAGCCGATCAGCTGGTTACCGTCGCGCATCGAGCGCGGCCGGGGGCTGCGCTTCGACCAGCCAAAGGCTTCGGCGCCGGCCGCGAAGGCCTCGCGCAGCTGCCGTGTCGACCACGGCTTCTTCGCATGCGGATCCTGCTCGGCATAGTTCCCGAGCCGGATTTCCAGCGGATCGATGCCGACCTCATAGGCGAGCTCGTCGATGGCGCTTTCGATGCCGAAAGCGCTCGGGTTCTCGCCCGGCGCGCGCAATGCCCCCGGCACCACCGTGTTGACCCGCACGACGTTCTGCCGCGACGAGAAATTCGGCGTCGCGTACATGACCGAGGTGACCGAGCCGAGCGGCTCGACCCACATGCCGTCGACCGAGGTCTCGTTGACGCCACGATGCACGATCGACTGGATCTGACCCTCTGCGTTGGCGCCGAGCGCCACCGTCTGGCGCGTCGCCGCCCGTCCGCCATAGGCGGTGAAGGTCTGCGGCCTTGTGACCGCCAGCTTCACCGGCCGTCCCAGCATTTTCGCGGCCGCCGCCGCCACCGCGCCGTAGCCATAGGCGAACGCCTTGGAGCCGAAGCCGCCGCCAATATAGGGCGAGACAAGGCGCACATTCTCGAACGGCACGCCGAACCATTCGGCATAGGTTCGCGCCATGCCATCGAGCCATTGGCTCGGCTCCCAGACCGTCAGCTGGTCGCCCTGCCACTTTGCGATCAGGCCATGCGGCTCCATCGGCGCCTGGTATTCGCGCGGCGTGTTGTAGGCGTTGCAGATCCTGACCGGAGCCGAGGCGAACGCTGTCTCTGCCTCGCCCCATTCCTTGGTCATCGCGTCGACCGGGATACCGTCGCCGGCCTTTGGATCGCTGAGGTCGACGATCGCCGGCGCCTCGTCATAGGCGATCTTGACCAGTGCTGCGGCCGCGACCGCCTGCTCGAAACTCTCGGCCACCACCGCCGCGACATGCTGGCCGCTGAAGGTGATGTCGCGCGCCAGCGGGCAATAGGTAACGGCCGGCGGCGGCGTGCCCAGCCAGTCCGTCGCGGTTCTCAGCGGCAGCATATTGTCGGGCGTCAGCACCAGCAGCACGCCGGGTGACGCCTCGGCCGCCGTCGTGTCGATGGAACGCACCCGGCCGGCGGCAATGGTGCTCTCGACCAGTACCGCGTGGGTCAACCCCTCGAGCTGATGCTCGACGGCGTATTTGGCAGCACCGGTGATCTTGGCCGGGCCGTCGACGCGCGACAGCCGGCCGCCGACCTGATCCGCGAGGACGGCACCGTCCGAAGCGTCGCCGCGTTTGGCATCGCCGGGTCTTGTTCTCAACTCGTGAACGGTCATGCCGTTTCTCCCATTTTTAGGATGGCGCGGGCGACGACGCGCGGCGCCAGTTCGATCTTGTAGTGGTTGGCGCCATGGTCGACGGCGCCCTCGACGGCGAGCAGGCTGGCTTGCCTGACGACCTCCGGCTCGAGCACTTTGCCTTTCAGCGCCTCTTCGGCGGCGTGGGCGCGCCATGGCTTGGTGGCGACGCCGCCAAGTGCGACGCGCAGATCGCGGATCGTCCTACCGTCGGCCTCGAATTCGATGCCGACCGCGGCACTTGCCGCGGCGAATTCATAGGACTGGCGGTCGCGGACCTTGAGATAAGTCGAGCGGCGGGCGGCGGCCGAAGCGGGAATGCTGATCGCGGTGATCATCTCGCCGGGCTCGATCGCATGTTCCCGTTCGGGCGTACTGCCAGGCAGCAGGAAAAAATCATCGACGGCGACCTGGCGGTCGCCGAGATGGACGATCGCGTCAAAGGCGACGAGTGCAACGGCCAGGTCGCCGGGATAGGTGGCGATGCAGGCCTCGCTGGTGCCGAGCACGGCATGGCCGCGGGTGACGCCGCCGATCGCCGAGCAGCCGCTGCCGGGCGAGCGCTTGTTACAGGCGGGGAAATTCGCCGGATCGCGGAAATAGGGGCAGCGCGTACGCTGCATCAGATTGCCGCCGATCGTCGCCATGTTGCGCAGCTGCGCCGACGCCGCCTGCCACAATGCTTCCGAGACGGCGGGGAACCTGCTCTTGATATCGGCATGATCGGCGACGCTGCTCATCCTGGCCAGCGCGCCGATCGTCGCGCCCCGGTCATCGACGGCAATCGTGTCCAGTCCCTTGAGATGGGTGATGTCGACCACGGTCTCGGGTTCGGCAACGCCGCATTTCGCGAGATCGACAAGCGTCGTGCCGCCGGCCAAAAGCATGGCGCCCGGCAGTGCTGCTGCCTCACGGGCTGCGTTGACGGAGCCGGCGCGGAGATAGGAAAAATCCCTCATGATGTGGCCTCCACGGCCGCCTGGCGCACGGCGGCAACGATATGCGGATAGGCGCCGCAGCGGCAGAGATTGCCGGCCATGTATTCGCGGATCTCCTCATCGGAGCCGGCATGGCCCTCGCGGATGCAGGCGACTGCCGACATGATCTGGCCCGGCGTGCAATAGCCGCACTGGAAGGCGTCCTGTTCGAGGAAGGCGGCCTGCACCGCATGCAGCGTGCCATCCTCCCCGGCAAGCCCTTCGATGGTGGTGATGTCCCTGCCTTCAGCCTGAGTGGCGAGCGTCAGGCAGGCCAGCACGCGCTGGCCGTCGATATGCACGGTGCAGGCGCCGCACTGGCCCTGGTCGCAGCCCTTCTTGGTGCCGGTCAGGCCGAGATGGTCGCGCAAGGCGTCGAGCAGCGTAACGCGCGGCTCGATCTCCAGCTCACGTCGATCTCCGTTGATTTGAAGTTGGATTGGAGTTCGGGTTTTGCTTGTCATGGGGCGTCTGGCTCCAGTTGCTTGACGCGGGAGGGGTTGATCTGGCGCTCGGCCGGCGAGCGGCAAGGTCAGCTTATGGCTAGGTAAAGGCTAATCTCCCCCTTGCGGGGGAGATGCCCGGCAGGGCAGGTCCGCTTGACTTGGTGCGACCTCCGGGAGGGCCGCGGCTTGCGAGGTCGAAAGACGTGACATACCCGATCCCGTGATTACATGATAAAGGCGCTCCACAAATCGGAGGCGCCTCCGCTTATTACCTAAGGGCCTGCTCCGCCCTGTTCAAGCCCCGGATCGAAATTGGAGAAATTGGAGAAATTGGCAGGGCAGCCAGCCGTCATGCCTGGAGACAAAAAAGCACCACCGGCCCAAGCCGGTGGTGCTCTCTGGACTGTCTGTAGGGGCAGGACAGTCCAATGATCCTGAGGGGATCGTGCTCAACGTGGGCTCATTTTTGCCCCACGGCATCGGCCGAACAGATGAGGAGTGCCGGCCGCGAGGAAATATCCTCCGTCGTCATCCACCGGCCGTGCACCGGAGGCGGGCAAGATGCCTCGCCTGCCGGAACGCCGGCCCAGACTCGATCCTGTGATTATATTTACTTGCGATTATATTTGTCGGAGACGTAACGAAGGTGGAAGCGTCTCCGTTCTTGAAACGGGACCTGCCTATTCGGTTATGCTTCGGATCAACACTGGAGAAAAAATTGGCCGCGGAGCCGCCCGTCATACCTGGAGACAAAACCGAAGCCGCCGTTGCAAAACCGCTGCGCGCCGATGCGCAGCGCAACCGTGACGCGCTGGTCGAGGTCGCGGCAAAAGCCTTTGCCGCGCATGGCGTCGATGCCTCGCTGGAGGAGATTGCGCGCCAGGCCGGCGTCGGCATCGGCACGCTCTACCGGCATTTTCCAACCCGCGAGCACCTGGTCGAGGTGGTCTACCGGCGCGAAGTGGAAGGACTGTGCCAGGCGGCCGACGAGCTCGCTCGCGATCATCCGCCCGACATGGCGCTCGAACAATGGATGCAGCGCTTCGTCGACTACATCGCCACCAAGCGCGGGCTGTCGACAAGCCTGCGCATCCTGCTCACGACCAACTCAACCCTGTTCTCCGACGTTTCGGGCAGGGTCACGCTCGCTTTGCGGCGGCTGATCGATGCCGCGGTCGCCCACGGCTCGATCCGCGGCGACGTCGATGCCTCCGACGTGCTGCATGCGCTGGGCGGCATCTATTCGGCCCCCGACACCAAGGACTGGCGCCACCGCTCGCGCCGATTGGTGTCGCTGCTGATGGATGGGCTGCGGTTTGGAGCAGCCAAATCCGGCCCATCCAAGGAATGACGAATGCAGTGACTGTCCTTATTTCAGCGAGATGCTCATACCGCTGAGATCGGCATTGACTTGCAGGCCTACCTGCCTGCCCGTGAGTTCGAGTTGGGCACCCTTGTCATTGGTCATGACGATCACCTGGGCCCCTTTGCCGAGCGCGCCGCCACCGCCCGCTGCACCGTACACCCCCGTCACATCCCGGGCGCGGCGTATGTGGCGCACGGTACCTTTGAAATAGGTCTTGGAGGCGCCGAAGGCGAGGCCGCCCGAGATGCCGCCGACCGAGATGGGATATCGGCGACCATGGAAGGTCAGTGTGCCCTCGCCTCCGGAGCCGCCGATGAAAAAGGCCGCCTTGTAGATGGCGAAGCGGATCGTACCGCTGTCGGCATGCGCGACGCTGGCAAAGCTAACTGCCGCCGCAGCGATGACCGCAACCGCGACTGAACGAAATCTGGACGAAATCTTCATGATGAGAACTCCTCAAGATCGCAGCATGCCCAGCCGGCCGGGCACGTCGGCGTCGTATCAAAGTCATAGCTGAACAGTCTCGCCCGTCATTGGTTCCAAGCACCCGGCCTGAATCCGGCTGCGAGAAGACCGCTACGAAACGAGGCGGATGGCGAGCATAGTCCTGGCTGTAAGAACAGTGGCCGAATGGTGGGGATCCGTCGCCGGCGCCCTACGAAGACGTAGGTGTTGAAGCGGAATGGTATTAGTCTGCGCTGTCTGGGGTTTCGGGGAGCGCGGCAAAAGAATGGATTTGAACTCGGGCTATGGCTACCTGCTGATCGGCGGCCTGATCCTGGTCGGTGCCGGGCTCCTGGTCCTTTCGCTGATCGTCAATCTTCGCGTGGCGCATAGTGTGCGTGACGACGTACGCCATCGTGAAAAGCTGCTGGAATATTATCGCAATATCTTTTCGCAGCTGGGCGTGATCCTGATCGGGATTGGCGTGTCGCTTTTCATCTTCTTTTTCCAGCAGAATTATCAGGACCAGCGCAAACGCGAAACGGAGCTCCAGCAGGTTCTCGCCAAACTGGCGGCGCGTATTGCCCGCGGCAGCGCTGTCGTGGAGGCCCTCGGCGAATTCGATGCGCTGCTGGATGATGGCGGCGCCTATGTCAGTCCGGAACTCGGCGGCAACAATGCCGCCGTCAGCGCCCACGGGACGGCGCTCGCCAAGCAGGTTTCCCAGATCCTTCTGGTCGAGCGCGACGTCGATGTTCAGGGATTCGATATTCTCAATCTGTCACGCGATTTCGAAGCATCGTTCGTCGTCAACGAGCTCAACCCCACGCTATGGTTCAACATCGTCCGGGACGAGAGCGACATCAAATATGCCACCACCCAGATCGCCTTGGATTACAAGGACCTGCAGGATGCGATCGGCGGCGAGCCGATCGAGGTTGCGATCGCCAATCCCGAAAAGGAGCGGAAGATCAAGCAGGAGGTGCTCGACGTCTTTTATGATGCCGACCTCCTGCGCCAGCGCAGCAGGCGGTTTCTCGGCCGCGCGTGCTGGCTTTTCAGCAAGGGGCGCGGCTTCGTCAAGCTTGCACCGGCCAATGAGATCGAAGCCGATGCCAGATCGCACCAGGAATGGATCGACCGGTCGAAACCCTTCCTGACGCAGGCGGCATCGGGCAGCGGCGATTGCTTCAAATTGCTCCGGTTCGGCCCGGCATCCTGAACCGGCAAAGGCTCCCTGATCGCCGGTGGCTAATCCCCCACGCGCTGCAGCGTGCCGAGATGATTGTCGTTGAGAAAATCAATGGTCACGGCCGACGCCTTGCCGTCGGGGCCGACGGCAAAGCTGACGGCCGAGGGCCTGTCCGGCATCTCGGCATCGGGGAAGGTCACGAAGAGGTCGCGGTCGAAATGCTTCAGTGGATAGGACCGCGCACCGGCGGGCCCGACCTGGAGGACGAGAGCCTCTCCTTCGCCCGACACAATAGCATCGCCGATGAAGTCGTTGAAGTAACGGCCGGCATAGGCGCTGGCCGGCCCGGCCGGACTTGCCGGAGAGGGCGGCGCGGCATAGGTGGCCTTGGCCGCCGCAATCGCAGGGCCGAACATGCCTGCATAGATATCATCCCATGCCTTTACCTTGTCCTTCCCCAGCGTTCCGTCGAAGACGAGATCGGCGAAGCTGTCGGACAGTCCCTCCGGCACGCCTGTCGGAAAGGCGTTGGCGATGACGACGATGCCAAGCTTCTCCTCGGGAAAGAGCATCACCAGACTGCGTGCGCCGGCGCTGAAGGCGCCCGCATGACCCCAGATCGGCCCGTGCCGGCCGAATTCGACATTCCAGCCGAGGCCATAGAATGCCTCGCCTCCGGAGACGGGGTTCTTGCCGCGAACCATCAAGGGAATATGTGTCTGGTCCAGCGCATCCGCGGTAATGAGTCTCTTGCCGGCATAGACCCCGTTGCCGAGCACAAGGCGCATCCATTGCGAGAGATCGCGTGCGGTGGAACTGACGCCGCCTGCTGGCGCCTGCGCATCCGGATAGCGCTGGACCTTCGCTGCCCAGGCGCCATCGATTTTGACGTGGAGTTCGGCACGATTGGCGTGCTTGATGAAGTCCGAATGACGCGAAGTGGTCGAGGCCATTCCAAGCGGGCGGTAGAGCTTCTCTTCGGCGACCTCTTCCCATGATTTGCCTGTCGGCTTCGCGGCCGCGACGGCACCCTCGGTCAGTCCGAAATTACTGTAGGAATAGCCGGCACGAAAGCTCGATGACGGCGACACGAACCGCAGGCGGCGCAGGATCTCCGCGCGGTCATAGCCGATGTCCTCGAGGTCGTCGCCGGCGGTGCCGGGAAGCCCGCTGCGGTGCGCAAACAGGTCGCGGACCGTGAGTTCGCTGGTCGGATAGGGCTGTGCGAGCCGGAAAGCCGGATCGAGGTCGGCGATCTTGGAATCCCACGAAGCAATCCCGTCGCTGACCAGCGCCGCCACGACGGTGGCGGAGACCGGTTTGGAGAGCGAGGCTATCTGGAAGACCGTGTCCGCATCGACGATCTCTGGTTTTCCGGCTTCGCGATGGCCGAACCCCCTGAGGAAGATCACCTCGTCGCCATGCACGACGCCGATGGCCAGACCGGGCACGCTACCATCCGCGACGACGCCTTCGGCGAGTAACTTGAGCTTCGCAAGGGCCGCGGCGATCCTGTCGGGTGGGATGGTATCGGCCGACGCCGCTTTCGGCAAAAGCACCATGATTGCGATGAAGGCCAACATCCTCCAACGGAGGTGGTTCCGGTTTGTGAATACCCGCATGCTCGGCCCCCTCCGCTTCACCGGCGTGCACTATCGCAGGCCGACGCAGGGAAGGCCAGCCTCACGCTCGACCCGCAATCCATTGACGGATGTCCGCTTCACACCAGTCGAAATTCAGACAGCCGCGCCTGAGCTAGGATGCAGCGCGCAGGCGGAGGCGCCGCCTGCTGACGCGGGCCTTCTCCGCCACCGCGGCGGTGATCTCGACCACGCCGTCTTCACGCGGTCTGGCGTTGGTGACCTTGTGGAGCCGCTCGTAGGGCAACAGTTCCTTGACCCGGGCTTGAAGCGACGCGACTTCGGCTCGCAGATCCTCGCATTCCTGCCTCTGGACGTCGAACTGTATCTGTTCGGAAGCCTGCTGCAGGGAAAGCTGCGAAAAATTCGCGCTGACCGCGGAAAGGTTCATCTTGTCGTTTTCGCTCTCCTTCATGAGAGCGGACAATTTTTGCTCGACAATTTGCTTTTCCGCCACCGCGTCGCTCGCTTGAGCCTTGAGCCTGGCGATCTCGCTGGCGGCTTCGCTGCTCTGGTTGGAGGCGGCCTCCAGTCGCGATCGGAGATCCTCGATTTCAGAGCGCAAGCCGGTCATCTCCGCGACACCGCGTGCAAGCTCAGCTTGCCTGTCACCGTCCCTGATGCGGGCCGCTTCCGTCATTTCCGATAGCTTCGCCTGCGCCATATCGAGCGATTTCTGCAGCCGCATCTCCTCTTTCTCGCTCTTGCCAAGCGCGGCCAGCAGTTCCGAAACCTGGGCGGCGTCATTGGCATGGACAGTCGAGAGTTCGTCCAGCCTGTGCCGGGCCTCGGCCTCCCGTTTCAGCGCCTTATCGAGGTCGATTGACAGGCTGACATGTTTCTCCCGCAGCGTCTCGTTCTCGCGCGAGCGTCTGTTGGCCTCGACGGCTCTGGCCGAGAGCGTTTTGACAAGCTCGCCGAACTCGGCCTCGCGTTTTGCGCTCGCATTGCCTGCCACGACGAGTTCCAGCCTTGCCGCAGCCAGCGCGCCGCGAAGTGCTTCCTTGTCCTCGACCAGGCTCGCCTCGTGCTGCTGCAGGGCCTCGATAGCGCTGTCGCGCTCGCGCTGCTTTCTGGTTGCTTCGTGGAGCTGTTCGGACAGCACTCTTTGTTGCGCGGTCAGGCCGGTATTTGCCAGCTCCAATTCGTTGGCGCGAAGAATGTCGCCGTGGAGGAGTTTCAGGAATTCGCCCGTCAGATGATGCGAGGTCGCGATCTCCGACAGTTTCGCGTTGATTTCCCCCAGATACTCCTGCGCGTCGTGAAAAAGCCCATCGACCGCACTTAAGGCAGCCAGCCGGGTTTGCGTATGGGGGGTCAGCCGTCGTGCGGTCTCGAAGGCATCCGCATTGGCCTCAAGTTGCGAGCTGTCATCCGTTGCCGCGAGATTCTCATCCGACACCGTCTCATCCGGCACGGTGACGTCGTTCAACGGCGACTGATCGTCCACGTTGAGACATTCGCTAAACGCATCCGCCAAATCGGTTTCGAGCTCCTTGAACGCCCTCTCCACAGTCTCGGCACGCTTGATCAAACCTTTGAAATTCATGACCGAATATCCCTCTCGTGCAGCGCCGTTACGGAGCGGACTTTCAACACTTGACCCTCGCCTCCCCCGGATGCGGGTTCATCTCCTGACATGCGCTCTGGCCGACGCACGCTAGGGACAGGCTTGGCCACTGTCCTCGTGTGTTTGAATGACGCAAAGCCGTGTTCTGCCGCGCACCATACCCGAGCCGTTGGCGCCGCTCGCAAAATGCCCACTCATTTCACCCGAAACGGATATGAAGCGGCGCAAGCATGAGGATCGCCTGGTGACTGTTGTAAGGATCGGGCGAGCGCCTCGGTGCTCTGCAGCAGCTACAAGTCACACTCGGACGAGGCGCGTTACGGCCGGGAGGCCTGACCTAATAAATGATTGTGTTGAATACGTTTCGCTGATTAGCTGCTGTGCATTGACCAGGGACAAGACCGATAAATGTTGTCCCGGGAGGACCGCGATGCCGGTGCTTGAGGTTCGCCACGTCTCCAAGAATTTCGGGGCTATCCAGGCCCTGACTGACGTCAGCTTCCAGGTGGAGCGAGGCGAAGTCGTTGGTCTGATGGGGGACAACGGGGCCGGCAAATCGACGATAGTCAAGACCGTGGCCGGGAATTTTCCTCCGAGCGACGGCGAAATTGTAGTCGAGGGCGAGGTTTGCCACTTCCACCAACCCATCCAGGCCCGCGCCAAGGGGATCGAAGTCGTTTATCAGGACCTGGCGCTCGCCGATAATTTGACAGCCGCGCAGAACGTCTTTCTGGGCCGCGAGATCAAGAAAGGCTTCTGGCCGATCAGGATTCTTGACAAGCAGGCAATGATCGACCGCTCGGCAGCGCTGTTCAAGGAACTCAAATCGGAAACCCGGCCGCGCGACCTTGTCAGGAAGATGTCGGGTGGGCAGCGCCAAGCGGTCGCCATCGCGCGGACCCGGCTTTCGAACGCCAAGCTGGTGTTGATGGATGAACCGACGGCCGCCATTTCCGTACGCCAGGTGGCGGAAGTGCTTGAATTGATCCGACGCCTCAAAGCGCAAGGGGTAGGCGTCATGTTGATCAGCCACCGCATGCCTGACGTTTTCGCTGTCGCAGATCGAATCATCGTGCTCAGGCGAGGCTCGAAGGTTGCTGACAAGGACGCCGGCAACACCTCGCCCGAGGAAATCACCGGACTGATAACGGGGGCCATCCGTGGCGAATAGTGCTCGGGAGTCAGTTAGTGTTAGGGAGTCAGTCGGGGAAACCGGCCGGCCGGCCATGTCGGACTTCGTCTCGACCAACGAAAAAACGGCTCTCCAACGTGTGCTTTCGAGTCAGCCCTTCTGGGTGATGATCGCGCTCATCGCTCTCGTCATTTTGATGACAGCCATGGAACCGAGCTTCGGCACCTCCGAAAACGTCGCCAATGTGACGCGCAACTTCGCACCTTTCGGCATCATGGCCCTCGGCATGACGATCGTGATCATCACCGGTGGCATCGATCTGTCGGTCGGCTCGATCATGGGCCTCGTGGTCATCGTCGCCGGTCTGTTCCTCACTTGGCATTATCCCTGGTACGTCGCCTTCGCCATGGGCCTTTTCTCCGGTCTAGCCTGCGGCGCGGTCAACGGATTCTTTGTCGCCTATGTCGGGATGCCGTCCTTTGTGGTCACCCTCGGCATGCTGTCCGTCGCGCGCTCGCTGGCGGTCGTATTCTCGGCCAACCAGATGTTCTACCAGTTCGGGCCCGATGCTCCGATCGTGAAGGCGATCGGTCAGGCGAAATGGCCGCGGCATGGACCCGAGGATTGGGCACCGCACTGGATACCAGAACTGTCATCGCAGTTCTGGACCATGGTGATCCTGGCCCTGATTGTCGGATTCGTGTTCAATTTTACTGCCTGGGCGCGGCATCTCTTCGCCATCGGCGGAAATGAGGAGGCGGCACGGCTCACCGGCGTTCCGGTCAATTGGATTAAATTCCAGGCCTATCTTTTCTCGGCTTTCACTGCCTCGCTCGCCTCGCTCCTGCTCCTCGGCTACAACGGCTCGGCCATCAATGCCATGGGCCAAGGCTATGAGCTGCGCGTTATCGCTGCGACAGTCATTGGCGGCGCCAGCCTCATGGGCGGCGCCGGCACGGCCTTCGGTGCGATCATCGGTTCGGCCTTTCTCGAGGTGATCAGGAATGCGCTGCTGATGGCCGGCATCGATTCAAACTGGCAGGGTGCCTTCGTCGGCGCCTTCATCGTTCTTGCGGTTCTCTTGGGCATGCAAACCGGCGGCAAATCGATTCTCGCCGCGTCGCTGGCAGTCTTGATGCCCAAAAAACGCCGCTAGAAACCCGCCGGCGGGAGGCCCGCGGGATCACACCAAGGAGGAGAACGTCACATGAAAAAACATCTGCTCACGGCCGCCGTCGCGCTTGGCGCAATGGTGCTCGCCGTTTCCGGCGCCCAGGCGAAATACACCTTCGCCCTCGTGCCGAAGAACATGAACAATCCTTTCTTCGACCAGGCACGCGACGGCTGCAAGAAGGCCGAAGCCGAATCCAATGGCGCTGTGGAGTGCATGTATATCGGTCCCGGCGAACATGGCGGTGGCGACGAGCAGGTGCAGATCGTGCAGGACCTCGTGGCCAAGAAGGTGGACGGCATCGCCGTGTCGCCATCGAACGCCGCGGCGATGGCGGTTGCGCTGCAGGCCGCCAAGGAAGCCGGCATCCCGGTCCTCACCTGGGACTCCGATCTCCTGCCCGAAAACAAGGATCTGCGCGTTGCCTATATCGGCACGCACAATTATGAGATCGGCGAGAACCTCGCCAAGCTTGTCATGCAGATCAAGCCTAAAGGCGGCACGATCTGCATCCAGTCCGGCGGCGCCGCGGCGGCCAACCACAACGAGCGCATGCAAGGCATTCGCGATACGCTTTCGGGCACCAAATCGGCGGCCTCGCCCGGGGATCGGCTGACGGGCCAGAACGGCTGGACCGAAATCGAAGGCTGTCCGCTCTACACCAACGATGATTTCCCGCTTTCGGTGCAACAGTTCGAGGATATCATGGCGAAAAACCCGAACCTCGACGCATTCGTCCCAACCGGTGGCTTCCCGCAGTTCATCCCTGATGCCAACCGCGCCGCGGTCGGACCGTACAAGGACAAGATCGCCTCGAAGGCCCTGGCCCTTGTCGTTGCCGACACGCTTCCGGTACAGATCGACCAGATGAAGGAAGGTTTCTCCCTTGGCCAGGTCGGCCAGCGGCCGTTCGAGATGGGCTACAAGACGATGATGGCGCTGAAGGACATGAAGGAAGGCAAGGCTCCGCCGGCCGACCCGACCTACACGGGCCTCGATGTCTGCACTCCGGAGACAGCCGACACCTGCGTCGCCAAATAGTGCTTTTGGGCGGGAGGAAACTCCCGCCCTTTTCATAGGGGATCTCAATGCCGGAATTGTTCTCGCTCAAGGGCCGTGTCGCGTTGGTCACGGGTGCCTCGCGTGGTCTTGGTTTTGCCATGGCCAAGGCACTTGCGGAAAACGGCGCGACGGTGATCGTCAATGCCCGCGACATGGCCGCCCTTTCCGTAGCGGCCGAAAGGATCGGTGCAGAAGCCCTGCCGTTCGACGTCACCGACGCGGCGATCTCAAGGGCGTCGCTCGAAGGAATCGTCGAACGCCACGGCCGCCTCGACATTCTGGTCAACAACGCCGGCATCCAGCATCGTAAACCGCTGGTCGAATGGGAGGACGAGGATTTCGACCATGTGGTTGCCGTCAATCTGTCGGCTTGCTTCCGCATGATGCGCGACGCGGTGCGCCTGATGCTGCCAAACAAGTTCGGGCGCATAATAAACACCGGATCGGTCGCAGCGATCCTTGGCCGTCCCACCATTCACGCCTATGTGGCGGCAAAGGCGGGCCTGCACGGGCTGACACGCTCCACTGCTGCTGAGCTGGGCCGTCACGGCATCACCGTCAACGCGATCGCCCCCGGCTATTTCGCCACCGAGCTCAACACCGCACTTATGCGCGACGAGGCCTTCACCAAATGGGTCGAGGCACGAACCCCCGCGGGCCGCTGGGCCCAGCCTGAGGAGCTCGGCGGAGCCGTGGTGTTTCTCGCCTCCGACGCTGCCGGTTACGTCAACGGGCACGTGCTGGCGGTTGACGGCGGGCTATCGGTTTCCCTGTAACCGGCAAACTGCGTTGAGGAATTTCAACCGGGCGACACTGTGCCGGCAGGGTGTGTCTGCTAGCTAGCCGCTTGAAATGACGAGTTGCTGCATCTGCTGCTGGCCCGGGTCCTCTACGCGGACGCCCACGCCAGACGATTGGATGACGCGCCGTATTGCAGCCGCCGACTTTCGATTCGCAACGGGTTATTTCGACGTCTGGCGGCATCGGTGCTTGATGCCGCCAATATTTCATTCCACACACCGGTCACGATGACGGACGAGATACGGGATCAGCGCCAGGTATTCAGGTGGGCCTTGCCTGCCTCCGCGGTCCTGCATTTGCTCGCCGCCGCGCTTCTTTTGTCCGCACTGCCGGTGTCGCCCCCGCAACCGCAGAAGGAGCAGGCCATCGGGGTGGATCTGGTGCCACCGCCCAAACCATCGGAGAAAGCCAAACCTCCGCCTCCCGCGAAACCGGCCAAGCCCGAAAAGCCGCCGGAAGCAAAGATCGAGACGCCGGCGCATCCGGAAGCCGACCCTCAGAGGCCCGTCTTCCAATTCGGCGAGAAGGACGCTGGTCCTCGCAAGTCTCTGGACGGCAACAGTGCGGAGGATGGTTCGCAGTCACCGGCGGCGCCGCAAGATCCGGATAAACAGGAGCTTGCGCAGCCAACTGCCGTGACAGCGGCCGAAGGGAAGGACCAGGCTGCGCAGCCGGCCGCGGCCCAGCCGCCGAACCCAAACTCGACCGGTGTCGCCAAAGCCCAAAGGCCCTTGAAGCTTCAGGAAGCGAAGAGATTGTTCTCGAAAACAGCAACCGGTGATCCGGTAGCGACAACCGCCATGAGAAATGTGCCGCGCGCCGTGCGGATCGGTCAGCTCTGCAACACGGAGCTCGCACAGCAATTGGTGCACGCGTCGCCCCCCTATTTCCCAGACAGCTTGCTTGAGTATCGACTGAAGGCCGGCACGGTCATGAACGTCGCCAGTGCGCCGTTCCCTGCAAACGGGCAGTGGTACGATCTGAGTTTTCGCTGCGAGGTCGATCCGGACGCGACGAAAGTCGTGTCGTTTGCCTTTCGTGTTGGAAATCCGGTGCCGCGCAGCGAATGGAAGCGCCGCGGGTTGCCCGCCGAA
Source organism: Mesorhizobium sp. M1348 (assembly GCF_040317925.1). Classification (NCBI taxonomy): domain Bacteria; kingdom Pseudomonadati; phylum Pseudomonadota; class Alphaproteobacteria; order Hyphomicrobiales; family Phyllobacteriaceae; genus Mesorhizobium; species Mesorhizobium sp. M1348. The sequence continues at coordinate 20,826 of NZ_JAMYLH010000022.1, read as the reverse complement.
TAGGGGGTCGAGGCCACGGAGGCTGGCTGTCCGGCGCCATCAAATCCGGCCGGCGATGTCTTCGCGCGCCCCGGGTGACCGAACCAACACACGCCAAAAGTGGCTTTCGTCAGCGGCCGCCGAAGTCTAGCATACGGCTTTGGGAGGAGGGTTCGATGACTTCAAGTTTCAACGTTCACCATGCTGCCGGCTATGAGCAGCTCATGGGCCGCTGGAGCCAAAGGCTCGCGCCGCTGTTCATCGGCTTCGCGGGCCTTAAGGACGGCGAAACGATCCTCGACGTCGGTTGCGGCACCGGCAGCCTGACCTTCGCGCTCGTCAAGGCCGCTGACCTCAGTGAGGTGGCCGCGATCGACTTTTCGGCCGTTTTCGTCGAGGAGGCAATCCGGCGCAACACCGATCCGCGGATAAAAATCCGCCAGGCGGATGCCTGTGCCCTGCCTCTTGAGGACGGCGCGTTCGACCGTGCCTTGGCGCTGCTCGTGCTCCATTTCGTGCCCGAAGCCGGCAAGGCAGTCGCCGAGATGCGTCGCGTCGTGCGGCCGGGCGGTGTGGTCGCGGCGACGGTATGGGACCATCTCGGCGGCATGCCGGGGATGCGCATGATGATCGACACGGTGGCGGTGCTCAGCGAAGGCGGACGCCAGCTGCGCGCCCGCTATTGCACCCAGCCGATGATGCAGCCGGGTGAAATGAAACGGACCTTTGTCGAGCAGGGTCTCCGCGACGTTACGGAGACCGAGTTGATGATCCGCATGGACTATCAAAACTTCGACGATTACTGGGCGCCGATAGCCGCCGGCGAAGGGCCGCTCGGCAAGTATGTAGCCACGCTCGACGCGGAAGAGCGGGCGCGCACCGACGCCGCCATGCGCGACGCCTACGAGGCCGGCCGGCCCGACGGCCCGAGGTCCTTTGCCAATGTCGCCTGGGCCTGCCGCGGCGTCGTTGCCTGACATTGGCGCTAATGCATGCCGCGCAAAAGTGGGCAGCGGTTTTGCGGTAACGACATGCATAACAAAGAACCTAAAGCGCGTCGCATGAGGCCGATCGAACGCGATGCGCTTTAGCCGATCCCGTAGACCAGCCCGACGCGGCCGTCCGACAGCTGTTCGACCTTGCGCAGTTCGAGCCCACGACGATTTTTCGCCGTCCCAAACAGCGGCTTTCCTTCACCGGCGAGCAGGGGATAGACGATCAGCCTGAGTTCATCGACCAGCCCGGCATCGATAAGGCTCGCGGTAATTCGGGCGCCGCCCATAAGGTAGATGTCCTTGCCGGGCTGCTGCTTGAGGGCAGCAATGTCCTCAAAATTCCGTACGAAGCGCGTCTTTGGCCAGGCCGCCGAAGTCATTGTGTTCGACAGCACATAATGCGGGGTCTGCGCGGCGAAACGGGCCCATTCGAGCTCGGCCGGCTTCGGCAATTTGCCGGTCATCGGCAGCGGCTTGTCGGGCTCGTTCTGGATGGCGCTCCAGTAGCGCTCGTAGCCGGCATACATGACGCTGCCAAGCAGGCAGGCGTCGATTTGCGGCGTCAGGCCGTATTCGTCCGACCACGCGTCGACCCAATCGGCGTAACCCTCTGGGCCCTCCATTTTGCCGTCGACGGAAATTTTCATTCCAGTGATCAATTTACGCATGACTTCCTCCATCAGGCTTGCGGGATGCAAGCACGTTTCATCAGTTCATCGTTGCTTCGTGTGACTGGCGGCGACCTCAGGGATGGCCGCCGCGAGTTACATCAGGCCGGCAGGCGGCGGTCGTATTCTTCCCGCAGGCGGCTCCAGCCGTCCCAGAACGAGGTCGGTGTCTTGCCCGCCAGGCGGGCGGCCAGCAGGTCGAGGTGTATGTGCCAGCCGGCAGTGATGTTGAGCTGGATTGCACGTTCCGGCAGGCGCCGATGGACGACGGTGAGCAGCACATCGCTACCCTTCGCCTCCAGCAGGAAGGAGACGCCGCCGGTATTTCCCCAGGTGATGGAAAGCTTGCGCGGCGGATCGAGTTCGGTGATCCGGCCCTCCATCCGGTGCTCTTCGGGAAAGCCCGCGGGGCGCTGGCCAGGCGGGTCGGTCAGCTCGTCGTTACGCCAGACGAACTCGAACGAGCTGCCCGCCTTCATTTCCATCTGGCCCGCGGCCATCCATTGCCGGCGCAGGTCACTCTCGGTGAGATAGGCCCAGATGCGCTCGATGGGGCCGGGCAAAAGGCGCTGGATGGTGAACGTGGCGGGCTCGCTCAGCTCGCCATAGGCATCGATGGTTCTCATCTGATTCATTGCTCGTCTCCTTCTTTCGGGTTGGGCGATTTCCTGGGCTCATTCTGGGCTTTGCGTGCGTCCTCTTCGCGAAGAAGGCGTTCGAGAACATCGAGACGCCCCGTCCAGAAGCGCTCGTAGAAGCTGAGCCACTGATGGGCGCTGGCCAGCGGTCCGGGGGCTAGTCGGCACAGATGCGTGCGGCCCCTCACCTCTCGACGAATAAGTCCTGCATTCTCCAGCGCCTTGATGTGCTTGGAGGCGGCCGCGAGCGACATCGCGAAGGGTTCCGCCAGCTGGCTGACCGTTTTCTCGCCATCGGCGAGATCGCGAAGCATGTGCCGCCGGGTGGCGTCACCAAGGGCGTGAAAAACCGCGTCCATCTGGGGTGTCTCTAATTCAACCATGTAGTTGAATATAGACGCACGCTTTGAGATAGTCAACCGTTCGGTTGAATAATTGGGGGAAAACCCTGCTATGGCAGATTCAGCAGAATTTCAGAAATCTTCCGGTACGCGCCCGTTCTTTGGCTTCATTGTGCTCAAGAAAGAACCGGATGAGGTCGACCATGTCACTGAATGAGAACACGCGCCAAGCCGCCCGGCAAGAACTCCTGGAATTTGCATCCACCGTCATGGCTGCGTCGCCTTGTGCGCCCATGCCTGGAACAATGTTCGAAATGCTGGAGATCATGGCCATGGAGAGGCGGATGACTTCCAGCCAAAGTAAAGGCGAACCAAATTCTTCTGATCCCTTGACGTCCGCGCCGATTGAGACCCCAATCAGGCTGCGTTTGGTCGAGCTGGTCAGATCGGCATTCAATGTCGCGAGAAAACCCAGGGAACGTACCACTGGCACTTGGCAGTTGCGAGCTTGATCTTGCCCGCGGGCTGCTGCTGCGCGACGGGAAACCTGTTGCACTGCGTTCCAAGGCGTTTGATCTGTTGACCTATCTCAGCAGGAATGTCGGGCGTGTCGCGACCAAGTCGGAACTGATGTCCGCGGTGTGGCCCGATGTCTTCGTAACCGAGGACTCACTGACGCAGGCGGTCAGGGAGTTGCGAAAGGCGCTGAACGACGAAAGCCAAACCATTATCCGCACGGTCGCCAAACGCGGCTACATCCTCTCTCGTCTCGAAGCGCCAAAGCAAGAGCGCGCTGGACAGCCGAGCGTTGCGGTGCTGCGTTTCACCAATGAAGGTGCGCCGGAAGACACCCCTCTGGTGGACGGCTTTGCCGAAGACATCGTCAACGCGTTGGCTCGCTTCGGAACGGTCGTCGTGCTGGCGCGCAATTCCGGCTTTGCATTCGTCTCGGATTCGGCTTCCGATTGGCGTGCCGTTGGCGCCAGCCTTGGCGCAACCTATCTGGTCCGCGGCAGGGCGACTACTCGCGCAGACGGGATGCGGGTCACTGTCAGTCTCACTGCCGCCTCGACGGGTGGAGTCTTGTGGAGCGATACCTTTTCTGCGTCTGGCGGCCAGATCTTCGACATGCAGGAAGAAATCGCTCGCCGTGTGGTGAACCGGCTGGTCGCTCGGCTCGACGACGCAGGTGTCAAGCAGGCAACCCCAAAGCCTCCCGACAGTTTGGCTGCATACGAGCTTCTGCTGCGCGGACTGGCCCGTCTGCGCGGTTATAATGATGATGACAACGAGGCTGCGCGCGGTCTTTTCCAGGCTGCGGTCGACAAAGACCCGGCCTATGCACTGGCGCATTCCTACGTCGCGCTCGCCGATCTCATTATCGGTGGCTATGCCGAGGCATCCCCGGCATTGCTTGGTTCGGTGATCCACCGCGCGGAGTGTGCGGCGACCTTGGCGCCGGAAGAGCCACGCTGCCATCGCGTACTCGCCCAGGCTTTCATCTCGGCCCGTCAGTTCGATGCGGCTGAACATCACCTTCAACGCGCGCTCGACCTCAATCCATATGACGCCGATACGATTGCGCAAATGGGGTTCTTGCTGACGATGAGAGGCAGGCCTCTTGAAGCACTCGCGGCGGTTGACAATGCGATACGGATCAACCCGATCCATCCAGACTGGTACCACTACGATCGCGCCATCGCGCTATACTCAGTCGGAGATTACAAGGCCGCGATTGTCAGCATGTCCAAGGTCCCCTCGAAGACGCCCTGGCGACTTACAAGGCTGGCGGGGTGCCACGCGCAACTCGGCGACCTGGAGGAAGCTCAGCGCATCATGGCAGAGGTCAAGCGGATAGCGCCTGACTATTCGCCACTGGAGTTTGCGCAAACCGGGATTGCCTTCGAACATGCGAGCGACGTTGAACACCTCGTTGCCGGCGTCGCCAAAGCACTTGCGGCTTATGAGGCCGGCCTGGTCGGCGGCCTGCCCGGACATCGTGAGTAGCACCGCACTTATCGCGAAGGGCTGACGAGCCTTCCGGATTGGAGGATTACCTGCTTCTCGTCAGGTAACCACAAATGGCAACTGCAACCGGGAAGCGGAAGCTTCACTTGCCTTCGAAGAAAGTATGAATCGAGACTTCCAGCTTTTCGATAAGCTGAGGGTTGTGGCAACTGCCAGCCCAGATCAGGGCGTTTAGCCTCATCTCTTTGTTGATAAAGCTCACTTTCCCAGAATCCAGCAGGTATTCCGCGATCTCGTAGTGCCGCCCCTTGATAGCCTCGATGAGCGCGTTGTTTCTCCCCGTCTTGTCGGTCAGTTTTATTTCCGCGCCATTCTCCACGAGCAACTTGACGACTTCGAGATGCCCGTTCTTCGCCGCCTCGATAAGAGCCGTTCTGCCGTAGTAGTCAGCTCGCGCGTTGATCTCTATTTGGGGGTGTCTCACGAGGACTGAGATACACGCGTAATGTCCCTTGGCGGACGCAAGGCTCAAGGGCGTGCTCTTCCACTTGTTTCTGGAATTCACGTCGATTTCCGGGTCTTCGATCAGCACCTCGACCACCGCTGTGCGGTCATTGAGGGCTGAAAGGTGAAGTGCAGACCAGCCGCCGTCGTCCGACTGATTGATGTCGGCGCCAGCCGCCAATTCCGATCGAACCGCCTCCGCATCGCCTTTTTCTGCCGCGACCAGCAGGGGAGACCAGTCTCTTGCCCCTTCGGCTTCCAAGCTGTTGGTCAACGCAGTCGCCTCCTCGGATAGTCGGCAGAATACCACAGAATCCGCGATAGTGGGGTCGTCCTGTGTAGGGTTCTCTGGCGCCCGTGGGTCACAGAGCGCTGTCGGCCCGAAACGGAGGATCAGCGCTTCACGTCCGTCTCCTCACATTCTCCTGATATCGACTGGCTTTCGCGGCCATCCAGACTAGATAGAGCCTGCGCCGGGCGGAACGATGCAGAAGGACCTGAACATGCCTGAACAGATTACCCTGAATAGACCTGAACAAATCAGATTGAACGACGGCTCCGCCATTCCGCAAATCGGCCTCGGCGTGTGGCAGGTCGATCCAGCCATCACCGCCAAGGTGGTGCGCTGCGGAATCGAGGCCGGCTACAGACTGATCGATACCGCCGAAGGCTATCGGAACGAAGAAGGTGTCGGGCAGGCAATCCGCTCGGCCGGCGTGCCGAGAAGCGAGTTGTTCATCACCTCGAAACTGCGCAACGGCGCGCATCAGCGCGACGCCGCCTTGCGCGCCTTCGACGAGACGATGAGCAAGCTCGGCATCGAGCAGATCGACCTGTTCCTGATCCATTGGCCGGTGCCCAGCCAGGACAGATATGTCGAGGCCTGGAAGACGCTTATCGAACTCAGGCAATCAGGCCGGATCAAGTCGATCGGCGTTTCGAACTTCAACCACGACCATCTCGAACGGATCATCGGCGAGACCGGCGTCACGCCGACCGTCAACCAGATCGAGCTCCACCCCCGCTTCCAGCAGCGTGACAGACGCGAATTCCATGACAGGCACAACATCCGCATCGAGAGCTGGAGCCCGCTGGGCAGCGGCCGGCTGTTGAGCGATCCGACGCTTGAAGGCATTGCCAGGAAACACGGCAAGTCGGTGGCGCAGACGATCGTCAGGTGGCACCTTCAGGAAGGGCTGATTGTCATTCCAAAGTCGATCCACCAGGATCGGATCGCCGCCAATTTCGATGTCTTCGATTTCGAGTTGGAAGCGAAGGACCTCGAGCTTATCCGGTGCATGGATTCGCCCGACGGCCGCACCGGCCCGAACCCCGCCACGGCCGCATTCCTGTTCTGAGGGCCGACCGGGACGTTGGCATTCCTTCACACCCCCCTCTGTCCTGCCGGACATCTCCCCCTCAAGGGGGGAGATCGGCAGCTTCAATAGCCGCGCCCTTCTTGCAGCGTCGGAGATTAGCGAAGGCCGCGATGCGGGCCAATTTCCCCCCTTGAGGGGGAGATGTCCGGCAGGACAGAGGGGGGAGATGTCCGGCAGGACAGAGGGGGGTGCTGTCCCGCCAGCGATCAAGACTACCCTTCTCGCTAGCCTCATATCCCCGAGCCATCCACCAGCGGCACATCTTCCCCTTCCCAGGGGCTCGGCATCGATCCCTTGCTGAGATTGGCCGACGGCAGCGGCATCCAGCACTTCAGTTCGGGTTCGGCATATTCGACGATGCGTCCTGGCGACGAATCGGAAGCGCGCCAGCCTTCGCTGCCGAACTGATCGGCGCGGGCCCAGTAAGCCATGTCGACCTCGGCCGGCCCCTGCTCGGATGGCCGAACCGTGACAAGGATTCTGCTGCCGTCCCTTGGCGCGCTCGACATGTGGCGCCACTGAGCGGGCTCGTCCATTGCATTTCCTCCTGCGATCTTCGCCTCGCACGGATAGTCGCTTCGCGTTCGGAAGCGGTCAACCCGAACTTTTTTGCCTGAGACAAAACCCCTGCCCCGTCGTCGCGGAACAAGTCATGGCGCGCCGGGTTTGGGCAAGTTGTTGAAGGAAGCAAAATGAGACCAGCGCCGCGACCGATCCTTATCATTGTTGCATGGCAGCCCGCGCCTTTCGTTCGCAACCCGGTCCGGTCGCAATGAGGCAGGCCGGTTCCGATCGTTCCATCCCACCTGAGGAGAGGAAAGGCGGCATAGGCCGAGCGCTCGGCCTCGGCCTGATAACAGGGGCGGCCGACGACGATTGCTCCGCGATAGGCACCTACGCCAGTGCCGGCGCCCGCTTCGGACCCGACCTGCTTTGGACGGCTCCGGTGACGTTGCCGATGATGTATGTGGTCGTCTACCTGTCGTCGAAGCTCGGCCAGGTATCCGGGCGCGGATTGTTCCACGTCATCAAGGACTTCTATCCACGGTGGCTGCTTTGGTCCGTGCTTTTGGGGGTGCTCATTGGAAACACCATTGAGGCCGCGGCGGATCTTGGTGGAATGGCGGCCGCGACCAACATGTTCGTACCGCTTCCCATTCCGCTGATCGTGCTGTTCGTCGCCGCCCTCATCTTCGCCCTCCAAGTCTTCGGCTCCTATACTTTGATCCGTAACATCTTTCGCTGGCTGGCGCTGGCGCTGCTCGCTTATGTCGGTGCCGCCATTCTGGCCAAGCCGGACGCCGCGGCGGTGCTGCGCGGAACGCTGCTTCCCAAGATCGAATTCAACCGTGAGTTCCTGTCGATCCTGGTCGCCATCATCGGCACTACGCTGTCCGCCTATCTCTACACGTGGCAGTCCAATGAGGAGGTCGAGGAGGAGATTGCCCAGGGGCGAACGACGCTCAGCCAAAGGAAGGGCGCCACCGACAGCGAACTCCGTCGCTCTCGCCGGGACATCCTCATCGGCATGATGTTTTCAAATCTCATCATGTATTTCATCATCCTGTCGACGGGTGCTACGCTCTACAAGGCGGGCCACCACGATATCGACACGGCTGCACAAGCCGCGGAGGCGCTGCGCCCGCTCGCTGGCCAGGCCGCAAGCGTTCTGTTCGCCGCAGGCGTGATCGGCGTCGGTTTCCTCGCGGTTCCTGTCATGACCACCGGCGCTGCCTATGATGTTGCACAAGCCATCGGCTGGAAAAACAGCCTGCACGCCCGGGCTCGAGAGGCACCCAAATTTTATCTCGCCATCGGCTTTTTTACGGCGATCGCCGCTGGCCTTAACTTCCTCGGCTTCAATCCGATGAAGGCGCTGGTCTGGTCCGGCATTGTTCAGGGCTTCTCGACGCCGCCTTTGCTGCTGCTCATCATGCTGATGACGAACAGCCGCAGGATCATGGGCGACCAGGTGAACAGCCGGAGCACCAACATACTCGGTTGGACAACGACCGCCGCCATCTTCTCGGCGACGATCGGCCTGGTTGCAACCTGGTTCATGTGATCGGGCGGAAGCAAAGGGACGCCGCCGGTTGGATTACCCGTTCCCGCTTACGGACTGTCCCAGCTTTGCCGATCTTGGAAACTCCACAACGTCTCCGCGTGGCCGCTTGTATTGCGCTGCGACAATTGCATCGATCAAGAGATCCAGAGCCGCACGAGCCGTGCGGCTCGTCTCGTCGTCGCCGCTCAAATAATGGCAGGCTCGTTCAAGATGGAGGTGTGCGGCGGCAAAGTCGCTTGTCATCGGCTTCTCCCTGTTGTCCGCCGGCAGGCAAGATGACCGCCCCGATTTACCCAAAAGCAAATATCCACAGCCGGATTTGAATCAAATTGGACTGACTCGCTGCATGCCCGCGGGACAAGGTGCTGGCAGGCCTTTGCATCGCTGGTCGATGCGCTGCGCCGGTGCAGTACGCCGCGTTGAATGAACCAATTGCGGGCGATGTGCCGCAAACTCAGTTCGCTCATCGCCCTGCTTTTGAAATTTTCTCGCTCTTTTAATTCTACAAACTCTCTAGACTTAAAGTAGATCGCTAGACCCAAGATCTTAAAACAGAGCGCTTGAGAGGGAGCCAGGAATGTCGAAGAAGCTCGTTGTGGGGCTGTCGGGCAACTTGACCCGGCCATCGAAGACCAAGGCGTTCGTCGGCCACATTGTCGGGCAGGCCGCCGAAAGCATCGGCGCGGCCTCGGCCGTCTTCGACATCGAGGATCTTGGCGCGTCCCTGCCGCGGGCAAGGCGCCTCGGCGACCTCGACCCGGCGGCGCGCAATATCGTCGAACGGCTGCTGGGCGCCGATATCCTGGTGGCCGGCTCGCCGACTTTCAAAGGCAGCTATACCGGGCTTTTCAAGCATTTCTTCGACCTGCTCGATCCGTCATCGCTGAGGGGCAAGCCCGTCATCCTCGCCGCGACCGGCGGCGGCGAGCGCCATTCGCTGATCGTCGAGCACCAGCTGCGGCCGCTGTTCGGCTTCTTCGAGGCGCTGACCGTGCCGACCGCGATCTACGCCTCCGACAAGGATTTTGCCAATGGCGTGCTGGTATCGGAAGCCATCCACGCCCGCGCCCGGCAAGCGGTCGCCGAGGCATGCCGGGTAACCGGAGTGCCCTACGGCGTCGGCCTTGCCGCCTGAACGCACCACTGACCCGAGATCCCCTTTCCGATCCATCCAGGAGCACGCCGCGATGACAAGATCCACCAAATCCAGGCAAATCAAACTGGGCGCTTTCCTGCCCGGCGGCGGACAGCATATCGCCGCCTGGCGTCACCCCGAGGCGCCGGTCGATGGCGCCACCAATTTCGAGTTCCACAAGCAGCTTGCCCTGACCGCCGAACGCGGCCTGTTCGACGCCTATTTCCTCGCCGACAATCTGACGGTCGGGCTCGGCGCCCGCGAAGGCGGCAATGCCAAGATCGCCGGCTTCGAGCCGGTGACGCTGTTTGCAGCGCTGGCGCCGCTCACCACGCATCTCGGTTTCATCGCCACCGCCTCGACCACCTATGAGGAGCCCTATACGCTCGCCCGCAAGTTCGCCTCGCTCGACCTTCTGTCGAATGGCCGCGCCGGCTGGAACGTCGTCACCTCGGCCGGCGACGAAACCGCGCGCAATTTCAATCGTGAGACGCAGCCTGCCCACGCCGAGCGCTATGCCCGAGCGCATGAGCATGTCGAGACGGTCAAGGCGCTGTGGGACAGCTGGGAGGACGATGCCTTCGTCCGCGACAAGAAATCGGGGCGCTTCTACGATAAGGACAAGCTCCACGACATCGACCACAAGGGCGCGCATTTCAGCGTCAAAGGGCCGCTCAACGTGCCGCGCCCGGTGCAGGGGCACCCGGTGGTGGTGCAGGCGGGGCAATCGGAGGACGGCCGCAAGCTCGCCGCCCACTCGGCGGAAGTCATCTTCACCGCCCATCAGAACCTGGCGTCGGCGCAGGAATTCTATCGCGATATCAAGGCCCGCGTGACGGCCGTCGGCCGCGATCCCGAGCAGGTGCTGATCATGCCGGGCGTAGCACCCTTCGTCGGCCGCACCGAAGAAGAAGCGCGCGCCAAATACCAGCAGCTGAACGATCTCATCTTGCCGGAGGACGGCGTCGCCCTGCTCAACGGGCTGGCCGGCCAGACGCTCGACATCAGGGGCTATCCGCTCGACGGACCGCTACCGCCGAGCAAGGAAACCGAAGGCATGAAGAGCCGCCAGGCGCTGATCCGCCAGATTGCCGACGAGCACAACTTTACCATCCGCCAGCTCTATCAATGGGTGGCGACGGCGCGCGGCCATTACACCGTCATCGGCAGTGCAGTGCAGGTCGCCGACCAGCTGGAGGAATGGTTCGGCAACGAAGCCGCCGACGGCTTCAACATCCTGCCGCCCTGGCTGCCCGGCGGGCTCGACGACTTCGTCGAGCTGGTTATCCCCGAACTGCAGCGCCGCGGCCTTTTCCGCACGGCCTATGAAGGCAGGACGCTGCGCGAGAACCTCGGCCTCAGGCGGCCTGAAAACCCGTGGACCGCCGCTCGCTCGGCCGTGCTGGCTGCCGAATAGTCCCGAGAAGCCCGATACTTTCCAAGCAAGAGGCAAGACGATGACTTTGCAGCACATCGAACAGGCCGCCAGCCTCGGCACGCGTGACAGCACGACAAGCCTCGGCTCGGACTTCCTGCGCCTCGGCGGCCGGGCGGGAATTCGCTTCCTGTCGCGCTACGGCGTCCTCATTGCTTTCCTCGCAATCTGGCAAGTGTCGAGCAGCGCCGGCTGGGTCAACACGGCCGTGCTGCCGCCGATCGACATGATTGTCGCGGCACTTTGGAAGGGGCTGGCCGGCGGCACTCTGCTCGGCGACATCGCCATCAGCCTGCAGCGCGCCGGTCTCGCCTTCGCGGCCGCCGTGCTGGTCGCCATCCCGCTTGGCCTGTTCATGGGCCAGGTGCGCGCCGTCGAAACCGCCCTCGATCCGATCCTGCAGGTTTTCCGCCAGACCTCGGCGCTGGCGCTCTATCCGGTGTTCATCCTGCTGCTTGGGCTCGGCGAAGCCTCCAAGGTGTTCGTCATCTTCTGGGCGACGCTGTTCCCGCTGCTGCTCAACACCATCGGCGGCGTCAAGCAAGTCGATCCGAAACTGCTGGAGATGGCCCGCGTCTATGGTGCCAGGCAGCTCACCGTGTTCCGCCGCGTTGTGCTGCCCGGCGCCGTGCCCTCGATCTTCGTTGGGCTGAGGCTCAGCGCCACCACGGCGCTGCTGCTTTTGATCGCCTCCGAAATGATCGGCGCCAACAAGGGCATCGGCTTTCAGGTGATGAACGCGCAGTACAACTTCCAGATTCCGCTGATGTTTGCCGCAATCGTCATCCTCGCCGGCCTCGGCCTGATCGCCAACCAGGCGCTCGTCAGCCTGCAGCGGCGACTCTGCCGCTGGAGCAATGCCGTCGACTGACCTCCCCTTTCGCCATCGACCAGACCCAAGCCAACCAGGAAAGACCCGCACCATGAAAATCACCCGCCGTTCCCTGCTTGCCGGCGCGCCGTTCGCCGCCGGCCTTCTCGCCGCCGGCCTGCCGCGCTTCGCTTTTGCCGAAGCGGCACCCGTCAAGTTCCGCTCCCTCGCCAGCCGTGGCAGCATCTCTCCGCATGAGCTGGCCGGCGAGCTCGGCTATTTCAAAGGCCTCGGTATCGAGGTCGAGAATGTCGGCTACTCCGGCGGCGGCCCGGAATCATTGTTTGCGCTCGCCTCCGGCAGCGTCGATATTGGCTCGGCTGCAACCGCCGCCGTGATCAACTCGATCTCCGGCGGCAACGACTTCGTCGCCGTCTATCCGAGCAACGGCATCAACAGCAAGGTGCGAAGCGTCTTCTACGTGCTGGACGACAGCCCGATCAAATCGATCGCCGACATCGCCGGCAAGACCATCGCCGTCAACACGCTCGGGGCCCATCTCGACTACACCGTGCGCGAGGCGCTGCACAGCGTCGGCCTGTCGCCGGATGCCGCCAATCTCGTCGTCGTGCCCGGACCGCAGCTCGAGCAGACCTTGCGCTCCCGCCAGGTCGACATCGCGGCGCTGGGCTACTGGCAGGCGACGTTTGCCGGCGCGCTGGTCGACAATGGCGGCGTGCGTGGCGTGTTCAACGACACGGACGTGCTGGGCGAGCTGGCCGGCGGCTTCGTCGTGCTCAGGCGCGACTTCATCGCCGCCCATCCCGACGCCGCCCGCAATTTCGTCGAGCAATCGGCGCGCGCCTCCGACTGGTCGCTGCAGAACCCCGACGAAGCGCGCAAGGTGCTGGCAAACATCCTCGACAAGCGCGGCGAAAACGGCGAGCTGGCGCGCTACTGGACCGGCTTCGGGCTGCGCCAGGGGGCCAAGGCGACGGACCGCGACATCGACTTCTGGGTCAGCGTGCTCGAGCGCGACGGCCGGCTGCCAAAGGGTAAGCTGAAGGCAGCGGACATCCTCTACCGGCCCGGCGAAACCAAGACCAACTGACAAGGCCAACCGGCAAGGCAATCAGCTGGGAGACGAGCCCGATGAGCAGCACAAGCGGCGGTGAGGTCAGCATACGCGACCTGTCCAAATCGTTCAGCATCGGCGGGCGATCGCTTGCAGTGCTGAGGACCCTCAATCTCGACATCCGCTCGGGCGAATGCCTGGTCATCGTCGGCGCCAGCGGATCGGGCAAGACTACGCTGCTGCGCATCCTGGCCGGACTGGAGGCGGCCGACAGCGGCGGCGTCGCCATCGACGGCAAGCCGGTGCACGGCGTCGGTGCCGAGCGCGCGGTGATCTTCCAGGAACCGCGCCTGCTGCCCTGGCTGACGGTGCTCGGCAATGTCGCCTTCGGCCTCGAAGTGCGCGGCATGCCGAAGGCCGAGGCCGAGGAACGGGCGCGCTTCTATATCGCGCTCGTCGGCCTCGCCGAATTCAGTGATGCTTACCCAAGGCAGCTGTCGGGCGGCATGGCGCAGCGCGTCGGCATCGCCCGCGCCTTGACCGTGCAGCCCGAAATCCTGCTGCTCGACGAGCCGCTGGGCGCGCTCGACGCGATGACCAAGATCGGCATGCAGGAGGAACTGGCGCGCATCTGGAGCGAGGAGAACGTCACCATGGTGATGGTGACCCACGACCTCGAGGAAGCGATCTACCTCGCCGACAGGGTGCTGATCCTGCCCAAGGAGAAAGGCGGCGCGGCGCGGCTGATCGACATCGACCTGCCCCGCCCGCGCGAGCGCAGCGAAAGCCGCTTCGTGCGCTACCGCGAAGAACTGCTGCGCGAATTCGGCCTGCACTGAAAGCCTAAAAGGCCTTAGGTTCCTCGCCCCGCAAAGCGGGGAGAGGTGTCTCGGCGAAGCCGAGACGGAGAGGGGCCTTCCTTTTTGAAAGCCCCTGCCCCGCGCTCCTTCCTGGAACCGGATTCCCCGCCCTGCATTTCCTTAACCGGGAGGCGAAGGAGCGCGGCATGAAAGCTTTGTTCGCAATCTTTGGCGGCTTCGTCCTGACGCTCGCCGTATTCGCCAGCGGTCTCGCCTTCGCCACCTGGCTATTGATAGCCAAGCCGGTACGGCCGGCCGTCCCCGTCTCCAGCGTCGAACTGTGGACCAAGGACCCGCGCCCGGTAAACCAGGCCTCGCAACGCCTCGAGCGCCTTCCCGCTCGCGCGGTCCCCGTTCGCACCTCGGAAGTTGATCGCAGCTCGAAACCCGCCGACACCGCCGCAGCTTCGATCCCCGACACCACCGCCACCGGCTCTATCCAGCCACCAGCGGAAGAGCAGCAAGCGCTGCCCGCCGCTCATGTCGAATGGTGCGCCAGCCGCTATCGCTCCTACCGGCCGGACGACAACCGCTACACATCCTACAGCGGACAACAGCGCCCCTGCATCTCGCCCTATCTCAACGCCGGCGATGACGGCAGCTATGTCGAGGCGAGCGATACGTCGTCGGTGGAGGGCTACGCGCCATCGGATGAACCCGGCGCCGCCGAGCTCTCATCCGACCACGTGCAATACTGCTTCAGCCGCTACCGGTCATATCGACCGGAAGACAATAGCTATCAGCCGTATTCCGGCGGGCCGCGTCGGCAGTGCCAGTAGCAGGGCGCTGGGCGGCGGGCTAGCGAACCGAAGGGCATGGTGTCTTGTGCGATCCCACGCTCGAGCGGCTAACCAACGATCACGCAAATTTTTTTGGATCGTTCGGATCGGCGCGGCGTTCATCCGACAGGCAAAGGAGGAATCAAGATGGGCGACCAACGGGACGACAAGATTCGTGAGCGCGCATACCAGATCTGGGAACGCGAAGGCGGGATCCATGGCGATCCCGAGCGGCACTGGCACCGGGCCGAGGCCGAGATCGACAGGGAGGCAGCCCTGCCGTTGACGGCAGGCGATGCCCTGCCGGAAACCCGCGAGGTCGCGAGCTCCGACGTCTTGACGGTGGAGGCCCTCGCGGTTCGCACCGGCATATCGGGCGAACAGGCGCAGGAGCTGATCGACAGGCTGGGCAACGACAGGGCGGCGATCGAGCAAGCCGCGCGCAACCTCACTGGGACGCGGCGGCCCTAGCCAAGGAGAGACAGATGATCAGAAAACTCAAAGACGGAAAATACCGCCTCTATTCGCGCAAGAAGGATGAAAAGACCGGCAAGCGCCGCAATCTCGGGACGTTTGACAGCCGCGAGGCTGCGGAAAAGCACGAACGCGAGGTGCAGTATTTCAAGAGGCATTGAGGGGCGTGCCGTCGCTTGCCAGGCAGCCGCGCCGGACGCCTGGCGGAACCTGAATTCCAGCCCTCACAAGCCGTCGCGAAGCCGCTACCGCTCCTACAGGCCAAGCGACGACCACTACACATCCTACAGCGGACAACAGCGCCCCTGCATCTCGCCCTATCTCGATGCCGGCGGTGCCCCGCAAAGGAAACGTTCGCCAATTGGGTCACGAATGCCAGCTTGCGCTCAGAATGATTGTCGTATGGTGCAGCATTGCCTGATCCTGAAAGCGGATCATCGCAGTACAATCGCTTCAAATCGGATAGCTGCTATTTGATCGCCGCGAGTGACTTCCCTCGACGCTGATAAGTTGGCAAGGTCATGATCTCGCCGCGCGAGATAATGGTTCGGGGCACTTATTGGGGGAAGATATGGCCACAAACTCTGAAGCTGCCGAGCCGCCATTTGAAACTGCGGTGCCGCTGACCAACGGGTCTTCATTGCAGCTCCCGGTTTCAACTGCTGCCCCGCTTTTCGTCGTCGGCCCCAATGGCGCCGGTAAGTCTGGTTTAATGCTTTCGCTCTATCGGAAGAATTTTGCGAGAGCTGTCCGCGTCGCCGCACATCGGCAGACTTGGATGGAAACCAACTCGGTGCCGTTTTCACCGCAAAGCAAGATCCAGACCGAGACTAACACGAAGAATCAGGATGCTCAGCCTGAAGCTCGCTGGCGCGAATACGATCCGGCCTCACGGAGTGGCTTGATTATCGCTGACCTTATCGATGCGGATAACAACCTCTCTCGGAACATCCGAGCGGCCGTCAAATCTGGTAAGAGCGCCGAAGCAGCTCAGTTGGCGGACGAATTACCTCCACTTGAGACAATCAACGAGCTTTTGGTCGGATCGGGCATTCCAATCGCCATGACGATCGAACCGAATAGCACGATCGTCGCCAGAAAACGTGAGGGCCCGCCTTATAGCATCGCGGCCCTATCTGATGGCGAACGGGCCGCGCTGCTGATCGCGGGCGTGGTACTAACGGCCAAGAAAGGCTCGCTGATCCTTGTCGACGAGCCCGAGAGGCACTTGCACGCATCAATCGTCACACCATTGCTTCTACAGCTCTTCGCAAAGCGTCCGGATTGCACGTTTGTAGTGTCTACTCATGAGTTGAGTTTGCCCGTCAGTTGCCGCACCGCCAGAACCGTGTTGGTGCGCGACTCCAAGACCGTCAATGACGATGTTGGAAATTGGGACTTGGATGTTCTTGAGCCGGGCATTGGGATCGATGATCCGACCAAAGAGGCTATCATTGGCTCACGCCGCAAGATGCTCTTCATTGAAGGAAGCGCGGACAGCTTAGACAAACCGCTTTACGAAATCCTGTTTCCCGGTGTGTCGATCTTTCCAAGAGCGACTTGCAGCGACGTTGAGCACGCCGTTACCAGTGTTCGTGACACCAGTGCAATTGCGTGGATTCAAGCTTACGGAATAGTCGATCAGGACCAGCTCACTTCAGATAAGAAAATAGCCCTTGAGGCAAAGGGCGTCTTCGCACTTGCCGTCTATTCAGTTGAAGCTCTCTACTACAACCCGACTATCGTGGAGTTGATCGCGAAGCGACAGTGCACGGTCATAGAAGGCGATCCTAGTCAGATGATCGTCAAGGCGTGGACCGATCTTCTTGCCGCGATAGCGTCCAACGCGGATCGCCTTGCTGCTCGCATGACAGAGCAAGCCGTCAAGGACCAAATTAGTCTTGAGATGCCCGACTGGAAGAAAATTCAGGCAGGACAGAACGTCAGTATCGCTGTGGATTCGCAGGCCCATTACCAAGCAGAGAAGGCGCGTTTGCAGGGCTGGATCATCTCTAAGGACGTTGACAAGATTATCGCTCGCTATCCAATCCGAGAGACGCCTGCCTTAACTGTGATCGTGAGTGCTCTGCAGTTCAAAAGCCGTAGCCAATATGAGGCGGCTGTTCGCAAGCTGGTTATAGACGATGTTGTGATAAGGAGCATGTTGGCCGAGCATTTCGGTGGGCTTCCCGCTGCTATGACGTAACTAGTCGGCAAGTCTTCTTGAGGATCGGCTCGGGCAAGATAGGGTGAAGGTCGATGCCCTCGGACTTTTTGATCGGCCGAGGAGCGGCGGCTGTCCAATCTCTCCTGAGAGCTGCCGATCCGCTTCAACCAAAATGCGATATATGGCATTTGCTCGGAAAGGTAGGCTCTTGGCGCTAAGCCGACCTTCGAACGGCACGATTGAACACGCGTCCTGCTACCGTCATCTCTGAGCGCTTAGCGCGTCGCTCGGCGTGGTGACGACAGGGCATCCAGCCGCTCCTGCAAGTGCCCGTTGAGCACGATCAGGTGGCGCCTTGCCCCAAACTCATCGACGCTACTCATTGCCGTAGTCTGGCTCATCGAGCGTGCCGACCTCGATCCCGAAGAAGTCGGCCGGATCACTGTCATCGGTCTCGACTACCTGATCAGCCAAATCCGCGAACCCCAGTTCCTTAGTTCCGTCCAAATCGAGGCCGCAGACCTTGCAGCTAAACTTTCGCGGCGACCAGATTCCATCGACGAAAATGGTATTCTCAACTATCTCAGCGGGCCGGTCAGCAATGTGCCTAAGATGGAGCAGACCTTGGCTTTCACACGCGGGGCACCCAGTCGCCTTTACTGCAGTTCCATTGGTGTAGCGTGCCCATGTCACGCCAGATTCGTCGGCCTTTCGACGATCAGACAGTTCCTCAATACGAAGTCCGGCTATAGATTTCTTGCAAGCCTGTATCCGATCAAGAACCTCCTTTCTAACTTTGGCAGACTGTTCAGCTGTAACTTCATTGGCATCTTTCGCGTGCTCCTTGCCTAATAATTCGTCCAAATCTCGACCCATAAACTCTGTCAGGATCTTCGTAACGCGGTAGAAATCGGGTACCCATTTACCCGATTTGAAATCTTGGAAAGCGTCTTCGCCGGTGTGAAGTTCCCGATTTCTCTGTTCCGCAAGGATGAGGCAAGTACGCACGTCCTCCTCTGTAAAGCCCGGCACTAACTTGCCGAGCCGCTTGAAGACGGTATTCGACATGATGGTTTTCGGATCGCTCGTGGGAACTCCGAACGCGTAGAGGATCGCTTCGCCTTCGCTGCGAGGGTCGGCTATCAGGACGGGATGGATCTGGGAAAGCGCTGCCTTTCCTAACAGTTCTAGCGCGAAAGACGCCAAGAGTGGAAATAGTGGACTCTTGCGGTCGGACTCCATTGCCTGCCTGCCATAAACTCCCGCCTTTGCCCACAACGTGTCAGTGGTCCACTCCTGCATGATGCCAAGCCTCCAATCGAACCAGCTCGCGGTTTTCACCCCCGCCTTTGGCGTATCCCCGCGAGTGCGTACAATTCCAGTTGTCAATCAATAGCGCAGATTTTGGCTTCCATTTATGTGGTGACTCGACCCTTGGAACGAGCTTCTTGATGATCTGTAGGCATGCCCATGCTTCTCCGTTTTCGGGCTCCAAGAAATCCGTATCCCACCGGTGAATGAGATGTTTTCCAACTGCAGTCATCCCGCCAACGACAAAGGCCATGCCTCTGACCCTCAGATGCCACTGGCTGCGAGCGTGTATGTCTTGCATCTTCTTTGGCAGATCGATGATTCGAGTAACGTTGGTAGGCGTCTCGTAGGATTGCTGGGTTTCGTTGATCAGAATGATTAGCCGAGGTGGAAATGGTCTAAAGGCGAAGTCACTGTGATGTGGAAAGCTGTTTACACCATGTCGCGCGGATAGTGTGTTGGCTCTTGCTTCCTCGGCGTTTTTCATGGCGAGGTCCGTGGAGGTCACTAGCCCGATACGCTGACGTAGTGCACGTTCTAATAGCGGCTTAGAACCGTCCGGAAAATCGACCGCTACGAAGCCGCCTCTAAGCGCTGCTTCTATGGCGTCCCGAAAACTTTTGACTGCGTCACTCTCAGCCATTTCAACCTATGAGATAAGTGCACTTTGGAGCCAAGAAATGCCCGCTGTTCGTGCCTTGTTATGTAGCGTACACGAAGTTGCTCGACATCTGGGCCACAGGGATTTGGGTCAGAGTGGATTCTGGAGAATTGTCCTGGTCGCAACCAGAAACCACTGTCAACGATGAAAAGTAAAGTGGTTTTCAAATTAGGTCGATTGGCAGCACTGGTCTTATTGGAACCATCAAACGACAAAAAAAGAGAGGGCGAAACGGCTTGCGCCAAGACCAGAGACGCTTCGCCAGCTGTTCCTGCATTCAGGAAATCTTTGCGCCTTTCCTGGGTGCAATCGGCTAATGATGAACGAGGTCGGCAAGTTTGTTGGCCAAGTCTGTCATATCGAGGGAGCTGAAGAGGGAGGCGAACGCTTTCGGGAGGACATGAGCAACGAGGAACGGCGTTCTGCGGCCAATCTCCTGCTGCTTTGCTATGATCACCATGTCGAGACCGACGATGTCATCGCTTATCCTGCAAAGCGGATGCGGCAGATCAAGATCGACCACGAAAAGCGCTTCGCTTCACCCGACAGGGCAATGCTGGCAGAGATGACCGATTGGACTCGCGCTGACGCCGCGACCTTCCCGGTGAATCTTCTTGCGCTTAATCGCGCCTGTGGATGGAATTTCAACCCACCGCATCCAGCCGCTCCTGCAGATACCCGTTCAGCACGATCATCTCCTTGAGCGCCTTCACCGCATCGCCCTTGTGCTGGGCAATGAACTGGTCGGCGACGGCCTGAAGGGCGGCCTCCTGGCGGCTGTCCAGTGTCACGATGTGGTCCACGGTGGGGCCTCCGAGCGTTCCTGTTGAAATTGAACAAAACGGGAACAAAAATGTCAAGAGCGAATTGACTTGGCGAGGAATGCCTTCCTATTTGTCAGTAGGCGGGGCGGTTGCTCACAAATCGAGGAGAGCCGCGATGGGCAGACGAAAAAGCCGGTTCGACAGGCTGTCGGCGAGGGATGCGGAGGCGATCATCAGGGACGCTTTGAGCCTGCGCCGGACGGTGCTGTCGTCGCAGCTGCATCTCAAGGCGCATGGCGAGCTGTTCTGGCAGCTTTGCGGGCTTGTCGAGAAATTGCACGAGGTGCTGGCCAGCGTCGCGGAGAAGGAGCCCGATTACCGGATGGCGGAGCTTGGCCTGCTTCCCCTCCCCGAGGATTACTCGACCCGGAAATGAGCCATGGCCGGGCCGATGGACAGCGTTGGACGTGCCGCCAAGGCCAACATGCTGCTTATCGTGGAGTGCGGCCACTGCTACCACGTCGGGCGCTTCAGGGCGAATGACGTGGCCCAGGTGGTGGGCTGGAACAAGCCGCTGGAAGCGATCAGGTTCAGGTGCAAGCGATGCAGCCGCAAGGACACGACGGTGAAGACGCAGTTCATCGACCAGGATCATCCGCCCAAGGGCTACATCTGGGTGCTGCAGAAATTCAAGCGCTAAAACAAGGAGCCTTGCTTATGCGTCGGGCGAGATTATGTGGCGGAGCCGCCCTGACCCCTTTCGGGTCGGCCAAACCCAGCTTGCCTCCGCCACATAATATTTCATGCCTCTCTCATG